>JACRBH010000066.1 GCA_016234535.1 Chloroflexota bacterium
ACGACAAAGATCGCCAATACTGCGATTGTGCCGGTTGGGCGGAAGTCTTCGTCATCTTTATCTTTTTTTGCCATGTTTCATTCTCCTCATGAAATAATGGATTTTGGATCTGCCGCTTCGCGCGGCCCCGCAAATTGCGGAGTGGAAAAAGGGGGTTTTCTTACGCTGTTGCAGTTTCACCTCCGTTATTGCCTTAGCATATATTTCAGATCATCGGCGATCTCATCCACGGTCACGCCGAATGGAAATACCAATTTCAAATAACCTTCGCGGTCAATGACAAGCAATGTGGCAGTGTGATCTATCAAATAGTTCTCTTCCGTGCTCCCCTGGCTTCTTTCGTAAAAGATGCCGTAAAGAGATGTGACCTCTGCCAGTTTTTCGTTCGAACCTGTAATGCCAATAAAGGATGGATGAAAATGCGCCACGTACTCGGCCAGTTTTTCCGGGGTATCCCGTTCAGGGTCCAGCGAGACCATGATCGTTTGGATCTGACTGGCCTTGTCATCGCCCAGTTTTTTCAGGGCCTGCCCGACATTCGCCAGTGTGGCGGGACAAATATCCGGGCAGAAGGTGTAGCCGAAATAGACAAGAACCAGTTTGCCGCGATAATCGCTCAGCGAAACATTGCCATTGGCGCTTGTCAGTGTGAAGTTATAGGATGGATCGGGTGACTGAATAACCGTTCCGTGGAATGTGTGCGGACGGAAAAAATAAACACCCGCAGCCAACCCCGCGATAACCACACCAATGACGATGGCAGCTTTGAATTTCATGAGTTATCTGATTCCTGTTAATTTATGGCGCGTAGCATAAAAATAAATGCGCGGCTTCGTACGCGAGTTTGGATGTGCCCGTGCTGTTACTGACTTCTTCTGCAAGGACACCCAGATGACGCAGGATGCGGTCTGTATCGGGTACTTCAGTCTGGTAACGATATTCGGCACGCACGATGCCCCAGCCATCTACAAGCACAAAGGATGGGGTGAATGAAAACTCGCCATCACCATTATCTTCATAGTAGGTTTCAAAGCCCGCGCCGATGATGGTCTTAAGCAGGGACTTGTTCGTGGTGGTGGCAAAACTCCATTTTGTTGTGTCTGCGTCAATGGCCTCGGCATAGGTTTTTAATACTGCGGCGGTATCGCGGTCCGGGTCAAAAGATACGGTGACGAAGGCAACATCAACGTCGCCAAGTTCCACTTCACTTAAACGTGATTGCACTTCCTGCATGGTGGTGTTGAGGTTATAGCAGGGAGCGGGACAGTTGGTGTATGTGAAGGTGTAAAGGACGAATTTTCCTCGCAGTTCCTCACTGGTGAAATGTTCGTCGTTTTGGTCTGTTAGGTTGAAAGCCGGAGCGAGCTGCATACGCGGTAAGACCTTGATCGGTTGGAATATCTTGAAGGCAAAAGCTGAGATTACGATGACGGCAAACAGGGCATAAAAGCCGTTCAGAAGGTATTTGTTCATGCAGGGATGTCGGAGGTGAGCAAAATGTTGTTCGTAACAGAAACAGGATGCGGGTAGTTTGAGGCGTTTTTCGTCAGGTTGGATTCGATCAGGCTGCCTTCTTCCACAAGTTGTTCGAATGTAATGCGCGCCATTTCATCGCGTAGTATGTTTTTTAGCCGCACCCATTGGCAGTGAACAGGGCATTTCCTGTCAAATGGACATTCGCCGGGTTTTAAGACACAATCGGAAAGATATATCTCGCCTTCAAAGTATTCCACGATCTCAAGCATGGTGATCTCTTTTGGTTCGCGGGCGAGGGTGATGCCGCCGTCGCGCCCAGCCTGGGTGAGGATGAAGCCACCGCCTGCCAACTCTGCCACGATACGCTGGAGAAGCGAGGGGGGAATCAGCATTTCGTGACCGATTTCGGCAGTGGGCACGCGTTTGCTTGTGCCTTTTTTGGAAAGCGCCAATATGACTCGAACAGCGTAGTCAGTTTGTCGGTTGATACGGAGCATGAATTTCTCCAGTTAATAGTTGACTGTCGGGGTAAACGTTTACGGGTATTGTAAGAATTTACACAAATTTATGGATGTGTCATTAATCACTATGTTATATGACAAACGTACTTTATTTTTGTTTTTCTGTAAGTTATTTATTACGATAATTGTCTGATTTGTTCCCCCTGCTCCAAAAAGTTTCGGAAAGAAACCTTCGTGATGGTTGGATGATATAATCTTCGAAATTTAATTCGCGAGGTATTGATGATAGACCCTGTAATTTTTTCGTTTAAGTTATTTAATCTCCCGATTACTTTGCGCTGGTATGGCGTGCTGGTGATGTTTGGCGCGGTGGTTGGTGCGCTTATTGCGGAACGGGAGATCAAACGCCGTGGTGAGAATGGCGAGAGCGTTTGGGACGCTCTGATTTGGGTTTTGCCGGTGGGTATTATTGGCGCTCGTTTGTGGTATGTTCTGAACAGCATTCTTGGAGGGAGTCGTTACTATATTGATGACCCGATCAAGATCATCAATATCCCCGAGGGCGGATTGCATTTCTTTGGCGGATTGCTCTTTGGCGGGATCGCGTTGTATTTTTATCTAAAGAATAATGGAATGGATTTCTGGCTCTTTCTTGATGCGATTGCTCCGGCGGCATTGATCGGCCAGGCGTTAGCGCGACCTGCGAATTTTATTAATCAGGAACTGTACGGTCCGCCGACGAAGTTGTTTTGGGGTATTTCCATTGACGCCCAGCACCGCCTCCCGCAGTATGCAGATTTGAGTCAATATTCCGTGGATGGGACTCGTTTCCATCCGACTTTTGCCTATGAGATGATCTTGAATATTCTGCTGGCATTATTGTTGTTATGGATTTCCCGCCAATATGCAGACAGGATGAAACCCGGCGCGATCTTCTCCGGTTGGCTGATCTCGGCTGGTTTTATCCGTGCGTTCATTGAATTCTTCCGCCCGGATCAGCCCCGTATCGGCGATTCATTTGTCACATATTCGATGCTGGTTTCGTTCTTGATGGGAGTTGCCGGCATACTGATGCTGCTTATCCGTTATGGCAGGTTGCAGTTTGCTCTTGCAGATGGATGGGAAGAGCAATATCAGATCAAGCCAGTTGAACAGACTGCGCGCCCTCGCCGCGAAAGGATTATTGCAGAAAATGCAAATGTTGTAGATGATGAGGTTGTTGAAGAGGAAGTCGTTATAGCGCCTGAAAAGAAGAAACGCGTTGTGAAGGCAAAGGCGCCTGTTAAGAAAACTCCGGTGAAGAAGTCGCTGGCAGAAAAGAAGGCTCCCGCAAAGCGTGGTGTTTCGAAAAGCAGGAACGAAAAATAATCAGGAATCAAAAAGAGAGCTTCATTCGAGGCTCTCTTTTTTGTTTGCTTTTTATATTTCCACTGGGATGCTTTTGGTAACGACCGGCTCGCGTGTTTCAAAGTTGAATCGCCTGAAGACCTCAGGGTACATTTCCACAATTTGCTCGCGGGTGAAGCCCATTTCTTCGTATGAATAGGTGTGGTCGCTGTTAAAAATGAGGGTCTCTTTTACGGCCTGGTCAATGATGATGGGCAGGCCGGGTTTATCGGGGTAGCCGAATTGTTCATAGAACGCGCGGATGACGTGCTCCGGTCGCTGGATCAAGTCATCGTATTTCAGGATCAGGTGTCGGGGCGATGGATGCGCATCCAGATATTTAAGTGGGTGACTGTACCAGTGTTTGGTCATGTCCACGATCTCATCCAGATAATGGAATCCAGCAACGGGATCGGTGAATTGCCGCCGCGCATAGTTGATCCATGAAACGGTGGACGGCAGCATATCCAGTGGATTGCGGGCGAGGTAGATGATGCGTGCCTCGGGGAAGAATTCGGCCAGCGTTTCGATCTTCGCGCTGAAAGCTGGATTCTTCGCAACGTAATATTTTTTACCCGTTGCATACATGTGACGCTGCACCATGGATTTGTAAAAGGTCATGATGCGGCGTTTATGTTCGGGGCTGAGCGCTTCGTCGAAATGCTGATAGTTTGGCATCTCATCCATGAAGGGGAAAAGGAATGTGACGAAGTAGCCGTCCCAAATATGCAGGTGAATATTTTCGTCCTCTTCGGGTTGGAAGAATGAAATGGGATGAATCTTTAATTTGCCAAGTGTGGCATCGTCAAATTTGTGAAGCAGACGATGAATGGCGTTGTTTAAATATTTTGTATCAAGCCGCGCAAAGAATTGCGTGATCTTCTTTTGTGTAACAGACGGAGTCAGGTAAATATCCCACGTGGTTAAACTGGTGAAGGTTTGCGAGTCGCGGGAGAGCAGACGGTGCAGGAAGGTTGATCCGCTGCGCAGGTTGCCGAGGATGAACAACGGCTTTTCGATGGGGTGATTTTTATATGCGGGGAAGAGAACATCGTCCAGCCAGAAGAAGAACCAGTGCATGAGCGAGCCGAGCGGCCAGACGATATAGAAGAGCGCAAGGAAGATAATGCGTTTTCGAGTGAGGCGGGCGGTGGTGTTTTTTGCGGCGAAGAAGGAGCGATGGAAGGTGCGCCAGAAAAGGCGGAAGTTATATTTCATTGACGGGTGGACATCCTTGCGTTTTATGCTTACATAGAAAAAGCCCGTTAGGGGCTTTTTATTATTTTGAATATTCTATCACCAATTATTGTTCTGCCTGCCGTGTATTTTAGATGTTATCGGAAATAACTTATATGCCACCGTCCCGAAGGTTTGAGCGATTAAATTTAATGCCGAATAACAACCTTCGGGACGTTTTTTCTAATTACCGATAACGTCTTTTATACGTTATTCATCGCCGCCTTCATCGCCATCTCCCGTTCTTCCGGGTTGCTCCACCCGCAGTACTTCGCCATGATAATTGATGACCACTTTAAAGCCCATCATGCCGAGATAGGCGCGCATATCTTCCGGGATGCCGTTTTGCATGAGCGCATCGAATTGCTTGTCTATGTTCTTGAGCTGTTGTTCGATGATCGCCTTGGAGAATGGATCTTCCTGCCCAAGCATTTTGGCGGTTTGCTCCGAAAGGAATTCCTCGCTGCCTTTCATCATTTCCGCCATTTGTGCGAGCACGGCGCGGTCCACCTGTTCGGCGGGGATGTGGCGGCGGAATCCCGAATCGTCCACAACATAACAGGGTTCATTTCCAATGAAAGCAGATTCCGCGAGGCGGCCTGATTCATCTATTACAAGTCCGGCAAAGAGAGGTTGATTTGGCATAATGATTAGATATGTCGTTGCGAGGGCGGCAGCCCGAAGCAATCTCCTGCTTTAGGGGCTGCTTCGTCGCAAGAGCGCTCCTCACAACGACATGATATAAATTAACTCTGTCTTCCTTCAACGGCGGCCAATAGAATCCCGGCGGCAATTCCCATGCGGCGGTCAAGGCGATGGTGGATGTCCATGCTGAAATCCAAATTCAACTCATAGGTGAAAGGATTGAAGTTTTGTTTGAGATCGGCCACGCGGTCAGTACCCATGGTGATGTCATAGTTCTGCGGGACGAGGTTGCTCAGGAAGCGGCGTATCAATGCCAGCCCCATGCTGTCTTCGAATAATGAGCCGATGACATTATCGCCAACATCGAGGATTTCCCATTCATCACGCAGCATGGAGGCCAGGCCTTTGCGGCGGAGTGCGCCGACTTTTTGGCCTGTGCCGCTGTCCACCACATCATACGCGGCGGAGAAGTCAATGATCTGGCGCGCTTTGATCATCAATACTTCCTGCGCTTTGCTTTCATCTGAAAATACGCGGATATCTTCGCGCAGTTTGAACATTTTCTGTTCGCTGAAAAGCATAAGTTTTCCGCTCGGGTCGTAGAAACGGAATTTGCCGGCCAAAGCGAACACCTGCCGCTTGAGTAAATACTGGTTGGATTGAAAGGCTGGATTCATTGATTCTCCTTTTAATAAATGTGGATGAATTAAACGATCTGGATGCGCGTCCCCTCGCCGGGCAGCTGCAAATAATCCTCTTCAGGCGGGACCTGCGGACTGGTCCAGCGATATAGCCATTTGGATGCCGATGAAGGCAGGTTGACGCAGCCGTGACTGCGCGGGCGGCCATAGTCATTGTGCCAATAGGTTCCGTGAAATGCATGGCCAGAGCCGGTAAAGAACGAACACCACGGCACGCCGGCTAGATTGTAAATATTATTCACAGCATCGCCTTGATTGGTCATGTGAATGGACGGACCTTTGTGATAGGTACCGAAATCGCCCGACGGTGTATCTGTTCCTTGCTGACCGCTCGAACATCGTTGAGAAAATACCATCTTGTCCCCTTCGAAAGCGGTGACCATTTGGGATGCAAGGTCTACATGGATCAATTTGTCAGCGGCGGGAATCTCCGGAGAAAGCATGGTCAGTTCCTCGGGCGGGATGATGCGCATGTTATGGGAAGGGACGTAAAAAGACTGCTTAAGCACATTGTCATAGATTTCGTACCAGATGCTTTTCTCTTCACGTGTGATGACCACTTTCTTTATCCAATGCGTGGTTTCGTAATACAAACGATGTTTGTTCTTTGCGTAAAAATATGGGTCAACATAAGTGAGACTCATCGGGACGGTGATCTCGCCAAGCAGGCCCGTGGCGGGGATTTCATAAACTGGTTTTTGGTATTTTGTTTCGACGGGTTGGATCCAGCCTGAGTAGGTATAGCCGCCGTCCAGTTGATACCAGATTTTGTTGAACGGGTTGCCGTAGCCTGCATCCCCCTCCACTTCACCCAGCAGTTCAACGACTTTATCGATCCCAAAAAGATGAAGCTGGTTTGCATTTAATGAGGGCGCGTCATATAGCGGGATGCCGCTCCAGGTGATGCGTCCCTGCGAGGCGGGGGGAGCGGCCAAAGCGCGGCCAAGGCCCATTTCGGAGAGAACAAACGCGAGTGCGCCCGAAGCGGAAAGTTTTAAAAAGTCACGGCGGGAAAGCGGAAGATTTGTCATGTTTGTTGCGGACGATGTATCCTGTTGATATTCTTACACTATGATTTCCACATTGGTCCCGACGTACCCGTGTGAAAATTCTTTTCCTGTGGGCACTTGAGGAGATGTCCAGCGGTAGAGCCACTTTGCAGATTGCATGGAAAGATTAATGCAGCCGTGTGAGCGTGGGCGGCCAAAGTCATTATGCCAGTAGGTGCCGTGGAATGAAATTCCGCTTTTGGTGATGTATTGCACCCACGGTACGCCGGGCAGGTCAAAGCCGCTGGCGGCAATGTCGCCTGTGGCCATGTGGCGTGAGGGACGTTTGTAGAATGTGACGAAATTTCCGTTGGGTGTGGTGTATGTACCGATCCGTAAAATACCGCCCGTAGAAGCAGGCGTGACGAATACAGGCGAATTATATTCGTAAGCGATCACCAATTGATCGGTTAATCGTACCTGAATTTTTTTATTTTTATCCGGGACGTCCGTCGAGAGCGGAGCAAGTTCCTCCACGTTCATAATGCGGATGTGCTCCGCACGCGCGTAATATAACTTATCCCATTTATCGTCGCGCACCTGATACCAAACCTGCCCATCCAGCGGATTAGTCATCACAGCTTTGACCCAAAGTGTGGTCTCGTAATACATGCGGTATGCCACTTGGGAGGCTTGATCTGGGGCTTCGTGCGCATCCGTGTATGGCACGCTGATTTCGGCCAGCAGCCCCGCTTTGGGAATATCCATGCGCGGCGCATTCAGGATCGTGCGGACGGGTTGAATGTTCCCGGAATATAAATAACCCTCGCTGCCGATTTCATACCACACGCGGTTGTGAGTGGACTCGTCATTGCTGATGGCAGTGTTGGTGATGTTTACCAGCGTATCACGCTGGCATATTTTTACCTGCGCGGCATCATAGGATGGGCGGTCGTACATCCAGATCGTGCGCGTGGTCACGCGTCCCTGTTGGTTAATGAAGGGATCTTCCACAAGAAAATTGAGCGGAGGCGCAAGCAGCCCTGCCAGCCCTATTCCGCTCAATTTCAAAAAGTCGCGCCGCGATAAAGTATTCAACTACAAAACCTGTTTACCTGTCTACTTGTTTACGTGTTTCCTTCACACTAATAATGCACATTCACCAAAGTCCCGACCGAAGAGAAGTTATACAACCACTCCGCATCCGGGATGGAGAGATTGACACAGCCATGACTCATGGGCGTGCCGAAATTATTATGCCAGTATGTGCCGTGCAGGGCATAGCCTTTGTAAAAATACATTGTGTATGGAACGCCCGGTAAATAATAGCCCGGCCCAGACATGGGTGTTGAAAGCAGTTTGATCCAAACATGGTATTGCCCGGTCACAGTGGGTGTTTGCCAGGTGCCGGTTGAAACAACAAAGGAATTTACAACCGTATCGCCATCATAGGCATACACACGCTGCTGCGAAAGGTCAACATCGATCCAGTGGCCGCTCCCCGTCGTTGATGGAGGGACGTAAGCCTCAGCCGTCGGCGCGGCGTATTCGGATGTTGGAGTATCCATAACGATCTCGGCCGAGACTCCGCCAGGCACGCCCGTCTCTTCAGGCTGGGTCGCAACTGGCGCAACAGCCGTACTTGAGGGGACAACCACAGCATCACTCCCCTGGGGATCTGCTGGAACAACCACGGCTTCGATTGCGTGAGTAGCAGTGGCCTCCGCTTGACTCGTTGCCGTTGGCGCTGGAATCAATGTCGCAGTTGGTGTGCCCGCTTGAACTGCGGGTTGCGATATGACCGGCGCGTTCACCATGACTGGTTTGGCAATATCAACCTGCGCGAACGATTGCAAGTGCATAACCGGCTGCGTCGGTTTTGGTGCGGCCATATTTATGATGGAAGCCAGCACAGGCGAATTCAATGCTGACCACCATGCTGCAAACAGAAAGACAGCGCAGCCCATCACGATCAACAGGATGGGGAGCAGGTTGCGCTTCTTTGGATTTTTCTCACTTACGATTTTTCCCGGGACATTGGTTTCCGCATCTGACGAGACCCTGGCCTGATCCTGTTTCTCCGGGCTGACTCCATCTTTGGATGTGTCGTCGAGCAATCTCCGTGCCGCCCATTCCATGCCCTTCTTTGCGCGCGGACTCTCCGGGTTCACCGCCAACGCCTTGCGAATATACTCCACACTTTCGCGCGGATTTCCAACCGCAGCCAGCACCAGCCACGGGTCTTCGCTGTGAGGCGCAAGCTCCGAGGCGCGCTGCGCCCACTGACGCGCTTCTGCAACCGCTCCATTCTTCAAAGCCTGACGGGCATACGATAAAGCTTCACGGGATTCAACCAAACGATCATTCATAGGTCACCTTCGTTATAAATACACAGGGATGCAAGTAAACATGTAAACATTCGCAGATCAATTACAGGCGATGCGCTACCATCGAATTTCCACGGGTGTGCCGATCTCGGCCCAATCATAGAGCAGTTGCGACTCATAGGTTCCAAGCACCACGCAGCCATAGGAAATGGGCACGCCCAAATAACCTTCCCACAAAGTCGCCCCGTTTGACAGGATCGGCAAAGCGTGGATTCCATTTTCCAAACTGCCCGCATAGTAAATGCCAAGCCAGTTCGGCATCCAGATATTCCACGTCCCGCCATAGGCGCTCGGAATTTTATCCAGCACACTGAACATTCCCACACGGGTGGCGTTGTTCATGCCAGTGGACGAGACAAAGCTATAGACCAGTGCGTCTCCTTCATATACATACATGTGCTGTTCCGAGATGTCCACCAGAATGTATTTGTTCCCATCATAATTGGGTGCGGGTGCTTCAACCGGCGCGCTGTCCACAGATGGGGCAGCCGAAACGATCCTTGCAACTACCGCAGGTTCAAGAGCAGTCTCTGGTTGAAGAGTCGGGGCAGGGATTATTGCGGGCTTTGCAATCTGTATAAAAGCAAACGGACTTGCATGGGTCGGTAGCGGTGTGACCGGGCTGTTCAGCCCAAACACCGGATACGATGTTGCCGTCCACGCTGCGACCGCGACTACAGTACAGATCAGGAAAAAGATCAACACTGCGAACAAAAAGATTCGGCGCACAGGAACGGTTGATTTGCTCATGGGATAAAGGTTGGGGCCGGTGTCGGCGGCACGCTCTCGTTGTTGACGAAACACAGGATACCCTGTGTGACGCCCTGTGCCACACGTTCAGTTTCTTTTGTAAGTATTTCACGATCAAGGTTCAAAAAGCCGGTTTCGATAATGGCCGTGATCGTATTCGGGTCGATTTCAGAAAAGGCGTGATATTGGGTCATATCCCCGGTGATACTGCCCGCGTGGAAGGTCAAACCGGTGGTGTGCTCATATCTATCCACAAGGCAGGCGGTGAGACGCTGCGCGCGGTTTACATCATGTGTTTCGAGCGAAGAAGCCACTTTGAAACCGGTTGCTTCATCATTAACATATTCACATGAATCATTATGAATGGAAACGAGCACCACGGCGCGATACCCGTTCAGGCGCGTGTCGAACTCGTTGAGCAAGTCCACCTGATACCCCGCCGCGACCAGGTTCTTCTGCACGAGGTTGGCGATATTCAGGTTGACTTCCGCTTCGGTCAGTGTGACCTCATTGTTTTCATCCATGCAGACCGCGCCCGAATCATTGCCGTTATGACCCGCGACAATGCCGATGCGTAGTTGCGGCAGGGGCGTGGTGATGACCGTATTCGGTCCCG
Source organism: Chloroflexota bacterium (assembly GCA_016234535.1). GTDB lineage: Bacteria > Chloroflexota > Anaerolineae > Anaerolineales > Villigracilaceae > Villigracilis. The sequence goes on from JACRBH010000066.1 coordinate 10,648, forward strand.
CTTGAGGCGTGAGGATCAAGCGCAACTGTTCCTGCAAGTTGCCGGTGAACAGGCTGTTGGGAGTCCATGCGGTGAAGAGAGTCGCAAGCAGGAGCGCAACGCCCAGCGTGGTGGTAACCGCATTCACAGGCCGCAGTTTGGCTGCGGACTTTCGCGCCGGCTTCGGGTCAGGCTTTGAAACGGGTGTTTGTTTTGTAGATTCCATGTTCTATATTCATGATATTACCTTAAAAACAAATCCGCAAGGGAAAAATCGGGCCGATTTATGGTCAATTATGGGGGTTTTATATCGGAGTGCGGACTTCAGTCCGCGTTCCAAACTACACAGCTTTCCATTCCCGTACGCGCGCAAACAAATCCTGTAACGGATTCAAGCTCGAAACAGGCACAGCCAGGTTTTTCGTTTTCGTTCGGTCGTATTGGAATACCCGCGAATTCGGCGCGATCATATTCGCGCGCTGGCGAAACTCTGCGCGTGAAATAAATCCCGGCAGGATGATCTCCAGGCCGTAAACCCAAATATTCCCCCAGTCCAACGCTGAGATGACGTGCGCTTCCTTATATATGGGGCTATGAATCCCCAGCCGCGCCGAAGGCATATTTTTGACGTGGATGGATGTAACCGAATAAAAGGAATCCTCGACCGTTACGCGCATCTTTGCCGGCAAATGAACCACCCGCGTCAGAAACCCCCGACCTGAATCCTGCCCGCTGACTTCGACCAGCATTTCCTCATCTGATTCAGATTTCAAGACCAGCGGCCCAAGCGGATTCCATTTCAGCGGCTTGCGCCACTTGGCCGGCATGGCGTGGATCAGATAATGCGGCTGGCTTGTTTCGATCACTTTCCTGAGATCATCCTGCGAGGCCGCAGTCAACCCTGCAAGGAATGCGAACAAGTACAGATCGTTATCCAAATTTCCATCGAGCACATGATGATCAGATGGGACAAGCGCGGGCGCATTCAGGATTACGTCCGGGTTTCGGCGCATTTCCGCAATTTGATCGCGGTGTGAAATGAGAAAGGATTTGATGTCACAGCGGTGCCCGCCCAGCGCGACGTTGAATTTATCCGGGTCGGTGAACGGTGTTGCCGACCTTATCTCAAAGGGGACATCCTGCTGCGAAAGGTGACGCCGAAAGGCCAGTTCCACTGCCGCTTCCGCCACCACATGACGGAGTCGGTTGTAAAGCGAACTGCTTGTATGCTCGAATGAATACAGCAATGACCGAATCGCAAACGCAATCCCGCCTTCGGTGAGGTCGGGAGTATAGGGGATGCGGATGAAATTCGAAGAGTTAATCATAATGGTGAGTAATCAGTAATTAGTAAATAGCGCTTTAGGCGGAAAATGAGATTCAAAATCGTAAATCCAAAATCGTAAATTTCCTACGGCAGCGGAGTTCTGGTTGGCAGGATATAGTCCACTGACTGAACCACCAGATTGGAGAAGGATACAACTGTCGCAGTATCACCAGCAGAGTTAACGAAGACGCCGATGGTTCCGCTTGGGTAACTCGGTTCGCGGATGCTGAATTGATAACGCCCATTCAGGAACAGACGCATCTCCGGGCCGACTGCCCATATCCCAATGCGGACTTCGCCCGGCGCGCCCGGAGGCACGTCACCGCTTGGGAGGGGAGCTTGCAGAGACAGGCGTGTTCCGTGGCTCATTCTATCCACATGTGCAGTTCCGTTGCAGGATAATGCAAAACGATAATATGCCCCGCCATTTGCGCGGACAAGAACGCCATAGTCATCATTGCCGCGGCATAGATTTGTTTGAGCGGTGAGCTCCGCGTAGTAGTCATCCAGTACAGCGCCGTGGCGGAAGCTGAGCATATACACTCCGCTTTGCGCGGCGAGAGTCAGGCGGTTGCCTTCGATGGCTGCGCTGGCTTCGTCGGATGCGGCCAGGTCCCAGATGGCTGGGTCGGAGAAATCGTCAGTGAGTAGGGTGGTGCCGAGCCCGGGGCGCATCTCCGGGGTGGGGGCGTTGGTGGATAAAACCCCGAGTGTAGGCGTGGCTGATGGTGGGAACCAGTTTATGGTCGGCGAAGGAAGCGGGGTTTTCGTCGCAGGAGTGGGGATTGGCGTTGCGTTGATCGCATCCAATGCAGAGCAGGATGTGATTAGTATCGTCATTGCGAGGGCGGTAGCCCGAAGCAATCTCCAAGTTATTAGGAGATTGCTTCGGGCGAAAGAGCATCGCCCTCGCAATGACGTAAGATTTTTTTGATAACAGTTTTTCATGGATTGTGTCGTAAAATAATGTGAACTTCATTCTAGCATATAAGGAGCGAACATGAGCGAGAAGCAAGTGCTTGTGACTGGCGCGTGCGGTGAAATTGGGCAGGCGTTGGTACAGGGGTTGGCGAAGCGGGGCGGGTATAAAATTGTGACGGCAGATTTTATGCCGCTGCCGGATTCGATCAAAGCGCTTTCAGCAGAGCATGTGCAGGGGGACCTGGTTTACAAGATCAAAACTTTTTACGATTACGATTTCGATATTATTTTTCACCTGGCGGCTTCGCTTTCTTCAAAGGCCGAGGTGGCCACGGAAGAGGCGCATCGCATCAATGTGGAAGGCACGATGCAATTGCTGATGCTGGCGGCGTATCGTTCTGAGAAATACGGCAAGGCGGTCAAGTTTTTGTTTCCAAGTTCCATCGCCGCGTATGGGATGGCGAGTCTTGAAGAAAAAATAAAAGCTGGCGCGGTGAAAGAGGATGATTGGAACACGCCGCACACGATGTATGGCTGTAACAAGCTGTATTGTGAAAAGCTGGGGATGTATTACGGAAAATATTTCGGCCAAAAACATTTGGATGAAAAACCGCCGGTCATGCTGGACTTTAGGGCGATCCGCTTCCCCGGGTTGGTCAGCGCTTTTACATTGCCCAGCGGCGGGACGAGTGACTACGGCCCGGAGATGCTCCACGCTGCGGCGCAGGGCAAGCCGTATTCGTGTTTTGTGCGCGCCGATACGAAAATTTCATTCATGGCCATGCCGGATGCGATCAAATCCCTGCTCATGCTCATGGATGTGCCGCGCGAGAACCTATCGAATAACGTGTATAACATCGCAGCCTTCGCGATCACCGCAGACGAATTCCGTCAGCGCGCGTTGAAGGCTTTCCCCGACGCGAACATCACCTATAACGCAAATCCGCGCCGACAGGGCATCGTTGATTCATGGCCCGAGGATGTGGACGATTCTCTCGCACGCGCCGATTGGGGCTGGAAACCCGACTACGATGCAGACCGCTTCTTCAATGATTATTTCCTGCCGGAGATAAGAAAGAGGTATGGGAAGTAATTAGTGAATAGTTAATAGTGGGTAGTAGCAATCCTGTCCATTCTATTCAATAGGAAATACGTTAGCATGTAAGAGGAGCGAACATGCCACCCAGACAAGCTAAGACAACTGATTTACATGGCGTTGATTTGGAATACAATTCCCTGCGCGGCGAGATTCTAAAAAGGATCGAACTTCGACAGCAGATCATCTCGATCACCCTGACATTGGCGGGTATTTTCCTGAGCTTTGGATTATCAACGGATACAGTCGCCTTGATTTATCCTCCTTTGGCGGCCTTCCTTGCCATCGCATGGGCGCAGAATGATTTTCGCGTCCGAGACCTGGCGACTTATATCCGTGAGAATTTGGAAACAGTCCCCATTGGTCTTGGGTATGAGACGTACGTTCAGCGGGCAAGGTCAAAAAACGGGAAATTGAGCGCCTGGCGTTTTGTCGTCATTTCCCATACCGGGATATTTATTTTTACACAATTGATGGCGGTCGGAATCGAACTCTTGAAATCCATGCCAATTGTGCTTACTCCTCTTGAATGGGTTTTACTCGTAATAGATTTCATCTCGATCTTCGTTGTGCTTTTATTTGCAGGACGATCGAGCAGATAAGATGACTATTCCCTGCCGGAAATAAGGAAGAGGTATGGGAAGCAGGAAGAAATGCTTGTATGATAAAAACAAAGCCCAACATAAAGACAATTGTGTTTGTGATCGTAACTATTCTGCTCGGCATTTTTTCTTTCCTGTTAATTTGTAATCGATCAATGATGGCAGGGGATAACCACGATGAGCATCAGTTTATTGCGAGTGGGTATCTGCTTGCGACAAAAGGACTATTACCTTACAGGGATTATGCATACTTTCACATGCCAAATCTTGTCTTTGTTTATGCGCTAATCGATAAATTAACAGGATTTCGGCTGCTATATACCAGATTGTTCTCAAGTCTATTTGGGACCTTTACCGTTATAACCATTTTTCTGATTACGTATTATTTATTCAGAAAAAAGAGTTTTTTTGTCCGTCTGGGTGTGGCTTTACTTGCTGCTTTATTCCTGCTCGCCAATCCCCTGTTCGCAGCAGTGAGCGGGTTAGCCTGGAATCATGATGTTTCGATATTCCTTACCTTGTTGGCCGCCTTGTTCTATTATAAGAGTGGCGAATATGATAAACCTTATGCCTTGGTTGCCATAAGCGCTGGATTACTTGGTTTGGCAATTGGTACACGCTTATCCTTTGTAACTTTGATTCCAGCATTTCTACTCACATTTAAGGTACATCCAAAAATAAAGAACGCAAAAGATTACTGGAAGATGTTTTTTTGTTTTGCATTTGGCGGCGCAGTTTCAATGCTGCCATCTATCGTATTGTTTTGCCTGGCTCCAAAAAACTTTATTTTTGGCAACTTAATATATGCCAGGCTAAACACACTTTATCGGCTGGAAAATGGATTCACAGATGGTATGAACTTGCTTTCAAAGATTAAGTATTTGTCGGATTATGTGTTTTCTAATAATGCTAATGTGTTAATTTTGATCTCGTTATTTGTTTTCGTCGTGCTCCCAGCTTTACGAAAATACAGTCAGGATAAGTCCTGGGAGTTTAGCTCGGCTTTTTTTGCATTGCTGGCAACCTTCTGCATTGTCGGCTCATTTTTACCGACACCTACTTTTTATCAGTATTTCTATGCGCCTATTCCATTGATTATCCTGGGAACTATATATACCATTTCGCGCTTTGAAGGACAATCAAATCCTAATGGCATTTTTTTACAATTCTTTATCGCCTTGGTTTTCTATTTGTCGCTTATTGGAATGAATGATATTGCGCTTGTTCGTAACGTTTTTAACGCCGAAAGGGTATGGTTTTCATACAAGGTTCATTGGCAGGCGGAAAAAATTAGTTTAAAAGTAGTTTCACGCGGAGTGCTGACCTTAAACCCTTTCTATGCTGTCGAAGCCAATGAGGAAATTTATCCAGAGTTTGCAACCGGGCCATTTGCTTTTCGAGTTGCATCTTTGCTGAGCGAGAGTGATCGGAAAGAGTACAACCTTATTGCTTCGACAGATATAGGGGCCTTTTTGGATGGGAACCAGCCAGGCGGTATATTGGTAGGGCGCGATCCTGATCTGGAAATTTCTTTTATTCAGTATGCTGTCGAACATGGGTATCGAAACTGGAAAATCTCTGATGCGTTTAGCTTGTGGGTTCCATAAGTCAGGCTTATCCCAACTCAGCCAATATCTTTTTTTCTAACTTGATCACATTGTAAATTCAGTAAATCATGAATTTGCGCCGGAGCACGGACTTCAGTTCGCTTTGCCTTTGTAAAATTGCAAACTAAAGTCAGTATTCCGCTCAATCTGTGATTTACTGTAATTATCAGTACTTCCGAAAGGATATTCGTAGTAGCGGCTTTAGTCGCTTTTTACCCGAACGACTGAAGCCGTTACTATGCTTTTGTGATCTACTGAGTATCAAAGTAATTGCTTCTTGCGTCTGCGCGGTAGGATGGGTTTATTTGTTAAACATTCATAATGGCGCGCCGCCACAGATGATCTGAAACAGGAAAAGATCACGGCAATTCCTGTTGAACCAGAAATTAAAAATACGCCCTGAAACAAAAAATGGTTATAATGAATTATCGTTAGGATATCAAAACACTTGATATCCTCCTCCATCCAAATTTATAAAAAGGAATTACCATGAGTCTCTTCAAATCCATCCTCGAAAAACTTGGTCTTCGCAAGGAAAAAGCACCAGAACCTGTCGCTCCTGTAGCTGCGGCTCCAAAGGTTGAAACAGCCAAACCTGTCACCCCTGTTGCGCCCGCTCCCAAAGTAACTGCTACACCTGCCAAGCCGACTGTCACCCCTATGAAGGTTCCAGCGCCAGCCGCTCCGAAAGCGATTTCGGAAGTGGATGTGGTTGCCCATCTTGAGAAACTTGCCGCTGCGAGTCCCGTTCAACTCAACTGGAAAGTTTCCATTGTAGACTTGTTAAAACTCCTTGGGCTGGAAAGCGGTTTCGATGTCCGTAAGGAAATGGCGGTCGAACTCGGCTGCCCTGCCGAACTGATGAACGACTCTGCCAAAATGAACGTCTGGCTCCATAAGACGGTGTTGAAGAAGATCGCGGAGAACGGCGGAAATATTCCGCAGAGTCTCCTGGACTAAACTGGCAGGATGTAAAACAATAGCGTGGGTCTGAATAGGACCCACGCTATTGTTTTATATTCTCTTTCACTCGTTATTCGCCAGCTATTACTTGCTTTCTTCCTTCCCCTCACGTCTTGCTTTCAACCAGCCATTCAAACTATATTTCACGATGCGTTCATTGCCTTCGGATAATTTTTTGAGATTCGGACGCAATGCCCAAACGAGCAAAACTTCCGCGCCCACGCCATACAAGACATAGCTCCAGGGCATAAGTCCCTGTGAAGCGCGGATCGCAAAAACGATGATGGCGAACAACGCCACTGCCATTGTCGTGATAGACGCAATACCAATGCTGAAGAAGACCAACATGCCGAGGGGGAGAATAATCAGGATCGAGCCGGGCCAGATTCCCATCGCGCCGCCGACTGAAGGTGCTCCGCCCGCGCCGCCGCGCAAACGAAATTTTCCGTTCACATCACGTTCCCCTAGAAAGATGGAATAGTTGTGCCCAAGAATAGCGCAAAGCGGTGCGGCTACATGAACCCATTGATGATCCGGGCTGAGCCATCGCGCCAGCCATACAGCCAATGCGCCTTTTAAAATGTCGAGCATGGCAGTGGCAAAGCCTGCCCAGAAACCTGCCGCGCGCATGGCATTCGTCCCGCCAGTGCGGCCGCTTTCCACTTCACGAATATCTTTTCCTGTTTTTAGTTTAACGATCAGCAATCCAAAGGGGACCGAACCAAACATGTAAGCCAGAACGATAACCCCAATATCGAATGCAATTTGCATTGAAACTCCTCCGAAGTATCATGTCATTGCGAGGGCGCTTTTGTTCTTAGCCCGAAGCAATCTCCGTCATGCGCAGATTGCTTTATCGGGAAAAGCACCCTCCCTGCAATGACGGTAAAGTACGTACCCGTAAAAACACAGAAAACGAAATATGGTTGCTTATAGTATCTGTAAACCCACTTCGTTATATTTTCCATCTTCAATCCAAAAGCCGCGGGCGCGCCACGAATTTTCCACGCGCGCAAGGATGACATACACAACTGCATAAGCGGCCTGCACTATGTCAGTTGGCGAGACAGTTTCAGGTCCAGTTGGATGCGAGTGAAAGATGCCGATTAATTCCAGTCCATTGGAATCGATCCACTCAAAGGCACTCAACTGCTCGATGGGATCCATCACGTATCGTATCGGACTTTGAGCCTGATTCGCCACCATCAGCACGGTCTCCACTTTTGAGCCGCGTCCTGCCAAAAGACCGCACGCCTCAAGCGGCGCATGTGAGTTGACATGCGCGATCATTTTTTGGAGTTGTTCTTTTGTGAGTGTGAGGGAATGCATCAACGGAAAAATATTGCCGAGACCCATGCGATGCCAACGATCATAGCAGGACCAAGCGCCGCACGCCGCAAAGGAATTTCCTCCGCAATGCTGTTGGATAACAGGGTCAACGCATAGAGCGGGCCTGTGAGCGCAAGCCCAAATTGAATGGGAGTAAGCGGCCAGTAATGCAGGCCCGCGCCAACTTGCGCGCAGACGATGCCAATGCCGATTGCCCACGGAAAATCCCAGCGGTCTGTGCCATCAAGATGAAGGATGCGCAGACTGATCAGCGCCGCAGCGATGAATACGGCGGGGACAAGTAAAAACATGCGCGCGCCGGAAAAACGGAGCGATGTGGCAAGGATCAGGAATAAAGCATAACCGAGGGCTGTGAGTCCCGCGCGCGCGAATCCGTATGATGGGGCGGAAGGGTCAATGGTGATGTACTCCGCCAGAAAAACAATGATCAGCAGGATGGCGGCAAATGAAAAGCCAGCCCACCAGGTAAGACCGTTCGGCAGCAAGTTCAGCGGAGCGCCGAGAACGAAAGTGGTCAGCGTCGGCAGCATAATGTGCTCGATGTTTGGTTTTTGCCCGAGCGCGGGATGGCCACGGGTCAGCCAGCTCATGCCTGTGGCGCTGAGCGCCGCTGTAAGGATGCTCATGGCCGAGCCAATCGTGACGGGGAATGCAAAATAGAAACCGGGCAGGGAAATTGTCAGGGTGAAGTGGGGTGATTGGATGAGCCTTGTCAGCGCGAAAGCCAGTAAAACGGAGGCGATCAGCACACCCACACGGTCTGCCGATGGCAGATAGGAACGGTTCGCTTGCATGAGAAGATTGTACCTGTCGGGAAGCGTGAGCGCAAGCGGGGGTATGGTAGAATCGAAATGTTATGGAAGTTTCACAAGTGGAAAAATTACCCCCGCCCCCCGGCGTCATCAATTCGATTAAAGCGGGCTTCGATACCATCGCAACGCACATCACAACGATCCTCCTGCCTTTATTGTTGAATTTGTTCCTGTGGCTTGGTCCCCGCCTGCGCCTGAATGTGTTCCTTGACCCGATCAAGGATTTTGCCGTTCAGACCTGGAGATCCGGCGGCGTGCCTGCGGATGATGTTCAACGCGTGTTGACCTGGTACAACGACACGATTCCCAATATTAATTTGTTCTGGCTTTTGCATACGGCTCCGATCGGGATCTCAAGCCTGCTCTTTCCCCAAGTGACATCTTCAACGCCTTTGGGGGACCCTGCCATTTTGCAGGTGACCGCATTGAGTCTGTTTGGATGGGTATTCCTGCTTACCCTCATTGGCTGGGTTGGCGGCGGATTGTACTTCCGCAGTGTGGCATGGATCGCAATTGAGGGGAAGGACGATCAACGCATGAGCATCTCGCGCGCGGTCATACAGACCATGCTGGTTTCCATTATTTGGATCATTCTTTTGCTCGTGATCGGCTTCCCTGTTTTTCTTGTTTTGGGATTGGTGCTTCAAATAATCCCATTTATCGGAAATCTGCTTGTACTGGTGGTCAGCCTTGTATCCATGTGGGTGATCGTGCCGCTGTTTTTCTGGCCGCACGGTGTTTTTCTTAGGAAGCAGAATGCGCTCACTTCCATTATTAGTAGTGTTCAAATGACCCGTTTCACACTTCCCACAAGCAGTATGTTCGTGCTGGCGGCTTTCCTGCTTACCTTCGGCCTGAACTACCTGTGGACCATTCCCCCAGAAGACTCATGGATGACCTTTGTCGGTATCTTTGGACATTCCTTTGTTGCCACTGCTTTATTGGCTGGCAGCTTCATCTACTACCGTGACATGAATAACTGGCTGCAGACTGTGATAGACAAAATGCGGCCCAACTCTGTGATTAAATAATTTAGACAGTTACCGACTGTTGGAGGATTTTATGGCTGACAAAGAACAAAAAATTAATTATGATGTGAGTTCCATTCAGGCCCTGGAAGGTATCGAGCATGTGCGTAAACGCCCCGGCATGTATGTGGGCGGAACGGACATAAAAGCTCTGCACCACCTTGTTTATGAAGTCGTTGATAATGCCATTGACGAAGCGCTGGCCGGCGTTTGTAACCGCATTGACATCACCATTCACCCTGACAGCAGCGTGACCATTGAAGATAATGGTCGCGGTATTCCGGTCGGTCCGCATCCCACGAAAAAGGATGCAAATGGCAAGCCAATGGAAACACTGGATGTTGTAATGACAGTCATCGGCGCAGGCGGTAAATTTGGCGGTGGTGGTTACAAGGTCTCCGGCGGTTTGCATGGCGTGGGCGTCAGCGCTGTGAATGCTCTTTCCGAGTGGATGATCACCGAGGTCAAGCGCGATGGCAAGCTTTGGCGTCAGGAATATAAACGCGGTGTGCCTCAGGGCGCGATTAAACAGGTCGGCAAGGTCAAGGATGAGACTGGCACCAAACAATCCTTTAGATTCGATAAACAAATCTTTACCGAAGATATTGATTTCCGTTTCGATACTCTCGTGCAGCGCCTGCGCGAAATGTCCTTTGTGACTCGCGGCGTGACTGTTAAGTTCGTTGACGAGCGCGCCGACCGTGAAATGACCTTCTACTTTGAAGGCGGTATCACTGCTTTTGTTCGTTATCTTAATCGCAACCGCGAAGGACTTCACCCTGTTGTGCATGTTGAAAAGGAAGTCGAGAATATCGGCATCGAAGCTGCGATCCAATATACAGATTCCTACACAGAATCCGTTTACTCGTTTGCAAACACGATCAACACCATTGACGGCGGTACGCACCTGACGGGCCTGCGCTCGTCCCTGACTCGTGTGATCAATGACTATGCCCGTAAAAACGGTCTGCTTAAGGATGCCGACCCGAACTTTTCAGGCGACGACACACGCGAAGGATTGACTGCAATCGTCTCGGTCAAACACCCTGAGCCGCAATTTGAATCGCAGACAAAAGTCAAGCTGATGAATCCCGAAGCGCAGACCTATGTCACCCAGGTGGTGGGCGAGGCGTTCAGCACATTCCTCGAAGAGAATCCACAGGCCGCGAAGACGATCATCGCGAAGTGTCTGACCTCGGCCCGTGCGCGTGATGCGGCGCGCAAGGCGCGTGACCTGGTCATTCGCAAGTCAGCGCTCGAGTCGTTGACATTGCCCGGCAAATTGGCAGACTGCTCCGAACGTGATTCATCCAAGACCGAACTTTATATCGTGGAAGGTGATTCCGCGGGCGGCTCAGCCAAACAGGGACGTGACCGCCACTTCCAAGCCATCCTGCCTTTGCGCGGAAAGATTCTCAATACTGAACGCGCCCGCCTCGATAAGATCCTCGGCAACAACGAAGTCAAGTCGCTCATCTCTGCGTTGGGTACAGGCATCGGCGATAACTTCGACCTCGAAGGCCTGCGCTACGGACGCGTGATCATCATGACCGACGCCGATGTGGACGGCAGTCATATCCGCACACTTCTGTTGACCTTCTTCTTCCGTTATATGCCGCATTTGATAGAAGACGGCCATCTTTATATTGCCCAGCCGCCGTTGTATCGTATCGCTTACAAGAATCAGGTCAAATATGCGTATAGTGACAAGGAAAAAGATAAGTCTGTCAAAGAGTACGGCAGCGATAAAGTTGGCATCCAGAGATACAAAGGTCTCGGTGAAATGAATCCCGAGCAATTGTGGGAAACAACCATGAATCCCACCAACCGCACCTTGCTCCTGGTCACAGTCGAAGATGCCGTTGAGGCAGACCATACCTTCGATATGCTCATGGGCGATGCGGTGGATCCCCGCAAGAAATTCATCCAAACACACGCAAAGAGCGTAAGAAATTTGGATGTTTAGTCAGGGCTTGTAAATCATTCATATTAACAGGACTTTCGCTACTTTCCGCTCAGAAAGACAAGCGAAAGTCCTAATCAAAAGAGACTGCATAACGCAGTCTCTTTTTTTGCGCCACCTTTCTTCTTTGTTATGAAAGTACCACACACCTTAAAGGATTGTAGAGTAAAATTTGAACATTATGAAAGTTCAGGTTGCGCAACCCGGTCTGATTCAAGAAGCGATGCCCGCCAACAAACTGCTTAATAATGTCCTCACAGGGATCGTGTTTGTTTATCAGATGGTTGCAGTGCTTATATTTTTTACCTGTATTTATTTGGGTATTGGCTGGGTCAAGGAACCGTTTATTGGTTCTTTTTATGAACATACGTTGATTTTTAACGATACCGGTCCCGCACTGGCAGGGAGCGCCTGGGAATTCAACAGGCTTGTTACCAGCGGGGATCAACTTGTTGCGGTTAATCACGTGCCGGTATCAAGCCAAAAAGATGTCCGAAAAATAATTACAGGCCATTTCTTTCCAGGAGAAACGATTCCGCTGACGGTGCGATTTGCCAATGGGGATACCCGCGACCTGGATGTTACCCTGCGCTTATTCCCATCTGAGAGCATCACTCTTTACTTTATTATTCCGGCTGTGATCAGCCTGATTTTTCTGATCTTCAGTTTATGGATCTTTGGCCTGCGCCGTAACGAACCTGCCGGACGCGCCTTTTCACTTTTTGCATCCTCGATAGCCATTGCCACAGGCGCCTTCTTTAATATTTCAACGACTCACGAATTTACCGTCATCTGGCTGTTCAGTTGCGCCATTTCAGGCGGAGCCCTGATCGCCCTTGCGCTTTCATTCCCGCAGAATCCGCGCTTGGTACTTGACCGTCCATACCTGAGATGGATCGGTCTGATTGTGGGGCTGGCCATGGCAATGCTTGGAACTCCCTCGCATTTTAACCTGGCAGAACCGATAACTTACATTGGCTACTGGAGAGCTATTTATGCCTTTGTTGCCGTGAGCGTTCTGTTCCTGCTCGGCACAAATTTATATTATGCTTTTTATGCCCAATCCCCGGTAGTGAAAACACAAGCGCGAGCCACTCTTATTGGCGCGGTGTTATCCTTTATTCCCCTTAGTATCTGGCTTGCGCTTGGGGCAGTGTTGGCGCTTAATTTCTCACCCTATCTCTTTTTACCGATCGTTATCTTCCCGGCAGTGATCGGCTACAACATCCTGCGTTTTAAATTCCTCCGCACCGACGATCTTGTTCGTCGCGGATTTATGTACATCCTGCTCACTGCTTTCGTGATCGGCGGATATGCTTTGATCGTTGCAGGCTTCGGCCTTTTCTTCAATACCCGGCTGCCTGCAAACAATGCCTATCTGGTGGGCGGATTCGTTTTCCTGCTCGCTCTTTTGCTTGAGCCGATCCGTACCCGTTTGCAAAGCCTTGTGGATACTGTCTTCTTCCGCGGCGAGCGTGCCTTTGCGGAACAACTCGAGGATTTCTCTCATAGACTTACCACCGCAATGGATCTCAACATGATCGGCACGATCCTGCGCGAACAGATCGCTTCAACCCTGACCCCGAGCCGGATTCACATCTACACATATGATTCACTCGACGACTACTTCTCCGCCCTGCCCGGCGTTGACCGCCGTCCCACAAGCGATATTCGTTTCACCGCCTCAAGCGCATTTGCCCGCTACTTTGAAAAAGAGCACCTGCCGTTATACCTGGATAACACTACTGTATTGCCGGCATCATTACAGCCGGATCAATCGCGCATTGCATTGCTTGGCGCGCGTTTGTTTGTTGCCCTGCCGGGCAAGGAACGTGAAAATGGCTGGCTGGCTTTGGGTCCGCGCTTATCCGGCCAACCGTATACGCCGCGTGACTTGAGATTCCTGGAGAACATTAGTGATCAGGCTTCCGTCGCCATCGAACGTGTGCAGACCATTGCCCGTCTTGAACGTCAGATCCACGAAATGAAAGCCCTGACGCGCGTCTCTCAAGGCGTGAACGTCACCCTGACGTTTGACGATGTGCTCGAACTGATCTACGCCCAGACGGAACAGATTATTCCCATTTCTCATTTCCATATCACGCTGTATAACAAGAACAGCGACTACTTCTATTATGGCTTCTGTGTCGAAAATGGCGAGCGAATCCCCGAGCGTGAGAATCTGCCATTTTCGATGAACACAGGCCTCAGTCCCGAAGTGATCCGCAAAGGTCGTCCCATCATCACAACAGATTACCTCCACGAATGTCAGGCGCGGAATCTCACCCCGTCAATGGAGAACGCCTTTGCGTGGATGGGTGTGCCGCTGAATGCAGGCGCGGAATCCATTGGCGCGCTCAGTGTTGGCAACCGTGACGGTGTTACGGTTTATACGCGCGGCCAGCTCGAACTTTTACAGGCGATTGCAGACCAGACCGCGGGTGCAATCGTCAAGGCCCGCCTGCTTGAAGAGACGCAACAACGCGAGCGCCAGCTTTCCATTTTGAATGAGATTACGCGGCAGCTCGCCTCCACACTCGAGCTCGGACCTCTGCTGCAAAATATTCTCGAAAACGCTGTGGGCATTTTGAACTGCGAAGCCGGCAGTCTGTTCCTGGTGGACGAGCAGACGAATGAATTGATCTTCAAAGTTACTGTCGGCCCTGTGGCTTCGAACTTGATCGGCCAGCGTTTGCCTGCCGGGACTGGTATTGTCGGCCGTGCAGTGCAAACACGCGGGCCGGTAATCGAAAATGAACAGCAGCGTTCAACCGCAAGATTCAAAGGTGTAGATCAACAGACAGGATTTGTCAGCCGTTCGCTCATGGCTGTGCCCTTGCAATCAAAGGATCGTGTCACCGGCGTGATCGAAGTGATCAACCGCCGTGATGGTCTTCCATTTATTCAGGATGACCAGAACCTGCTCACTGCCTTTGCCGGGCAGGCTGCGGTCGCGATTGAAAACGCCCGCCTTTATGAACTTACAGACCAGAAACTGGCCGCCCGTGTTGAGGAACTTTCGGTCATGCAGCGCATCGACCGGGAATTGAATGCCAGCCTTGAAATGGATCGCGCCATGCGCATCACGCTGGATTGGGCCCTGCGGCAATCCGGCGCGGAAGCCGGGCTGATCGGCATGTTGGAAGAAACGAATCTGCGGGTTATGTCTCATCAGGGATTCGATGACCGTGTGGCAAGCCTGCCTGATATGAAGTTGAAAATGGAAATACCAGCCATGTTTGCGGCTGTGGAAACTGGTCAACCCCAACAGGCGGCTGTCGCAGCCTCCAGAGATAAATTGCTTTCCACCACACACACACAAATGATCATCCCCATTCGCCGTGAAACGGCGGTCATTGGCTTGCTTTATTTGGAAAGCGCAAGTGACTCGCAGGTGGATATTGATTTCCTTACCCGCCTTACGGACCATGCCGCCATCGCCATTTCCAACGCGCAACTGTATGGCGAAGTGCAGCGCGCCAATGTCGCCAAAAGCGATTTCGTTTCGTTTGTGGCGCATGAGTTGAAGAACCCGATGACCTCCATCAAAGGCTATACGGAATTGTTGGCGGGGGGCGCTGTTGGTGCGGTCAATGAAATGCAGAATAACTTCCTAAACACAATTAAATCCAATGTTGAACGCATGTCCACTCTGGTTTCGGATCTTAACGATAATTCCAAGATCGAAGCAGGCCGTTTGCGCCTTGAATATAAAGCCACCGATGTGGCTGCTCTGGTTGACGAAGTTGTCCGTTCCATTAAACGCCAGGTGGATGAGAGAAAGCAGACATTGGATGTTGTTTTATCCGATACCCTTTCCCCAATGTGGGCGGATCGCATTCGCGTTAGTCAGGTGCTGACCAATCTGGTCAGCAATGCTTATAAATACACACCCGAAGGCGGCAGCCTTCAAGTGGGTGCGGAAGAGACGGTCAACCAATGGAATCCGGAAGGCGCCGCGCGAGTCATTCACTTGTGGGTCAAGGATGACGGGATTGGTATGAGCGCGGAAGATCAGCAAAAATTGTTCCAGAAGTTTTTCCGTTCAGATGACCCCAAGGCGCGTGAAGCGCCCGGCACCGGGCTGGGTTTGAACATCACCAAGAGTCTGGTTGAAATGCAGGGCGGACGGATCTGGTTTGAAAGCGAATACCGAAAAGGAACAACCTTCCATTTCACCATACCGGTTGCGGAAGAGTCGTGAGTTGATATGGCATTGATTTCATCTGTAGGGTCTGCGCAGGCACTTGATGGGCGCGAAGCCGGTTTGCAGGCGGCGCATCAGGCTTTGAATCATATCGGCGCAGGTGTGCCAAGCCTGGCCGTGGTGATCGCTTCGCATCAATATCAGGCGCGTGAAGTGTTCAACGGGGTCAGCAGCCTTTTGGGCGATGTCCCCATGATCGGTTTTAGTTCACCCGCCGGGCTGACGCAGGAGGGGTTACATCCGCATTCTGTTGTGGTGGCTCTTCTGGCTGGTGACTTTCACGCGGATACCTTGTGGCTTCCGGGTTATGCACAATCCGGGCGTGAGACTGCCGCGAAGATCGAACAACATGCAGCGGCGCGCGTGGAACAGCAATCCATGCTGTTCTTTGCGGATGGATTTAACGGCGATGCCGAACAATTCTGCGGGGGAATTTCTTCCGGTTTGAATGTGATCGGCGGGCTTTCCAGCGGTGACCTGCATACGGGCAACACGTATCAAATGGCTGGTAATCAAACCGGTGCCGGCGGATTGGTCGCTGCCTTTTTGCGTGGTAATCTGAAAATGGGGATTGGGTCCGATCACGGCTGGGACCCGGTTGGGAGACAGTTCCGCATCACACGCTCGCGCGGATTCTGGCTGAGAACACTCGATGGCCGTCCTGCTTCTGAAACTTATGCCGGGTTGTTTGGTTACCCCGCCCGCGATTGGGCGTTCCCTCCGTTAAACTATCTTTCGCGTTTGTACCCGCTCGGCATCGAGCAGGGGGAAGACCTTGTTGTGCGTTCCCCGATTCGCGTGGAGGCAGACGGCAGTTTCCGCATGAATGCCACCATCCGCGAAGGGATCGATGCGTATCTGCTGGTGGGCAGCCGCGCCGCTTGTGAGCGCGCCGCACAACAGGCTACTCAACAAGCCTTGCTGCAACTCGGCGATGCAAAACCAGCCTTTGCCCTTGTGCTTGTTGATGTCGCCTGGCAAATGCTGCTCAAAGCGCAGCCCGGTGCGGAGATCGACGCAGTGCAGGAAATTTTGGGTACGAAGATTCCCATTGCCGGCGGCTATACATTGGGACAGATCACATCCAACGATTCAACAACCCCGAAATTCCTTAACCAGCATATTGTGGTGATTGTGTTTGGGGAGAATCAGGAACAACGATAGCAAACTCAAGCATAATTACCCCCGGACTTAATATTGGACGCAGATGAACGCTGATTTTCGCTGATAAAGAAAAAATCAGCGTTTTCTGCGTTTTTCAGCGTACCATTTAGTTTTGAAATATGTCTCCCTGAGTGAAGCGAAGGGTCTCTACGTGGCTAAGAGACTCTCACTGCACTGACGTGCTGCGCAAGTGTCGGTCGCGGCGAACGCGCTCCCTCAGAGCGACAGAAACTGGACTTTGCTAAAGCCATGGGGAGTCATGTTTATATTTTCTCCACAACCCAAAAATGCGACAGCCCAAACCACTTCAATGGTGTGGCTTCTGAAAATTGTAGAACCATGCGTAGAACTTTTCCAAAAGCGCCAAAGCGCGCGATGATGTTATCGTATGCGCCGAAGATGATCGTGCGCTCAATATATTTTACTGGCAGGCCTTTAAATAATTTTTGCATATCGCGTTTTGAATAGACACGCACATGCGGCGCAAGTTTATTCCGCAGTGTGCGCGGTAAATAATTCACGAACAATTTGTTACCAAAAAAATATTTCCCCTTCCAGAAAATTCCGTGCGTTTCATAGGGGTAGCCAAGATTGGGACAGAAGATCACGGCGCGTCCGCCCACTTTTAGCAAACGGATCATCTCGCAGATCGCGGCGCGGTCATCCTGAACGTGTTCGATCACCTCATGGCTGAGGATCAGGTCAAAAGTCAAAGAGGGAAGCGGGATGAATTCACCTGCGGCATTGATGATCTCATCAGATTTGACTCTCGCTTCGACTGCCCGCTCCAAATCATATTCCAATCCGATCACACGGCCCCCGAAGCTGGTCAGCTTCTCGACATACATTCCCACCCCGCAGCCGTTTTCAAGTACCAATCCATTGAGGCGTTCCTTTGCGGCGCGCACAATCATATCGAGACGGCGTTGTTGACCGGTCCGCCATACATAAGATGGTTCGCCGCGCAGTGCGGCCTTTTGCATATCTCTTTGATTCATGTGCGCGATTATACCTTGCGCCTTCCATCTCTCTATGCTAAAATCTCGGGCGCACGGAAAACCCCATAAAGAAGACATCGAAAAGTGGGTAACCCCCACTTTTCTGCTTGTATACAGGAGCGATGGAGTAAGTAGTATGTCTAAAAACGAGTTTGCATTAGCTTTCAATGAAGTGCTCGAAGAAAAACAACTTGCCAAGGATATAGTTGTTTCTGCAATTGAATCGGCGATGGTATCAGCCTATCGCCGGGCTGTCAGCGCGTCTACAGCGCAGCATGTGGAAGCTAAACTTGATCCTGACACTGGTCATGTCACTGTATATGCCGAAAAGGAAGTTGTGGAAGGCAACATCGTTGATGAGCGCACAGAAGTTTTATTGGAAGTGGCGCGCAAGGTCAACCCCGAAGCCCAGCTTGGCGACATGGTGATTGTTGAAACCACGCCCGCTGACTTTGGCCGCGTAGCCGCACAGACTGCGCGTCAGGTGATTCAACAACGAATCCGCGAGGCGGAGCGTTCGAATCAAATGCAGTACTTCGAGCGCCAGGTTGGTGAGATCGTTTCAGGTCTTGTGCAAGCCTCCAATGCTCAGAGCGTAACAGTCGGTCTTGATATGAAGGCCGAAGGCGTTATGCCGAATAACCAGAAGATCCCCGGCGAAAGACTTAAATTACATGACCGCATCCGCGCGGTTGTGATGGAAGTAAAAGATGGAACGCGCGGCCCGCAGATCGTGCTCTCTCGCGCGCATCGCAACTTCCTGCGCCGTTTGCTTGAAAATGAAGTCCCTGAAATTTATCATGGCATTGTCGAAATCCGCGCCATTGCGCGTGAGCCAGGTGCCCGCGCCAAAGTTGCTGTATCAGCGACGCAGCCCGGTATCGATCCGGTCGGCGCATGTGTGGGTATCAAGGGCGTGCGCATTCAAGCCATCGTGAAAGAATTGCACGATGAAAAAATTGACATTATCCAGTGGGATCAGGATCCCATAGTTTATATTTCCAAAGCCATTAGCCCGGCGCGCGTCAACGGCGTGTACCTCGTTGATAATGAAGGCGCCCGCACTGCGACAGTGGTGGTGGGTGAGGATCAGTTAAGCCTCGCCATTGGCCGCGATGGACAGAATGCGCGTCTCGCCGCGAAGTTGACCGGCTGGCGTATTGACATCAAGTCATTGAGTGAAGCATCCGGCGATTCACTGAAGAAATTACATAGCAACGCCGAACTCGCCGCGATGTTACCTGCGGCTGTGGAAGCCATTCCGCAGATCGAGGAAATCCTCGCGAAGAAAGCCGAGAATCGCCCGATCATGCCGGAAGAATATACGGCGCTCGGTCAATTTGTAGACCGCGTGGAACGCCGCACGATCCAGATCAAGGAAGAAGCTGCCCGTGTGGAGGAGGAACGCACCACCGCTGCGCGCGCGGATATCCCCACCCCGGCGTTTACCATGCCGCTCGATCAGGCTGGCATCAAGGAACATATCTTCAACATTCTTACCGAAGCTAATTTTGAGACTGTCGGTCAGTTGATGTTCGCTTTGAAGACCGATGCCAATAAAGTTCTTGGCTTGCCCGGAATTGGGTCGAAGGCCATTCAAAATATCGAAGAAGCGATTGCTGCGATCAAGTTCCCTGAACCTGAGCCTGAATCCGTGAAAGCGGAAGAACCTGTCGTTGCCGAGGCTGTTGCAGTTGTTGCTGCTGAACCTGTCACAGTGGAAGAAATGCCGGTTGAGAAGAAGCAGGCCGAAGGCAAGAAGGATGCGAAGCGTGTCGTCGAAGAAGAGGATGAAAACGCAAAGGACGGCGTCTCGCTCGATGAGTTGTTCAAGATGAAGCCTGAAATCTTCCAGACAACCGGCGTTGTGGATGACGATGCCGATAAAAAGAAGACCGGTAAGAAAGGCAAGAAGAAGGGCGTCGAATTGGAGTTCGATGAAGGCCTTGGCGCAGTGGTCGGCCGCAAGAAGCACAAGCGCGGCGGCGATGATACTGGAAGTGATTGGGAATAAACTAGTCCCTTCGGGATTATGAAGGTGAAGAAGAAACCTGTCCAACGCGTGAAACACATACCCCAACGGACCTGTGTGGGATGCCGCGAAGTTCTGCCAAAAAGGCGAATGCTGCGGATCGTGCGCACGGCGGAAGGGGTGCGGGTGGACCCGACCGGTAAATTGGCCGGTAGAGGCGCATATTTACATGACCGCCGCGAATGTTGGGTGCGCGGATTGAGGGGAGCTTTGGCGAATGCGCTCAAAGCGGAGTTGACCGCAGAGGACCGCGGTCAATTGGAAAGTTTTATGAATACCCTTCCGCATCACCTGCCTGACGATGCGGAGACCGATAAGTAAAGCCATGTGAACGATTAGCCGCTTGCTCACTGGTCACTTATTGGGAATGGAATTCCGCGAATATCGAAAGCTGATATTCGCATACTAGAAGGAGGTGGCCTATGAGCAGTAACGGTAACAAGCTTGAATTGCCCGCCAGCATTGTGATTCGCGACCTGGCGCTGAAGATCGAAAAAAGCCCGATTGACCTGATTAAAAAATTGATGTCAAATGGTGTGATGGCAACCATCAATCAAACTGTGGATTTTGACACAGCTGCGATTGTGGTTGGCGAGTATGGCTTCGAAGCCATTCTTGAAGCTGTCGAGGAAACATCCAAAGAAGAGGCCGGGGAAGTGCCGCTTTGGCGTCAGATGATCGCGGGAGAAAATTCCGCGCTCTTAAAGCCGCGCCCTCCGGTGGTGACCATTCTCGGCCATGTCGATCACGGCAAGACCAGTTTACTGGATGCCATTCGTCAAACGGAAGTTGCCGCGGGAGAAGCCGGCGGCATTACACAGCACATTGGCGCCTATCAAGTTGAAAAGAAGGGACGCCTGATCACCTTCCTCGATACCCCAGGTCATGCCGCATTTACACAAATGCGCGCACGCGGCGCACAAGGCGCGGATATTGTCGTGCTCGTGGTCGCCGCCGATGACGGAGTGATGCCTCAAACTCGTGAAGCCATTGCACATGCAAAAGCGGCGCGCGTTCCGTTGATGGTCGCATTGAATAAAGTTGACAAAGCGAATGCCAACCCGGATCGTGTGAAGCAGCAACTCGCGGAACTTGAACTTGTCCCTGATGATTGGGGCGGCAATACGATGGTTGTCCCTGTTTCAGCTAAACAAAAGCAGGGCATCGATGATCTGCTCGAAGGCATTTTGCTTGTGGCTGACAGCAATGTGATCAAGGCCAACCCCGGCGGAAAAGTCATTGGTACAGTCATCGAAGCCGAGTTGGATAAATCCAAAGGTGTAATGGCAACCCTGCTCGTTCAGAATGGGACGCTTGAAGCCGGTGACATCGTTGTGGCCGGGACTGCATACGGAAAATTGCGCGCCATCACCGACTACAAAGGTAAACCGATCAAGAAAGCCGGTCCTTCCACGCCGGTAGCTGTTATGGGACTAAGCGGCATGCCCTCCGCTGGAGATATCTTCCAGGTCGTTGCCTCCGAGAAGGAAGCGCGCAACATTGTCGGTGAGCGCACCGAAGCCGCGAAGACTCTTTCACAGACCAGGAAAAAGGTTTCGCTCGAAGACCTGTTCGCCAATGTGCAGGCTGGCGAAGCCAGGGGACTTAACCTCATCATCAAAGCTGATGTGCAGGGCTCGCTTGACCCAATCGTCAATGAATTGAACAAGCTCGGCGAAGGTGAGATCGGATTACACATCCTTCACGCTGAAACCGGCAACATCGGCAACAATGACGTTATGCTCGCGGCCGCCTCGAAAGCCATTATCATCGGCTTCAATGTTCAAGCAGACGTTGACGGTCGCCGCCTCGCTGAAAAAGAAGGCGTGGATATTCGTCTGTACGAAATCATCTATCGCATGACCGAAGACATCGAGAAAGCTCTCAATGGTATGCTCGAACCCAAGCTTGTGGAAAAAGTTCTCGGGCGCGCACAGGTGCTGCAAGTATTTGCCGCTTCCAAGTTTGGGCGCGTTGCAGGCTGCAAGGTGACCGATGGAGAACTCAGACGCGGCGCAAAGGTTCGTTTGTATCGCGGCGCGGATATGATCTATGAAGGCGACCTCTCTTCCCTGCGCCATGAAAAGGATGATGTAAAAGAGATCCGTCAGGGCTTCGAGTGCGGCGTCGGCTTTAAGAGTTTCAATGATATTCAATCCGGCGACCAATTGGTTTGTTATGTGGTTGAATAGCCGAGTAGTCAGGTAGTCGAATGGTCGAGTAGTTTGGTGCATGGATTGCGCCAGTCGACAATCGTAAATCAAAAATCGTAAATCGTAAATAAAATTATGCCATCAGGAATTCGTTTACAACGCATCCAGGACCGTGTTCGTCAGGAACTTTCGGAACTGCTCATCCGCGAGATCAATGATCCGCGCTTGAAGAATATCTTTATCACCGACGTGAAAATAGACAAGGAACTCGCTTTTGCAAATGTCTTCGTCTCGGCCATAGAAGGCGCTTCTCGTTCCGCTGAAATTCTTGCGGGGCTTGAATCTGCTTCCGGTTTCTTCAGGCGGTCTCTCGCTTCCCGTGTGGAATTACGGGCCTTCCCCAAATTGAAATTTCATTGGGACCCCACGCCGGAGAATGCCGACCACATCGAAAAAGTTCTGGCTGGGTTAAGAGAAAAGAAATAAATTGTAATGTCGTTGCGAGGGCGGCGTTTGTCCGCCCAAGGCAATCTCCACGCAATGACATATTTTGGAGGTTATGAATAAGTGGATAATCAACTTATAGGGGAGATAAGAGATAGATTGGATGCGGCGAAGAATATCGTCATTGCTTCGCATGTTCGACCAGACGGGGATGCGATTGGAGCTTTGCTTGGGCTTGGTTTGGCGTTGCGCGATGCGGGTAAATCCGTGCAAATGATCCTTGCGGATGGCGTGCCTTCTTCATTTAAGTATCTCGAAGGAAGCGAGCTTATCAAAAAGGAAGCAGTGGGAGAGCATGATACTTTTATCACTGTGGATTGCGCCGATTTCAAACGCACCGGGAAAATCTTTGAGAATTTCGGCCAGCCCGATATTAATATAGACCATCATAAAACAAACGAAAAATTTGGAAAACTTAACCTCATCGAGGCGGAAGAAGTCGCCACATCTGCGATCCTCACCGCTCATCTGCCTGCCTGGGGTTTAAAGATCACAAAGCCGATCGCTGCTGCATTGCTGACTGGGATCATTACCGATACGCTTGGCTTTCGAACATCCAATACCACACCGGAATCACTCCGTCAGGCCGCGACGTTGATGGAAACAGGCGTGGATATGCCCGAGATCTATATGCGTTCTTTGGTGCGAAAAACATATCCTGCCGCGCGTTATTGGGGCGCAGGTCTCTCCAGTATGCAGAGTAAGAATGGCATTGTATGGAGCACACTGACTCTGGCAGACCGCAAGGCTGCGGGCTATGGCGGCAACGATGATGCCGATCTCATCAATATGATCTCTGCGATTGACGGGAACAAAGTCGGAATGATATTCGTTGAGCAGAGCAATAACCATGTCAAGATTTCCTGGCGCGCGCTGGAGCCCGGCGTGGATGTATCGCAGGTCGCAAAACACTTTCAAGGCGGAGGTCATGCCGCAGCCGCAGGAGCAGATATCGAGGGCGGCCTGAGCGAAGTCCAGAAGGAAGTCCTAAATAAAACGCGTGAAATGTTAAACCTAAAATAATAGTTGGTTAATAAATCCCATAATCCTATTGCAAATTCACCCATTTATGTCATAATTGATGTGTGGATAAAAATTTAAGGAGGAATCAAGATGAACAGTCAGGACATTAAGAACGCCATCTCCGGCGCCCTCGTTGTGGATAAGCCTGTAGGCATGACGTCACATGACGTGGTGCAGGCCATCCGAAATGGAACGAACTTGCGCCGCGCGGGACATACCGGCACACTGGATCCGCGCGCCTCTGGCGTGCTCGTCATCCTTGTCGGCCCCGCTGTGCGTTTAAGCGAATACGTTTCTGCTTCCGATAAACGTTATCAAGCCATTATCCGTCTGGGTGGTTCAACGGATACATTCGATGGGGAAGGAATGGTAACGCCAACAAAAGACCCCGTGAATGTGACCGAGGCGCAATTCGAAGCCGCACTCCAGACATTTGTCGGCGAGATCGAACAAACTCCGCCGCCATATTCCGCCGTAAAAGTTCAGGGACGCAAAGCCTACGAAATGGCGCGCAACGGCGAAGAAGTGGACCTTGCCCCGCGCAAGATTACCGTGCATCACCTCGAAGTTCTTGAATGGACTCCGCCCGAAGTAGTCATTGATGTGCATTGTTCCTCCGGCACGTATGTCCGTTCGCTCGCAAATGATCTCGGTGTAAAGCTCGGTTGCGGCGCGTATCTGGTGGGGCTGCGCCGTACAAAGAGCGGAAGATTTTCATTGCGCGATTCAGTACCCCTGCGAAAATTGCAGGAAGCCTTCACCGCAGGCAACTGGTACCAGTATCTTATCCCTGCCGCCGAAGCGCTTGGCGACTGGCCTGCTGTTGAACTCAGCCCCGATGAAGTGGAAGGCGTTCGTCATGGTCATCGTGTCAAAGTTGCTGGCGAGCCGAATGAAACCAAGGTCCGCGGCGTCAGCACACAGGGCGAATTGGTTGCGCTCATGGAAATGGTCATCAACGAAGATGGCTCGCGCGAATGGCAGCCGAAGAAAGTTTTCTTTACTGATTAAACATATCGTCATTGCGACGAAGCAATCCCCAACATTAAGTTGGAGATTGCTTCGGGCGAAAGAACATCGCCCTCGCAATGACGATAAAAAGCCGCCCGAGATGGCGGCTTTTTTTCATCCCATGCAGCATTATCACTCCCTTGAAGAATTTTCCACAGACAATGCCTGGCTTACCGTCGGTGTCTTTGATGGCGTGCATCGCGGGCATCGCGAGATCATCCGCAAACTTGTCACAGATGCGCACGCCAATCATGCGCCCGCTGTCCTATTAACCTTTGACCCTCACCCTGCGAGCGTATTAACCGGGCGGGACATTAAATGCCTGACCACACCAGCTGAACGGGCGGATTTGATGGAGTCTTTGGGTGTGGACATCGTCATCACGCAGCGCTTCACCCCTGACCTGTCAACTGTTCCTGCTCACGAATATATGTCGCGTCTGAAAGAGACTCTCGGTCTCAGTCACCTGCTCATCGGCTATGACTTTGCCCTCGGCAGGGGACGTGAAGGCAACGCAAACCGCCTGACCGAAATCGGCAGGGAATTGAATTACACCGTTGAAGTCATCAAAGCCCTCAGCGACGAAAGCGGCGTGATCTCATCCACCGAGATTCGCAAACTCGTTTCCACCGGCAATGTGACCGAAGCCGCGAAACTGCTTGGCTATCACTACTCAATGAGCGGCGAAGTCATCCACGGCGCAGAACGCGGACGCAAGATCGGCTTCCCCACCGCCAATGTGGATTATCCAAAACAAAAAGTGATTCCATTGAACGGCATCTACGCCTGCTGGGCATGGCTTGGCAAAGAAAGATTCATGGCGGCCACCAATATCGGCCTTAATCCCACCTTCACTCCTGAAAGACAAACTCCCAGCCTCGAAGCCTATCTCCTCGACTTTGACCGCGACATTTACGGACAAAACTTGAAACTGGAATTCGTCTCAAGAATCCGCGATGAATTGAAGTTTGATTCAGTGGATGCGTTGATTTGGAAAATACAAGATGATGTAAACAAGACACGTGATATGCTCAGTAACTGACGTTACGCAGTCCAACCTGTAGCGCGACATTTATGTCGCCCATTCTGCGAGACAGCGAAGCGTCTCGCGTTACCGCGTAAGGTGAGTCAGTTAAATTCAAGAGTGCGTCCCACCTAATAGATAATGTCGTTCTGAGCGAAGCGAAGAACCTCTGAGATTATCGTAGAGACCCTTCGCTCACCTGCACTGCAACAAATGCAGTGCGGCGCAATGTCGCTCAAGGAATCATTCATTGTGCATAAAGTGAACTAGCAAGTAGAATCTGCCAAACTCGGATATTCCAATTAATCCAGGTGCAACATGCCTGAAACTATAGGGAGATTAAACATGCGAAATCGTTCTGGCATTATCCTGATCGAAAACGACAAACTTGCCCTCATCGAACGGCATCGAAATGGATTACATTACTTCATCTTCCCCGGTGGCGGTATTGACGCGGGTGAAAACCCCGAACAAGCCGCAGTGCGTGAGGCGGAGGAAGAGCTGGGAATCATTGTTGAAGTAAAACAAAAAATAGCCGAGGTGTTTTTCAATGAAAGCACCCAGCATTATTTTTTAGTCAACAAGATAGGCGGGGAATTTGGCACTGGCACAGGCGAGGAATACGGCGAATACAACCCCAGGTACGGCACATACCTTCCGCTTTGGATGCCCTTGGATGATGTAATGAACAACAACATCCTGCCGCATGAACTGGCAGAGTTGGCTGTCCGCTGCGCTCATGAAGGCTGGCCGCAAATACCAGCACAAATATTTTTGGAAAAGAAATAAGCCGCAAAAAAAAGACCGCCAATTCGTTGACGGTCTTTTTCGTTGACTTTGGAGTCCATCAGCTGACCTGCCCTATGGGTGCTGATGAAGATAAATTAAGCGGGAAGATTCACCTGCGGAAGTTTGCTCATCGATTCTTTCACCGCCTCGGCAGGATACTCGTAATCTTCGAGTTTCCCGCTGAGATAGGATTCGTACGCTGCCATGTCAAAGTTGCCGTGGCCTGACAGATTGAACAGGATTACGCGCTTCTCGCCTTTGGCCTTTGCATCCAACGCTTCGTCAATTGCCACACGCACCGCATGTGCGGATTCAGGCGCGGGCACAATGCCTTCCGCTTTTGCAAATTGGATCGCGGCTTCGAAAGTCTCTTTTTGTTTGACAGCCACCGCGTCAATGAGACCGGCATCCACTAATCCGCTGATGCTGGGAGCCATGCCGTGATAGCGCAATCCGCCCGCATGGATGCCAGGCGGCATGAAGTCGTGGCCCAGAGTATGCATCTTGACAATCGGAGCCATCTTCGCGGTATCACCATAGTCGAAGGTGTACACGCCCTTGGTCAGTGTTGGAGTCGCAGTCGGCTCCACGCCGACGAGGCGGGCACGTTTGCCATTCTTGAGATTCTCTCTCAGGAACGGATAGGCAATCCCGGCGAAGTTCGATCCGCCGCCCACGCAGCCGATGACCACATCGGGATATTCATCCGCCATATCCATTTGCTTCAAGGCTTCTTCGCCGATCACGGTCTGATGTAACAGCACGTGATTCAATACCGAGCCGAGTCCATATTTCTTCGTGCCGTTGGATGTGGCTGCGGCTTCCACTGCTTCTGAAATGGCAATGCCCAGCGAACCGAGATTACCGGGATTTTCAGCAAGGACAGAACGGCCGTAATTTGTCAGGTCTGTGGGGCTTGCGTATACGCGCGCGCCGTAGGTTTCCATCAAATTGCGGCGGTATGGTTTTTGGTGATACGAAACCTTTACCATATACACTTCGAGATCGATGCCAAAGACATTGCAGGCGAAAGCCAGCGAAGAACCCCACTGTCCCGCACCCGTTTCAGTTGTCATCGCTTTTGTGCCGGCCACCTTGTTGTAATAAGCCTGTGGAATCGCTGTATTCGGCTTGTGACTTCCAGAAGGTGAGACGCCTTCATATTTATAGTAAATGTGCGCGGTGGTGCCGAGCGCCTTTTCCAATCTGCGGGCGCGCAAGAGCGGGGTGGGGCGGTAGAGCTTGTAGATCTCGCGCACTTCCTCGGGGATTTCGATATATCGTTCCGAGCTGATCTCCTGCAAGATCAAATCCATTGGAAAGAGCACGGATAAAAAGTCGGGGGTGACCGGCTCCATCGTGCCAGGATGCAGCACCGGGGTCGGCGCGACCGGGCTGTCTGCATAAATGTTGTACCAGAATTTCGGCAGGTCAGTTTCGTTCAATTGAAAGCGGGTTTGTTCAGTCATGGGTTCCTCCAAAAAATATTTCGTAGTAACGACTTTAGTCGTTCGAATTACGGGACAAAGCGCGGCGAATTATTTCGCGAAGCATCCGCTTCATCGTTTTGATCTTCGATGATCTGCGCGGCGGACAGGGAATTGTCTATGATTGTTTCAATGTCATGTTCCTGCAAATTGATTTCCTGCTCTTCAGGTTGAGGCGAGGGATTCATTTTTTTTCTCCTTTATATATAGCCACAGAGAACTCAGAGACCTTTGAGGGAAATTCTTTTTCTCTGTGAACTCTGTGGTGAGATGGGCTTTCTCGAGAGACCCATTAAAAAAATACAGCGTTCATCCCAAAAGGGACGAACGCTGATTGATTCGCATCCGTGGTGCCACCCAACTTAGGCTGACAAATGGCTATTTAAAAAAAATCCCGTTATGATGCAACGGGAAGCCAGCCTCACTCTGTTAGTCAACTGGTTTGATGAAACCAAGTGACTCTGCCCTGATAACGGATGCAGTTCCCGTCTTGGACTACTCGACCATCCAACTATTCCACGATCAGACAATCTTTCTTCCTTGAAGCTCAAAGGACCATTCGGCTTTGTCGTTTCGGGCAGGTCTCTCACCGCAAATCACCTGCTCTCTGAACCGTCGTGCAAGCGTACTATTCCTCGTCACAGCCTTGCTTATTTCGGCTGATTATATGCAGAACAAAAAATATGTCAATGAAAAACGAATACAAAAGAGTACAATGGATATGACGAATTATTTTGGAAAGGATCGAGAATGAAACTCAAAATATTTTTGCCGGTTCTGATCTTGTTGACTCTCGCAAGTTGTGCCGTTCCTGTGGATCAAGCCCCGCCTCCGACCGCCCTGCCGTCTGCCACTCCCCAACCGGCATTGACCATCACCCCGGCATTTTCTCCCATCCCCTTGCTGACACAGGTCGCAACTCCCCTGCCGACTTCCGCGCCCGGTGTGGTGATCTCCTTTTGCGACGACCCGCGCGCCCGTGAATTGATCGCATCGTTTGGCAAAGCCATTTCAACCACCGACGGAGCGCTGCTCGCCTCGCTTGTTTCCCCAACCACCGGCATGGACGTGAGCTTTTATCGCGAAGGCAATGTCGTCAACTATGATGTGGAACATGCGAAGTTTGTTTTCGAAACCACCTTCCAGGCCGATTGGGGTATTTCGTATGGCAGCGGTGAGCATACCTTTGGCGCGTTCCATGACATTGTCCTGCCTTCATTACAGCAGGTATTCACCCCAACTGCCATACTCACCTGCAATCAACTCGAAGTGGGTGGTGCCACTTATCAACCCCTCTGGCCCTATGAAAGTATGAATTATTACTCTGTGCATTACCCCGGCACCGACGAATACGGCGGAATGGACTGGCAGACCTGGGCCGTCGGCATGGATATGAGCAGCGGTAAACCAATGCTCGCCGCCTTCGTGCATTTTGTGTGGGAGCCATAGGATTTAATCCAAAACCGAAATTTGATTCTTCTTTCCACTTTCCTCTTTCATAAGAGGAAAGTGGAAAGTTTGTTTTTAACTCATCTCATATTAACTGATGTTACGCAGTCCAGCCTGTAGCGCGACATTTATGTCGCCCATTTTGCGAGACTGCAAAGCGTCTCGCGTTACCGCGTAAGGTGAGTTATTGAGGTAAGAAACAATCATCTATGCTATTCTAAAATTATGCTATTGTAAAAAGTTGCAATAAGGAATTCACATGACCTGTTCGATGAATTATGCCCCACAGTTACGAGCGCAGGGATTGCGTATGACGCCTCAGCGGAAGGCCATTTTGCACGCGCTCCATCATTCCGGCGGGCATCTTTCTCCCACCCAAGTCTATGAGCTGGCACGCAAGGAATTCTCCAGCCTCACCGAGCCGACTGTGTACCGCACACTGGAATATCTGGCAGAAAAAAAGTTTTTGCTCGCCGCACATGTAGGTAATGGAAAGATAGTTTACGAACTGGCGCAGAATCAACATCACCATTTGATCTGCCATCAATGCGGCGGCACCGTTCAAGTGGAACATGCTCCGCTTGAACTTTTGTATCGCCAACTTGAGTCATCTACTGGATATAAACTGGATTCCAGCCATGTCACTTTCTTTGGCTTGTGTTCGGATTGTCAATCATAAGACAACGTCATTGCGAGGAGCGAAAGCGACGAAGCAATCCCTAGTTATTAGGAGGTTGCTTCGGGCAACGATCAAGAGCGCCCTCGCAACGACATGAAATCACAAGGAGATTTACATGTTGTATTCCCCTGTTCCCATGCACATCCCGGATAACTTCCTTGGCATTACTGTTTCGCTTATCTGCTGGGCGATTACGGTCATTACTCTTGGCATTGCCATTTCCCGCACGAATAAATTACTCGGTGAACGGCAGGTACCTTTAATGGGAGTTATGGCCGCGTTTATCTTTGCGGCGCAGATGATCAACTTTCCTGTTCTTGGCGGTACTTCGGGACATTTGCTTGGCGGGGTGCTGGCGGCGATCACGCTGGGTCCGTGGGCTGGCATGTTGGTGATGACCGCGGTCATCGCTGTGCAGGGACTTCTCTTCCAGGACGGCGGACTTGTTGTAATGGGCGCGAATATTCTTAACATGGGCTTGTTGACTTGCGCGGTTGGATATGGGCTGTATCGTTCTGTGCTTGGCAGTAATCGCACAGTCAAGTTGGCGGTAATCGGCCTGGCGGCTTGGTTGTCTGTGATGACGGGAGCACTTTTCACCGCGTTACAGATTTGGTTAAGCGGAAATGCTGAAGTGCAAATCATTGTCCCCGCCATGTTATTCGTCCATGCATTTATTGGGCTTGGCGAGGCTTTGATCACTGTTGCGGCTGTGGTATTCATCCTGCGCACCCGCCCCGATCTGATAGGTGAGAGGTCAGAATCCGCGCAAGGCGGTAAAGGCTGGATATTGACCGGTGTCTTGATCACGCTGACAGTTGTCCTGCTTTCACCGGTTGCATCTGCCAGCCCCGATGGACTTGAACGGGTTGCCCAGGATCTTGGCTTTATCAATACTGCCCAGTCAGCTCCATATCAAGTCATTCCAGATTACACGATACCTTTTCTGGGAACAACTCCTCTCTCAACCATTGTGGCCGGCGCGATTGGCGTCATCGTTGTTTTGGCAATAACCTTCATCGTTGGCCGCTCATTGCAAAGCAAACATGGTCTTGACACACCTGCTAAAACCAATCGAGCTACCCAGCCCAATCCAAAATCGTAAATCGTAAATCCCCATGCATTCAGACGCCTTCGACCGTTATCATCACCACGACAGTACACTCCATCGTCTTGATCCACGCATCAAAGTAGCGGTAACGGTCGCTTTCATTCTTTCAAACGCATTACTCCCCGATGGCGCATGGACGGCTTTCGCGCTGGCGTGGCTCTTCCTGATCTTGGCCAATGCGCTGTCCGATCTGGGGTTGGGATTTACCTTTCGGCGCTCATTCATCGCGCTGCCATTTGCTCTGGTGGCGGTGACGGTTTTATTTTCCATTCCGGGCAACGCAATTACGCAATTCCATTTTATGCTGTGGGATTTCACGATCACAGATGCGGGCTTGCTGCGCTTCGTCAGTATTGTCATTCGTTCATGGCTGTCGGTGCAGATGGCGATCCTGTTGGTGGCGGTCACTCGCTTTCCTGATCTCATCCATGCGTTTGAGCATTTGCGGGTGCCCGCCATTCTCACGACCATCATCGCGTTTTTATATCGCTACCTCTTCGTGCTGACGGATGAAGTGATGCGGCTGCTTCGGGCGAGACAATCTCGTTCGGCGGCCACAGCAGGCCAAAGGTCAGGTGGAGGCGTGCTCTGGCGGGCGAGAGTGTCCGGGCACATGGCAGGTCAATTATTTTTGAGAAGCTACGAGCGCAGTGATCGAATCTATAATGCGATGCTGGCGCGAGGGTATGCCGGTCAACTGCGGACTCTTAATCCGCATGAACTTCATTCCCGTGATTGGGCGTATGCGATCCTCGCTTTTCTATTTATTCTTGCAATGCAATTTGTGGGACGGTTCTAATGCCAATTACACATGCTGTTGAAAAATTTAACTATCCCGAATGTGAAGGCGATGTGCTTCAAGTGCGCGGCCTGCATTTCTCTTATCCCGATGGGCACGTCGCGCTGCGCGGCATCTCGCTGAATTTATGCTTGGGCGATAAGGTGGCGTTAGTGGGACCGAACGGCGCGGGCAAGTCCACGTTGATGCTGCACCTGAATGGGATATTGGAAGGGCGCGGCGAAATTGATCTGGGCGGTCTGCGCCTCAGCCGTGACAATTTGCCTGTCATCCGTTCAATGGTTGGACTCGTGTTCCAGAATCCCGACGACCAACTTTTCTCACCGACCGTGTTCGAGGATGTGGCCTTTGGTCCGCTGCATATGGGACTCTCTGAATCAGAAGTCCACGCGCGGGTGGACTCTGCGCTCGAAGCTGTAAGAATGTCATCGTATAAAGATCGCCTGAGCCATCATTTAAGTGTCGGTGAGAAAAAACGCATTGCCATTGCGACGGTCTTATCCATGAACCCGAGCATTCTGGTTTTGGATGAACCCTCCGCTGGACTCGATCCGCGCGCGCGCAGGACATTAATTAATTTACTGCGCGAACTGCCGATCACGATGCTGGTCTCCACACACGATATGCGGCTGGTGCAGGAATTATTTCCGCGCACGATCGTGATGGATGATGGCAATATCGTGGCTGATGGATTGACGATGGATATTTTGGAAGATGAAAATTTGTTGACGGCGCATGGGTTGGAGAAGCCGTAACTGATGAAAACATGTGTCAAAAAGAGCCGCGAGAGAAATCTTACGGCTCTTTCTAATTTACCAACCTAACTTGTTGGATTGAAAATTACATGACAAATGCCTATTGTGCTCAGGTATGCAAATCAGTATACTGAATAGGTAGACTTTGTAATTTCAAGCCATTGACTCCATTACTCCCACCTGGAGGGAATCATGCACGCCAAAAGCCAAATCTCGTTGATACGTAAAACTTTGTATGGAATCATGCTTTTAGGAATGGTTTTGTCTAACCTAGGTACAGGCAGTTTGCCTGTACCATTAATAGATAAAATGAGCGATCCTATACTCCTTCCGGATTTTAAATTGCCATATGATGGTAGTCTTAAAATAGGTTGGACAGGCGGACCGCATCAATACAGCAACTTAATTACTGCAAGCACATACCCCACAGGAGAAGGTTCGGGGTTAGATTTTAGTAATGGGACGAGATTCGAAGTTTTGGCTATGGCATCTGGTGAGGTTATAGATGCCGGTTGTAATCATCATTTTGGTTGCCAAGTAGCGATTCAGCACGAAATAGGCGGAACAGTATTAATATATGGGCATCTTACAGAGGGTTCTCTAACAGTTAAGGTTGGGAATCTTGTGGTCCAGGGACAAATCCTTGGTAAGGCAGGAGATTCTGGCACTGATAATATTCATCTTCATATAGAATTTCGGAGAGGGCGAAAAACCGATAATGGGAATTGGATTTGTAATCATAGTTGTCTAGAGAGTTCTGGTGGTTTGCCATATGGCTTTGGTGGTGACCCTTATGGTTGGGATGATGGTATACCCTTCGTCGATGGATATAATATATTCAGTTATATTGTAGATAGTGAAGGTTTGAAATCGTATAATTATGACGGTTCTGCTGTATGGGGAATAACTAAGGTGCTCAATAATTTCCATTACAATGATAGCGGCGGGCCTGAAACTCCATTTGCTGTAAGAGTAAATATATATTTCTCCTGCCTACACCCAGATGACATAAATAGTAATTGTGAGCTTCCTAATAACCATGACAATCCTGGTACATTGACAAAGTTTGCAACAGAAGGCAGGTATTTTAGTTTCTCGCATGATAATCGTGTTTCAATAAATAAACCTAATTTGACTTCAATAAGCGATACGAACTACCTTATTTCAACTAATATTGCAATATCCAATCCCCCACCACAGCCATCGGGGATTGACAACGCATTGTTTATCTCTGACATCACCATCCCAGACGGGAAAGTTGTCTCCCCTGGCCAAGCACTGACCAAAACCTGGCGGGTGAAAAATGTCGGCACTTCCACTTGGGGAAGTGGGTACCAGTTGGTCTTTACAGGCGGTGATCAAATGGGTGCGCCAAGCGCAGTGGATGTACCCGTAACTGCACCCGGGCAAGAAGTAAATATCAGTGTAATCATCACTACGCCTAACCAGAACGGTAATTTAACTGGCAAGTGGAGTCTGCGGCATGATACAACCTATTTTGGCCCACCGCTTTGGGTCAAATTGACTGTTAACACTCAAGCGACACCTACCCCACCGCCTGATCCAATTGGCTGGGACGTTAACATTGTAAATGTCGAATATCCCCCAGTCGTCACTCCCGGTCAAACCTTCCGTCCAAAGGTAACCGTCAAAGTAAATCAGGGCCAGCTTTTGGAGAGTCGCGGTGATCTATTGCGCAATACGGACGGCAACCTATACGGAGCCTGGCCTCATGTTGCGGTAGTTGGCACAGTCAACGCTGGACAGAATTATCTATTTGAGTTCTATGCCAACAACCCCATGACTGCCCCATCCGGGGAGGGCACATATGAGAGTAAGTGGCAGGTCTGGAGGAATGGTAATTGGAGCGGACCCGAGATTACCATCCGCTTTGATGTTCGGAATGGCGGTGGGACTCGTCCCACTCCACCAGCGCTTTCCGACCCAGGCAATTGGTCTGTTTTCGCAGAAAGCAGTCCACCAGCATTGTGTGTGAATGCATCTGCGGGTGTCCAGTACTTCTTCCAAATCTATGAGAGTCATGATATCCCCGATAGTGGGTGGATCGACACAAATTGTTGGACGCCACCAAGTCTGGGACCCTATACATACAAGTGGCATGCCAAAGCACGCAATATTAGTACCGCCCTAGAAAGCGATTGGAGTGAATCACGGAACTTCAGCCTTTATTCCACCCAGTTGTCAATGGATAATTTGGAATTCTCTCCCGGATCGCCATCGTCTGCGGAAAGAATTCAGGTCTACACCTGCGTGCATGGATTTGGCGACATTGGTTTGGGACTCAAGATTGAAGCCAATACTGCAACAGATGGATCAGCAAGCGGAGACTGGTACTGGATCCATCACCTGGGTAAGTTTTGCTATGATCACAGTAATACCAGCACCTGGCCAACATTTGAAAACCTGCCGATAGCCGATGGGGATCATCTTATCCGTGCGGTTGGCTTCGGCCCCCAAGGGCAGACGATGGTGAAAACTGCTATTTATCACCTGGACCGCCGCCGCCCAAATGGGCCAGTATTGATCAATCCTTCCACAGATGCCTGGGTAAATAACCGTTTGATCACATTCCAGTGGAATCCAGCCTGGCGGGTCAACAGTTATAGGTTCGTTGCTGGCACCAACCCGGATCCAACCATCAATCCGCTGGTGGATCAGGTGTTGACTGCGGACACTACATCATATCAATTCAATTTTGTTAGCGCCTATCCGGATATATACTGGCGGGTCTTTGCCATCAATGAGATTGGCTCATCTGATACGGTTGGACATTTTGGAATTGATCAACTGGCTCCAGTTTCTTCAGTGACAGCATTCTCGCCTTCAGTGAGCACCGAGACTGCTTTTCCGGTTACTTGGGGCGGCAGTGATGATCGGTCGGGAGTACGATGGTACGATATTCAATATCGGGATGGAAACCGCTCAGATAGCGCATGGGCTGATTGGATAAGCCAAACGACAACAATATCATCCATTTTCATTGGTCAGGCCGGTCATACTTACTACTTCCGCTCCCGTTCGTTGGATGTTGCAGGGAATTTGGAGGCATGGCCAGCCACAGATGGAGATACAAGTATCGTAATTGATCTGGCCGCTCAAGCTCCCACGCCATGGTGGGACACCGGGTATGGTTACAAACGTAACCTGCTAGTTCTTAATAATGATGGTAATGCTCTGGCTTCAGGGTACCCAATACATATCCATTTTGATGCTGGTACAACCCCTTCGTCCACTGATTTATTTACAGCCTCGCAGTCAACTTTGAAGGGAGATGACTTCCGCATCGTTTACAACAATACAACGGAGCTATCCCGATTTGTCCAGGTATTTAATAGCGGACAAATCGATATCTGGTTTGATTTACAAACCGATATTGCGCCAAGCCCCGCTTCCAATGCATCCAGTTATCAACTTTATTATGGGAATCCATCAGCAGTGAACCCGCCTGCAGATATTAACAATGTATTTCCTCCTCCGGATGAGGCGAGTACTGTTGGTTTATGGCATTTTTCCGATCAAAGCGGCAGTACGTTTGCTGATAAATCAGGGAATGGGAACAATGGCATTTTATACAATGGAGGATGGGCTGCTAATGGTAAATTTGGGAGTGCAGCTGTATTTAACGGCTCAAGCACCTATGCCGAGATTCCAAGTTCCAGCCTATTCAATTTAAATAACTTTACTATTGAAGGCTGGTTCAAACTCTATAACAATGGTACCCAGTTGCTATTGCGCAGGCGAATGACCACAAACACCGAAGAGGCTTATCGGCTTGAAATCCGCGACTGGAAATTTGTCGGCAACATTCGAGGAGCCATCAATGTTCAATCTCAGACACAGCTGGTTCAAGGTCTCTGGTATCACCTTGCATTCACTTATGATGGAACGACTGCACGAGTATTTGTAAATGGCAACTTGGAAACATCCATGGGATTTGGCACAGGTGTACCTGCAGGTACGGGGCCAGTCATCCTGGGGCGAAACTCTGCCAATAGCGATTACATGAATGGACAAGTCCAGGGGTTACGAATATCCAATACTGCTTCCACTTCTTTCCCTTATGGTGGATATGGAAATATTCTCAATGAGCCATCTGTGGCTGCTGGAGATGCAAACATCCCACCTGTAACAGGTTCACCAGATTTGGCTTTACTTAACCTTGCCACCTATCCCAACCCTGATGGAGGTATATTAATTGAGGCTGTGGTTATGAATCAAGGCAACCTAAGCACGCAAAACGGTTTCTACACCGACCTATATTTAAACCATGTTCCCACTGGTGCAGAGGATTATTCCGGCGGTATACGCTTCTGGGTTAACGATCAGATTGCCCCCGGTCAAACAGCCACCCTAACCACTGTGGTGACAGATTTATCAACTTTGTTGCCATTCGCAATGCCAGACATCAGGGTCTCAAGCACTTTCACTGAAAGCAGCGGTACCCTCTATGCCCAAACAGATTCGGCTGGCCTGGTGCAAGAAACAGATAAACAAAATAATATATATTCCTCTGGAATCCAGATCTGCACAGCAAGTTTAGATTCTTTTGAAAATGACTCTATTTATACAAACGCGTCTCTCCTCGCCGTTGGTGACAGCCAAATACATAACTTTAATGTTCCAGGAGATAAAGACTGGATCAAGTTTAATGCTGTGGTAGGAAAAACATATGCAATATCAACGTCAGGTCTTGGCGCATCGAATGACACCTACCTTTCCTTGTCTGGCCCGGATGGAATAACTTTACTCGCCTCGAATGATGACAATAACGATACTCTGGCATCTCAAATCACTTGGCAGCCCACAATCGCTGGCACATATTACATACTTGTAAATCATTGGAATCCGAGCGTTGGAGGCTGCGGAACTCAATATACGATTTCACTCACTGATGCTCCAGTAGTTGCCATCTTTGCCGATGTGCCATCGTCGTATTGGTCATGGCAATATATCGAACGCTTATATAATTCTGGAATCACCTCTGGATGTTCAACGGTCCCGTTGAATTACTGCCCTACCAACTCAGTCACCCGCGCACAAATGGCGATCTTCCTGCTGCGCGGAATGCATGGCAGCGCGTATACACCTCCAGCGGCAACTGGCACTAAATTCAACGATGTCCCACTTGGTAGTTTCGGTGCCGCATGGATCGAGCAATTAGCTGTTGAAGGAATCACCAGCGGATGCGGTGGCGGCAACTATTGTCCGAACTCAGCTGTTACGCGCGCTCAGATGGCTATCTTCCTGGTGCGCGCCAAACACGGAATTGCGTTTGTCCCGCCCACAGCGACGGGTATCTTTACGGATGTTCCCGTCGGTTCCTTCGGAGCAGACTTTATCGAACAATTAGCCGCAGATGCCATCACCAGTGGATGTGGTCCCGGCATCTACTGTCCCGCTGCCACGGTCAACCGAGACTCGATGGCGGTCTTCCTCGTGAGGACATTCAACTTGCCGTAAGAAAGGAGAGTCCCTGATTTTTTCAGGGACTTTTTGTAGATGAAGAGCTGTTGATGGCGCATAGGTTGGAGAAGCCGTAGGAGAGTTCAGTAAACAGGGATCAATGACAAAGCCTTTTGAAGATGCCAAGTCTTTAAAAGGCTTTGCCATTTTGCCAACCGATCTAATACAAACGCTTATTCAAAAACTGTTGTATTCCCTATATGAAATCTGTATAATCGTAGTGAAAGAATTGGACACGGGATCCTCGAAGCCAACATCGAATGTCCAGATCACCTTTTGTTATCAATCATTGTTTAGTTCGGATTGGAGGATTTCATGAACATCAAACACTTCCGCCAGCAGGCTGCAAAGTTGTTGACATGGTTTATGTTGCTATGTCTATTGATTCTGAACTGGAGTCCAATCGCGAATGTAAAGGCACAAGCCATAAAGACTAAGAACGCTTCACTAATTCATTGGATTACAGGAGACAATAAAGAGTTGATCACTGAATCCGAATTAGATCAAGAGCATTTACTTGATGTAGCGGTTTCGACGTCAAGTAACTGGTCGTTGATTAGTTCAATGCCATGGTCAGTATCTGAAGTTAGTGCTGTCACAAATGCTCAGTATATTTATGTTGTGGGAGGAGCTAACGGAAGTCCTTACACGTCTAGCGTGATTTACGCTCAAGTCAATACAGATGGAGGTCTTGGCGAGTGGATTGAAACCACTTCAATGCCTAGGGGGCAAGTAGCGCATAACGCAGTATTGATTAGTCACGGTTATCTATTCGTTATCGGAGGGTATGCCTGCTGTTGGGGCGGTTTGAGATCGGTCATCAGTGCCCCGATTCAACTCGACGGCACTCTTGGTGACTGGACCATATTAACCTCTTTGCCGGATGATCTATATAGATCTGCTGCGGTTGTTTATGGTGACTCGATATATGTGTTAGGAGGGTTTAGTGACTTTCCTGGGGAGGTGAAATCAGCAGCTATACGGCGCCCATATATTCTAATGGTACTATTGGCATGTGGACCGAGCTTGCACCTCTCCCAATTCCATTACACGCGCATGATGCGGTTATTTGGAATGACTATATATTCGTAATCGGTGGTCTAAGTAGTACAAAATCTAGTGAAGTATACCGAGCCAAAATTATGTCGGACGGCACGCTAGGGACTTGGACATCCCAAAATTCTTTGCCTATACCATTGCATAGTCACTCTGCTTCTATATCGCAAGGAAATATCTATGCCACTGGAGGTGTAACAGACCCTTCTACAAGTATCGTTGCTTCTACATATATGGCTACTATTGAAGGGGATGGAAGTATCAGTGATTGGGTAATCAGTGACGATCTGCCACAGAATCTCGCTTACCACTCGTCAGTGTCTGTGGGTCGCAATCTCTATGTGATAGGTGGGAGCGACGGTATTTTGAAATCGTCCGCAGTTTATCTCCACCGACTGCCACCTCCTCTGATCATTGTCCACGGCTGGCAGGGGCTCAATTTTACAGAAGGGGGCTATCATTGTAGTAATGATAGCAATGGTGCAAACGATATTGGAAGATATCCTGAAACAGCCTCGACTTTAAACTCAAAAGATGGTTCACCGGATTTAGCTGATTGGTTTGATAAAGATTATGATGTTTGGATTGCTCATTTGGAATCAACACCTTTTGGCACTCCACCTTTGGAATTAAACGCGCAATGCCTGCGTGATCAAATTGATTATGTATATTCTCAAAATCCGCAGCCAATCACTATGGTATCTCATTCGATGGGTGGGGTGGTGAGTCGGACTGCTATAAGATATTTAAATAACCAAAATGAAGTCAAAGCACTATACACTTTAGGCTCCCCTCATGCGGGACTCCCCACTGATGTTATTTCCATACTCCCAATAGCATGTGATCTTCAAAGGGGCGCTTGTGATATGTCAGTCAGTCATATGATGACCACATTTAATCCCTCGAATCCAAATATGGCTGATATTGCTTATAATTTCATAGGTGGAAATGGTGGGGTTGGAAAATTTGACCGGCTTTTAAAGCTTGCATTACAAGGTCCAAATGATGGTCTGGTGGGACAGTACAGTGCGGTTGGTTGGGTATTCCCATCCAAATTATTCGTGCCCGACTGGCCGAGAGCATCTCAACCCGCTCAATATTTTACTAATGAGACTCACCCAAATCTAAGTCCCTTAGATAAGGCTTACTACGTTTCCCAGGATGGACAAGGTTTCAGTGATTCTTTTGGATGTATGGATGCTTTAATAAAGGGAAATACTCCTGCTTCCAACCTTTGCTGGCCAGCTGGAACGCAAACACCACAAGCGAACAACATAGAGGCAAATGCACTTTCAACAAGCGTTTCATCTTTTACAGAAATCAAAATTGGACATTTAAATGCTGGGCAGGTGGTGACACTTCCTTTTGTGATTGACAGCGTCGGCACTACTTTGTTTTATCTCAACTGGAGCGGAGGTAACGCGCCATCCTTTACGCTTACCCGTCCAGACGCACAAGTGATTGATCCTACTTACGCGGCAGCACATCCTAATGAAGTAACTTATGAAACTGTCGCAGGCAGT
The DNA here is from genome assembly GCA_016234535.1 of Chloroflexota bacterium. GTDB lineage: Bacteria > Chloroflexota > Anaerolineae > Anaerolineales > Villigracilaceae > Villigracilis. The sequence goes on from JACRBH010000066.1 coordinate 51,544, forward strand.
CCAGAAGCTGCACCTAATGCAACGTACGATTTTGTTTCTGGTCAGGTCGGCACTTGGCAAGCAACTATTACTGCTACCGATGCGATTGATTATAAAATCTTTGGCTTAATTGATAGCACTCTTCAACTTACAGCTAATACCAATGCCGAGGTATACCAAATTAGCGATAATGCTACAATCACAGCTAATTTAGATTCGGGTGGCACAGGCTTAAGCGGTGCAACTGTCACAGCTACATTGACCCGTTCAGATACCGTTATAGATGTAGTTACGCTCACAGATCAGGGCAATGGAACTTACACCAACACCTATACTATTCCCGATGCATCTGGCTATCTCACTGTTGATATAACCGCCAATGGCAATGATAACGGTACGGCCTTCACACGCCAGAAAAATTTGCTGGTTGCAATTGCGCCAAATGATCTGCAATTGACCGGCGTTTATAGTGATACTCCAAATGATATTAATTCCGATGGGCTATATGACAAGTTAGACTTTACAGCAGAAGTAAATTTGGCTGCTCCTGGTGAATATGCTGTATCCGCTGAACTATATGCAGGAGATCAACTTATTACACAATCTGGAGATTTCTTCCCGCTCACAGCCGGCACACAGACGGTCACATTATCATTTGATGGTCGCGACATAAATAAATCGGGCTTGAACGGACCTTACACAGTCAAGAATCTATATTTCACTCCAATTGATGTAGGCATAACAGCGCAAAGCGTGGCAACTGCATGGACTACAGGTGCATATCTTTACACGCAATTTGTGGATGGGGTAAGTCCCGTGGTAAGTAATGTTGTGCGCGCCAATACCAACCCGAGCAATGCAGCTAGTGTAGATTTCACAGTGACATTCTCCGAACCCGTGACAGATGTAGATTCAACTGACTTCGCTTTGGCCACTACAAGGTTAACTGGTGCATCCATCACAAGTGTGACTGGTTCAGGAAGTGCTTACACCGTTACGGTCAATACCGGTTCAGGCAATGGGACGATCCACTTGGATGTGGTGGATAACAATTCAATTGTGGATTTGGCGCTCAACCCACTTGGTGGGGCAGGTGCGGCCAACGGTGATTTTACTAATGGTCAGATTTATACAGTCATCAAGTCAGCTACTTTTGTTGATGTTCCGCTAGCCTATTGGTCTAACAGTTTCATCGAACGCCTATACAACGCCGGCATCGCCGGTGGCTGTACAGCAGTCCCGTTGAACTACTGTCCCACCAACTCTGTCACCCGCGCACAGATGGCAGTCTTCCTCGTGCGCGCCATGCATGGTGTTGCGTTCGTACCTCCCACAGCAACGGGAGTCTTTTCTGATGTGCCCGTCGGTTCCTTCGGCGCGGACTTCATCGAACAGTTGGCCGCAGACTCGATCACCAGCGGATGCGGCGGCGGCAACTATTGCCCGGGCGCATCCGTTACCCGCGCGCAGATGGCGATCTTCCTCGTGCGCGCCATGCATGGTATCGCATTCGTTCCTCCCACAGCAACGGGTGTCTTTAGTGATGTGCCCGTCGGCTCCTTCGGCGCAGACTTCATCGAGCAGTTGGCCGCTGACGCGATTACCAGCGGGTGTGGTGCCGGGATTTATTGTCCCTCCACCACGGTCAAGCGGGATTCGATGGCGGTCTTCCTGGTGAGAGCGTTCAATCTTCCATAAAGTTTTGTATGAAAAAAGAGTCCCCGCAATGGGGACTCTTTTTTCATTACCTGGTTATTTTTCTCCCCAAAGACATCCGCCAAAATTCGTGAGTTTTGTCCTCTTGAGGTTTGTTTGCATTGCATGTACAATCATCGAAAAGGTGGAAATCACAGATTGGTTCCTGCCAAAAATATACAAAATATGAAATCGGTGGAGGAAAAATGAATATATCTCTTCGCAAAGTGACAAACTTGCTGGTGTCGTTTGTCGTGCTAATGTCCATGACCATCCCCAGCTTGCAATCATCGCCTGTGTCGGCACAGGCACAAACACAGACGGGGCTTCATCGCGAGTACAACGCTGAATCTGGTAAGGTGACCTTGATCACAGGGGAAAACCATGAGCTAATCTCCGTGTTGGGACCCAATGCAGTCAACCTGACTCCCGAAGCTCAATCGCTGGCTCTGGTGCAGCACTTTGGGTCGGAGTTCGGCTTGACCAACCCAGCCAAGGAGTTGAAGCTTTCCGAGATCAACCAGCCTGATGCTGGGCGTGTGGTTTCAAAGTATCAGCAGATGTATCAGGGTGTGCCGGTTATGGCGGGCGAGTTGATGGTCAACGCCACCAAAGCGGGCGAGTTGATTTCGATGAACGGTGAAGTATCGCAGGGGCTTTCTCTGGACACGAAGCCAGAACTTACAGATGAAGCTGCCATTGAGAATGCAAAACAGGGCATGGTCAAATGGTATGGGAGTGAAGTAAAAGATTACGACGCCACACAATCCTCCCTGTGGATATTCGATGAGACGTTGTTGCGCCCGAGCATTCGCTCTGCCAATTTGGTGTGGAGGATTGAGATGGTTTCCGCCAAAGAAGGCGCTCCGATCCGCGAACTGGTGTTGGTAGATGCGAAGACGGGGAATATTTCTTTGCACTTCAATCAGGTGGATACGGTGTGGACGACTGCACCTGCAGATCGAGATGTTCCTGGCGACACTCCAACACCCACTCCCCCAATAATTCCCGAGAACGATATTTCCTCTGAACCAAATGCTGAGGTGCTGCTCGCTCCAATCACTTATTATGTGAACATTTCCACGGGTAATGACAGCAATTCATGCACTTCCATCGCCGCCCCCTGTAAGCATATTCAGGAAGCTATTAATAAGGCGGCCTCTGGAGATGTAATTAATGTGGCAATTGGAACCTATCTTTTTTCAACGAATGGAAGCCCCAATGTCGTGATTATTAACAAGGACATCACACTTTCAGGTGGATGGAACACAAGTTTTACATCCCAAAATGGTGCATCTACAATTGATGGCGCAAATACTAAAAATGGTATTCTCGTAATTTCAGGGACAGTGATTGTTGAGAACTTTATAGTACAAAACTCAACGTCTTCGAATAGTGGTGCGATCTATATCGTAAATGGCAACTTCACTCTTAGGAAAAGTACGCTAAGAAACAACGTCGCTACCAGTAGTGGCGCGGGGATTTTTATTGATAACGGCATAATAAATATTATCAATAGCACCATTAGCGGGAATACAGCCAGCTGGTCGGGGGGGGCGATTTATGCGTCAAACAACATTAGCTCCTCTGTTAATATTCAAAACTCCACCATTGTATACAATACAGCCCCAACAGGTGGCGGCATTAAACAGGTAAATGGAACATATAATATTACCAATACAATCCTTGCGAATAATTCCAGTTCAGCATCCAGTCCGGACTGTGCTGGAGTGATTTCTACGGCAAATTACAACATCATTGAAGACATGGAGGGATGTGTGGTCATAGACGGGGCCCATAACCTAAATGTGGATCCCGGAATTGATATTAATTTAACTGGAGCGATGCCGGTGCACATGTTGCTGGCAGGAAGTCCTGCAATTGATAATGGCTTTACCACTGGTTGTCCATCTACAGATCAACAAGGCACGACCCGTCCTCGTGGATATAGTTGCGATATTGGCTCAGTGGAATATATTGGTATTGGGGCAAAATCCATTCATATGGTTAGCGGTTCCGGTCAAAATAACCTGATCAATACAGTTTTTACCGAAGATCTTGTTGCTCTGGCGTTGGATGAGAATGATCTTCCAATGAGTGGTGTTCATATTACTTTCACTGCACCAACATCTGGAGCAAGTGGCACATTTAATACATTCAATTTAAATACAACTATTGTCACCACAGACATTAATGGCTTTGCTTCTTCAACATTTACAGCGAATGGTGTGGATGGGGCTTATTCCGTTTCCGCTTCTGCTTCAGGATTTGTTCCTGCTCAATTTCAGCTATCCAATCATTCCACTCTTGTCAGTACATATACAACCGGAGGTACTTCTTCACTTCCTGGAACTTTTCTCTGCAATCAAACACAGCCAAATTGTACGAATGGAAGTAATCCACACGCAGATGCTGCACATAATTATGCAATGGGGACATACAGTTTATATGCCACCAAATATCTCAGAGATAGTATTGGGAACAACGGGATGATCATAAAATCCACTGTGCATTATTGCAGTTCCACAGCCTGTCCATACGCTAATGCTTTTTGGAATGGTACGCAGATGGTGTATGGGGATGCATACGGATTCCCTTTGGCGGATGATGTAGTTGCGCATGAATTGACACACGGCGTCACTCAATACGAAGCGAATCTGTTCTATTTCTATCAATCCGGCGCGATCAACGAATCACTTTCTGATGTGTGGGGCGAATACTATGATCAGACGAATGTCTACGGCAATGACACCCCTGCTGTCAAATGGCAAATGGGTGAGGATATTAGCGGGCTTGGAGCCATCCGCAGCATGAGCAATCCGCCATTGTATGGTGATCCTGATAAGATGACCAGCCCGAATTATGACTTTGATATAGATCCTAACTTCTGGGATAATGGCGGCGTCCATTCGAATAGCGGCATCAACAATAAGGCTGTCTTCCTGATGGTCGATGGTGGATCATTCAACGGGAAAACAGTATCCGCTCTCGGCTGGGACAAGACCGCAGCCATCTATTATGAAGCGAATACCAATCTGTTGTCATCAGGTGCTGATTACTCCGATCTGTATTATGCAGTCCAGCAAGCCTGCGTGATCCTGACGGGAGAATTGGGGATTACCGCCAGCGATTGCCAGCAGGTGAAGAATGCGCTCGACGCGGTGGAAATGAACTCCCAGCCAGTTGCGAACTTCAACCCGGATGCGCCGGTTTGTGCCACTGGGTATTACCCCCTCCCCATCTTCCAGGACAACATGGAAAGCGGCACAGGCAAATGGACAATGACAGGCAATTGGTCATTGGCGAATGGATATGCCAGCAGTCCAGCTCACATGTTGTATGGCGATGATTATTATCCAAGCAGCGATTCTTCTGCGGCGATGGCGGCAGGTGTGACCATCCCCGCGGGCTCCACGGTCTACCTGCACTTCAAGCATGCCTTTGCTTTTGAATATTATCAAGGTCAATTCTATGATGGTGCCGTGCTTGAATACAGCATCAATAACGGTTCCTCCTGGGCGGATGCCAGCCCGCTGTTTGTGGATGGCAGAAACTACACCGGCACCGTCATGAATTACTCGGGCACGACCAATGCCCTAAAGGGCCGCTCTGGTTTCGTGGCAGACAGCCATGGCTATGTTTCTTCCCGTTACAATCTCTCTTCCCTAACCGGACAAACAGTGAAGCTGCGTTGGAGATTCGCGACAGACTCCTATGGTTATTATTTGGGCTGGATGGTGGATGATGTTCAGATCTACACCTGTACACCGATTCCTTCTGCTCCTGTGGTTGTGTCGAGCGCACACGCAGATGCCGACCCGACAAATGCATCCAGCGTGAACTTCACGGTGACATTCACTCAAAATGTGACGGGTGTCAATATCAGCGATTTTGCGCCTGTGGCAATGGGCGTTCTGGGCGCGGCTGTGACTGGAGTGAGCGGCTCGGGCAGTGTCTACACTGTGACGGTCAACACCGGCAGCGGTGCGGGTTCGATCCGTTTGAATGTGGTGGATGACGATTCGATCAGGAATGCATATGGAAGTCCGCTGGGAGGGGCAGGAGCAGGCAATGGGAACTTCACATTTGGTGAAACGTACACCATCATCCCGCCTGCGCCGGTAGTTGTGTCGAGCGCACGCGCAGATGCCGATCCAACAAATGCATCCAATGTGAACTTCACGGTCACCTTCACTCAGGATGTGACCGGTGTGGATGCAAGCGATTTCTCCCCAATCCCGATGGGCGTTCTGGGCGCAGCCGTGAGCGGAGTGAGCGGCTCGGGCAGTGTCTACACGGTGACAGTCAACACCGGCAGCGGCTCGGGTTCGGTCCGCCTGAATGTTCTGGACGATGACAGCATTGTGAATGCGTATGGGAGTCCGCTGGGAGGCACAGGCGCAGATAATGGAACTTTCACTTTTGGCGAGACCTACACCATCAACAAGACCTGGATCTTTGGCGATGTGCCCAACACCTACTGGTCCTGGAGTTTTATCGAGCGCCTGTACAACGCCGGCATCACCGGTGGCTGTACAGCAGTCCCGTTGAATTACTGTCCCACCAACTCTGTCACCCGCGCACAGATGGCAGTCTTCCTCGTGCGCGCCATGCACGGCGTTGCATTCGTACCTCCCACAGCAACGGGA
>JACRBH010000055.1 GCA_016234535.1 Chloroflexota bacterium
AATCGAGCAAAGAGTCCGCGTACATGAGCTACAACCTCGCGCTCATCCGCACCGATTTGAAAATAAAACTCGATTTGGAACATGCCAGGGTCAAGCCATTTGACGCGACTGCGCTCGAAGAGTTTTTCAAGGAAATGGAATTCAAAACGCTGTTAGCAAAAGTCCCAGCCATCAGCGGCGGATCATCATCCGCGCCGATAGCTGCTCCTGTTTCGACAGGCACAACGGTCAAACCGGTAAAGACAAAGAGCGGGCAACTCTCGATGTTCGTGAACGAACCTCAAATTGTAGTGACTCCGCAAACCTCGAACATCGAAGTCGTCATTGTCGATTCACAGGATAAGCTGGATGATCTTAAGAAGCAGCTCGCAAAAGCAAAAATTATTTCATTCGACACAGAGACAACATCCACAGAGGAAATGCAGGCCGAGATCGTGGGCATCTCTCTGGCGATCAAACCCGGTCAGGCATATTACATTCCCGTTGGACATACGTCAGGGAACAACCTGCCAGTTGAAAAAGTGATCGCCGCGTTGACGCCGTCCATGACAGATGCGAAGATCGGGAAAGTCGCGCATAACGCAAAATACGATTACATCATCCTCGCCCGTTATGGACTTGTCGTTGCGCCATTAACCTTCGACACCATGCTCGCAGAATTTATCGTTGACCCATCCTCGCGCAACCTGGGCTTGAAGAATCTCGTCCTTGCCCGGCTTGGCGAGGAAATGACTCACATCGAAGCGTTGATCGGCAAAGGCAAGAATCAACTGAGCATGGCGGATATCGCCATCGAGTCTGTTGCTCCTTACGCAGCGGCTGATGCAGAGACGACTCTGCGTCTCATGCCGATTTTGCAAAAAGACCTCGAAAGAGTCAGCGGCACAAAACTGCTTGCAGAAATTGACATGCCGCTCACGCCCATTCTGGCCGGCATGGAAATGACAGGCGCATTGATCGACACAAAATTCTTCAGCAAAATGTCTGTGGAGTTGGCGCTTCGTTTGGCTGAAATTGAAAAGGAAATTTTCCAACTGGCGGGAAAGTCTTTCAATATCAACTCACCGCAGCAACTCTCGGATATTCTTTTCAATCACCTGCGTCTCGAACCACCGGACAAAGGCCGCAAAACAGCGACAGGGTTTTATTCCACCTCAGCCGATGTTTTGGAAGCGCTGAAAGACAAGCATCCCATATTGGAATGGATTCTCGAAAACCGCGAACTGGCTAAATTGAAATCAACCTATGTGGATGCCCTGCCCGCCGCAGTGGATTCAAATACCGGTCGCGTCCATACCTCCTACAGTCAGATCGGAGCGGTGACCGGTCGTTTATCAACGAATAATCCAAACCAGCAAAACATACCCAACCGCACCGAGACAGGACGCCGCGTGCGAAATGGATTTATCGCCGACAAAGGCAATGTGCTGCTTTCAGTGGATTACTCCCAAATCGAATTACGCATCGTGGCGCACATGGCGGAGGATGAATCCATGCTCAAGGCTTTCCGCGCCGGAGAAGACATCCACGCCACAACCGCCGCCGCCATCTATGATATTGAATTGGATAAAGTCACAAAAGAAATGCGCCGCCATGCCAAGGCCATCAACTTCGGACTCATCTACGGCATGTCCGCATTTGGATTAGCCCGTTCAACAGAATTGACTCTGTCGGAAGCTGAAGCCTTCGTCAAAGCCTATTTCACAAAATTCCCCGGCGTCAAAAAATATCTGGATGGTATCCGCAGGCAGGCCGCCGAGATCGGTTACGTGGAAACCTTGCTCGGACGTAAAAGATATTTCCCTGCCCTGCAAGGCAAGATCAATGTCCAGATGAAGAACCGCGAGGAACGTGAAGCCATCAACGCGCCGATTCAAGGCACTGCCGCAGACATTATGAAACTCGCCATGTTAAAGATCCCATCCGCGATTAAGGCGGCGGGATTGAAAGGTAAAATGTTGTTACAGGTGCATGATGAGCTCGTGCTGGAATGTCCCAAAAATGAATTGGAAAAAACCGCGCGCCTTGTGCAGAAGACAATGGCAGATGCCTACCCAATGAGCATCCCACTTTCCACAGAGGCGCGTGCCGGCCAAAGCTGGGGCGAGATGCAGGTGTTGGATAATTAATCTGTACTTAACCGAAAGAGATTTATCCGCTAACCCACGCCAATCGTCGCAAATTTAAAAAGATTAGCGTGGATTAGCGAAAATTAGCGAGCTCTTTAGAGTCTTATAAAAGTCACACAATGGAACTATTCGTGGAAAAACCCTGCAAGGTTATAATTGCATTGAAATCATAAAAACCCCACATACCATAAGAAGAATTGGAACCCTATGCCCGGACGAGAAGACATCTTTCAAAAAGCAATGAACGACGGCCACTCTGCCGCCTGGGATCGGGAATGGGACAAAGCCTCCGCCGCATATCGCCGCGCATTGGAGGAATTCCCCGATCACCCGAAAGCGCTGAATAGCCTCGGCCTGGCGCTCTATCAACTCGGCAGCATCGAAGAAGCCCTGCAAATATATTTAAGCGTCTCCAAACACTCACCCGATGACCCGCTGCCGGTCGAAAAAGTAGCGCAACTCTCCGAACGTCTCGGCGACCTGCGCACGGCAGTGGATGCGGCCATGCGGGCAGGCGATCTCTTCTTCAAACAACGCGATACCGAAAAGGCGCTCGAAAACTGGGTGCGCGTCACCAACTTGAATCCTGAACACGCCATTGCTCACTCACGTCTGGCGCAAGTCCATGAAAGACTCGGCCATGCGCAGCAGGCGGTCATGGAATATCTCGCCGTCGCCAGCATCATTCAACGCGCAGGCAACGCCGAAAAAGCAAAAGAGATGGTGAATAAAGCCCTGTCCCTTTTGCCCAACAGCAACGAAGCCAGACAGGCGCAGACTTTACTCAATACCGGGCAGCTTCTCCCCAAGCCGATGCGCGGCAAAGGCGGGACGGGACCGATCCGCATGGCACAGGTCAAACAGTTGCAACAACCGGGTTCCTCGCGAACCGCTTCCAGCCTGGACCCGATAGCTGAGGCGCGCCAAAAAGCATTGACTCAACTGGCAGAGCTTCTCTTCGAATACTCCGATGAAAGTCCCGCCACCCAGGAAAAGCGCGGACTCGCCGCCATCATGAAAGGCACGGGCGCGCTCTCCATGCAGCAGGCCGAACAGGCCAAGGTGGTTCTACATCTCAGCCTCGCAATAGACTCCCAAAGCAAAGGCAATGACGCACAAGCCGTCGAAGAGTTGGAAGGCGCACTGGATGCCGGCTTCAAACATCCATGCCTGTATTTCATGATCGGTCTCCTGCGTTTCAAAGGTGAACGACTTGAAAGTGCGCAACGCTTTTTACAGAATGCCGTCAAGCATAATGACTACGCACTCGGCACACGCCTCCTGCTCGGACAATTGCTTGTCAAAAAATCCCATTACCCTGAGGCCACACTTGAATATCTCGAAGCGTTGAAACTTGCCGATTCGATGACAGTACCAGCCGAAAAGGCGGACGAGATCCGCCAGCAGTATGAACCTCTGATCGAAGCACACGAAAATCAAAAGGATGAAACAGTCCTCCGCAAAGTATGTGAAAATGTCAACAGCCTGCTCATGCGGCCCGATTGGCGCGAACAGCTTCACAAGACGCGCGACCAAATGCCGAAGCAGGATGGCGAAATGCTCGCCACCCTGGCCGACGTGATCCTGCAGGCGCAATCCACTTCCGTGATCGAATCGATGAACCGCATCAATCAACTGGCGCGCATGGGAGCTTTGCGCTCCGCCATGGACGAAGCCTACGACGCTGTGCAGCGTGCGCCCACCTATCTTCCGCTGCACACCCTCATGGGCGACCTGCTGGTGCAGGATGGCCGCAGCCCCGATGCGATTGCAAAATTCAGCGTTGTGGCTCAATCCTACAGCACGCGTGGAGAAGTACTGCAAGCCACAAAACTTTTGCGCCGCATCATTTCACTTTCCCCCATAGATACCGGCGCGCGCAACCGTCTTATCGAGCAGCTCACCGAACGCGGACAGACTGACGAGGCAATTCACGAATACCTTGAATTGGCCGCCATCTATAACCGTCTTGCCGAGTTGGATATGGCGCGCAAAACCTACACCCGCGCGCTGCGTGTTGTGCAGCAGGGCAACGCCAGCCGCGATTGGAACACACACATCCTTCAGCGCATGGCAGACATAGACTTGCAGCGACTCGACTGGAAGCAGGCCCTGCGCGTCTATGAGCAAATCCGCACGCTCGCCCCAGATGATGAATCCGCGCGCAAGCAGCTTGTCGAACTCAACCTGCGCATGGCCCAAACGGACAAGGCCATGAGCGAACTTGAAAATTACACTTCATACCTTGAAGGCCAGCGCAACAACGATATCGCCATCGCCTTCATCGAAGAACTTATCAGGGATCATGAAGACCAGCCGCTCCTCAAGCGCGCGTTAGCCGCACGCCTTCACCACGCGGGTCGCATTGATGAAGCCATTTCGATTTTGGATATACTGGGCGAAGACCTTGTAAAGTCGGGCGACAAACAGGGCGCACTCGAAGTGATCAATCAAATCGTTTTGATGAATCCGCCCAACGTGGGAGAGTATCGTCATCTGCTGACGCAAATGCAAAACAGTTAATTTCTGAATGAAGACATCGAATGCTCATCGCGCCGCGATGGGCATTTTTTTCGCGTCACTCCCCGCCCGGGCCTGCTCCTGTTTCTTTGAGAGTGTCCCACCCCTCGCCACGGAGATCACATGAAACTCTTCACGCACTTTGCAATGACATGAACTTTCAGCATCAGAGTCACAGAAATTCACATGCTATAATCCGAGCGATTTCAACTTCGGAGAAACAATATGCCAAAAACCAAGAACACCGCCGTGATGGTATGGATCTTCATTTTCACATTCATCGTGGCCTTCCTCGTCGTCTTTGGGGGATTCGTCCGCCTCACCCGCTCCGGTCTTTCCATCGTGGAGTGGAATCCGGTCAGCGGCGTCATGCCGCCTGTTGGTCAGCAAGCCTGGGAGGAGGAATTTGCCAAATACCAGCTCACCCCGGAATATGTGCTGATCAACACCACCATGACCCTGCCGGAATACAAGTTCATCTTCTACATGGAATGGTTCCACCGCCTCATTGCCCGCCTTGCCGGGCTGGTGTATGCCTTTCCCGTTTTTTACTTTCTGTTCAAGAAAACAATTCCCTACAAGGAATTCGGCATTTACTTTTTCATGGGGCTGCTCTTCATCAGCCAGGCCGTCATGGGCTGGATCATGGTCGCAAGCGGATTGAATAACCGTCCGGCCGTCAGTCACTTTGCGTTGACCGCCCACCTGCTCCTCGCCACAGCCCTGATCGGTTTCGGTCTGTGGACTGCATTCGGCCATAAATATGGTTTCCCCGATACAGGCAAAAAAGCGAAATGGTCCCTGCCTTCGAAATTGACCGCATGGTCCATAGCCTTGCTCATCCTTCAAATATCCTACGGCGGCATGACAGCCGGTCTCAAAGCCGGTCACGTTTCAGATTCATGGCCGCTTATGTTTGGCAGGCTGATTCCCGCCAATCTTTTCAATTCATGGATCAACATCTTTGAGACCCCGCAGACCATCGTCTTCATCCATCGCTGGCTGGCATGGCTCGGGTTGATCGCAGTGCCGCTGGTCTATTATTTCGTGAAGAAACAGAATTATCCGCAGGATATACAAAAAGGACTGCAATGGTTAATTGGCGTGGTCGCGCTGCAAATCACACTCGGCGTGTTGACCATTCTCTCCTACGTCAACATTACCATCGCGCTTATCCATCAGGCCAACGCACTGGTATTGTTTGCGCTGGCAATATTTTTCATTCACAGGTTCAGGGCGCTGGACAGGGAATAGCAAACCTAATACCAAAAAGGCGATGATGGATTATCCTTCATCGCCTTTTTATTTCACTGATGTTAAGCGGTATCGTTCTGAGCAAAACCACGGCGAAAAAGAATCGCCGTCCAGGCGCAAGAAACAAAAGCGACTTTCGTAGCGCGACACATTGTCCCCGCATGGGGGTTTATGTCGCCTGAAAAGCCAAGCGACATAAATGTCGCGCTACAGAATAAACTGTGTAGGTGAATCATTACTTGCGCGGTTTCACCATCAATGACACGCTGATCATGCCGAGCGTGAGTCCAACCACTGAAGCGCCCCATGCAAAGAAATTCAAAAAGAACGTGGACTTGAGCACGTGGATAACCATCATAAAGGGCAGGATAACTCCCAATAGCATCAGGAACAGGCCGAGGCCAAGAAGGAGGCGTGGGGATCTCATTTTGGTTGATAAAGCCAGCAGGCCACAAAATGACCGGGCTCAGGTTCAAAATCCAAAGGTTCCTTTTCATCGCACAGGCCTGCAATGGCTTTGGCGCAGCGCGGATGAAAACGACATCCCATTGGAGGGTTCGCCAAACTCGGTGGTTCGCCGGGCGGTAATTCCTTGAACGTTTCGGCATTCCGCGCATCGGGGTCGGAGGTGGCTGCAAGCAGAGCCATGGTATATGGGTGCAGGGGGTTTTCAAGCAGGCGGCGCGTTTCGGTTTTTTCGATGAGGCTGCCTGCGTACATCACAAAGATACGCGCTGAAAAATATTTCACCGTGGAAAGGTCATGCGTAATATAGATCACCGAGAGGTGATACTTCTCCTGCAGCGCGCGCAGCAACTTAAGAATCTCGACCCGCACCGACGCATCCAGCATGGACACAGGTTCATCGGCAACGATCAACTTGGGGTGAAGGATCATGGCGCGCGCGATCACGATGCGCTGCTGCTGTCCGCCGCTTAACATGTGCGGGAATTTCTTTAGAAAGTCATCCGGCGGATGAAGTTTGACTTCATCCATTACGGTTCGAATTCGATCCAGCCTTTCCTGTTTATCCTTTACGCCGCTAATCATGAGCGGCTCCTCCAAAATTTGTTGAACGTTCATAAAAGGCGGGAGCGCGCCATACGGGTCCTGTTGAACATAGCCAATATCAAAACGATAATCGCGCAGCGCATTGCCTTTAAGCTCCGCGAGATTCTTTCCCTCAAAGACAAGTTCCCCGCTGGTGGGAATATTCAACCCCAGGATCGTTTTCATGAGACTGGATTTGCCGCATCCTGACTCACCGACAACTGCCACTGTTTCTCCTTCAGCCAGTTCAAAGCTGACGCCGTCCACCGCCTTGACGTACCCTGCGCGGCCAAAGCCAAATTTACGGAGTTCATACCAGACGTGCAGGTCATGAACGGATAGCAATGTTTCCCTGGGTTCTTCGATTGTGACTGTCATCCTGTTTACCTCTCGCAGTTCAGTGAGCATGGGCTTACCTTTCCTCTGTTGCCGAGCCAAAGCCTGTTTGCAGACCTTTCAAACATTCCATCATACCGAGGTGACGACAATCATGCGAAAGAAAAACGAGCAGGTTCAAGCGCGTGTTCTGCACCCTGCGCCGCAATTCATCGTCCAAATTGTCAAAGGTGGGGTATTGCTCGTCCAGCAGTTCGATAAATTTTTCCAGGGACTCATAAGAGCATCGCAAATACTTGATCAACTCATCCCGTTTTGGAATGGGCAAGGTAGACGCAACTTCATCCGACAGACCCGTGCCGACAGTGGCATTCAACTCAGTGGGAAATCCCCACTTCTGGGCGAGACCGTCCCTGGCCCAGATCTCGACAGCCTCGCCGAATTCTTTACCAAGCTGAGGCGTGCGCTCGAGGATCACGGCCCTTAGAAAATCTGATTCACGAGCCAGATGCCAGAGATGGAATCCAATGGATGTGCTGTATCCCTTTGGTTTCCAGCGCAACTGTTCATCATCCAGGCCTTCGGCAAAATCCAGTACAACTTTATGAATATCCTTGAACATGGCAAGGGAATCATAGAGAGCATAAGATGGCATATGGTTTTCTTCCTTTTTCAGAAAACAATTATTAACTGATGTTACGCAGTAGCGGCATGTCTTTGCGAGGACGCCTTTGTTCTTTGTCCGAAGCAATCCCCCTGCCAACAGGAGATTGCCTTGCCGCGAAAACCAAGAGCGCGGCTCGCAACGACATCAACTTTTAGGTAAAGTGCGTAACATCAGTTATTAAGTGACCTTACGTAGCGCTGTGATTCCCTGAGCGGAGCGAAGGGTCTCTGAGATAGTCGTAGAGGCCCTTCGCTGTCGCTCAGGGCGACACGCCCGAAAACGAACAAAAGTGCGTAAGGTAAGTTATTAACTGATGGTACTCAGTGCCGCGAGATTTATCTCGCCGAACAAGCGACATAAATGTCGCGCTACGAAAGTCGCTTTTGTTTCTTTGGCTTTGAACGGCATTTTGTTCCGCCATGGTTTACTCAGAACGACACAGCGTAAGGTGAGTTATTGACAAATACTCATTCATCCAGCCAGCATTTAACTTTTCGATTCCCTTTTTGGAATACAGGCGGCTCTTCGCTGCATTTTTCAAACCGAAATGGACAGCGCGCCGCAAAGCGGCATCCATGAGGTGGATTCGTCAGGCTGGGAGGCTGACCTGTGATAAAGATGGGGTCGGATTCGCTGCGCAGGCGCGGCACACTTGCCATCAGCATTTGCGAATATGGATGCAGGGGGGCAGGAAAAAAATCCTTTGCGGGACCTGTCTCCACGATCTGGCCTGCATACATAATGGCGACTTCATCCGCAAGTTCGCTGGAGGTGGCAATATCATGGGTGATGAGAATGAATGAAGTCCCCAGTTCATGCTTGATGCGCTTTAGCACATTCATGATGTTGGCTTGCGTAAGCAGGTCCAAAGCGGAAGTTGGTTCATCCAAAACGATCAAACTCGGCGAGGTGACGAGCGCCATGGCCAGAGCCACGCGTTGACGCATCCCGCCGCTCAATTCAAATGGATAGCGCTGAACAAAATCCACGGGAACGCCCACATGCTGGAACATTTTATAAACAAGGGAATAGGCTTCCACCTTGTTCAATCCCATGTGGATCATGGCCGGCTCGGCGACCTGATCCCCTACTTTTAATACCGGGTTCAATGAATTCATCGCAGCCTGCGGCACAAGCGACATTCCCACCCAGCGCACGTTCTGGCGATAGGCCTCGTCATCCAGAGCCATCACATTCGTGCCTTGCAAAAAGACCCGGCCGGTGTATTTATCCACATTGCGCGGAAGCAGCCTCAACAAGGCCTTTGCCAGCGATGTCTTTCCACAACCTGATTCGCCAAGGATCACCACCGCGCGGTTTGTGCCAAGCTCAAAATTCACATCATCCACAGCTTGAACACTGCCGCGTGTCGTTTTGAAATGCAGGACAAGATTTTCGATCTCAAGGAGCTTCCCGGAATCTGTATTCATTACACATCCCTCAATCTCGGATTAAAGACACGGTCCAGTGCAAAGCCGAGAACGGCAAAGCCAAGGCCGGTGATCATCAACAAAGTAGCCGGTTCCAGCACCCAGTAGTAATACCCTTTATACAGCGCGCCGTTGGAATTGGCATCCTGAATGATCTTGCCCCAGGTCGGAAGCACAGGGTCGCCCAACCCGATCACAGCCAGGGATGCTTCCAAGAACACGAAGGCCGGTACCGATTGAACCAGGCTTGGTATCAATAACGGAATCATGCGTGGGATCAGGTATAGGAAAATAATGCGCGTGCTGCTGGCGCCATAGGCTTTTGCCGCTTCGATATACATCGATTCCTTGACTTGCAGAAATATGGCGCGGTAGCCTTTTATGGCGCC
Source organism: Chloroflexota bacterium (assembly GCA_016234535.1). Classification (GTDB taxonomy): domain Bacteria; phylum Chloroflexota; class Anaerolineae; order Anaerolineales; family Villigracilaceae; genus Villigracilis. The sequence goes on from JACRBH010000055.1 coordinate 9,776, forward strand.
CGTAAAAATATTCAATAAGATGGTCGCGCCAAGGATCACCCAGATGCTTCGCGAATAAAACGTGCCGATCATGATCAGGATGGCAAAGAAAGGCAGCACGAGATTGACCTCGGTCACACGCTGGATCAATTCATCGACCCAGCCCGCGTACCATGCGCCGACTGCGGCGATGATCATGGTGAGAACGGATGTGCCCACCGACGCGATCAGGCCAAATGCCAGAGCAACGGGAACGCCCCATAACAAAGGCAGGGTCAGGTCGCGCCGCGCGTGGTCGGTACCCGCCAGCCCGAAAACCTGTCCGTGGAAGACGAATTCCATATCCATATTCGAGTCAGGTTCAAAGGTGGTGCCGGTGACGATGATCTGGTATTTACCCTTCAGTGGAACATCAGCATCGGGCGCGGTGAACAAGGCCGGGATGACCTCTTCTGCCCGTAGTTTGGCGCGCAACTTCTCGTCTTGAGAGAAGCGATAGGTAAATTCATTCGCGATGGCGAAATTGGCGATCCTGATCCTGCGTTCGTCGGGAGTCAATAATTCAATCGAAACGAATGGCTGTTTCTCCTGGTAGGTGGCTGTGAAATATAAAAGCATTTCCTGCGGGTACACATCGTAGGAAAAATCAAAGTCATAGGTTATTTCGAATGTCGAAACGCCATCCTTTCCCGGTGTTACTTTTTTTGCGATCTGATTATCCTTTGTATTGACTGCAAAGGATTCGGAGTATTTTTTGGTTGAAAAATAATTGATCCAGGCCGGCGGGGCGAACCTGGGATTTTGATACCAGACATCCTCCCCGCCGCGCCACAAACGGACCGCTTCTTCATAAGGAATGGTAACTAAAGTGTATACCGCAACAACAACCAGCAGGAATACCACAAGCAGCCCGGCGACTGCGGATGGATATTGAAATATTTTTTGAAGCGAATTCTTGAATGTATTCATGGGCTAGCCGCCTATTTTCACTCTGGGGTCAACCAGCACATAGACAAAATCCAGCAGGAAGACGGTGATGGAAAGAAGGTACGCATAAATAATGGTTGAACCGACGATGATGGGAATGTCATATTGGCCGATGGCCTGAAAGAGCGTTCTGCCCAACCCGGGCCAGAGGAAGACTGTTTCCGTGAATAACGCGCCCGTCCACAGGCCGATGATGAGCAGGGAAAAATTCGTGATGATGGTGGGCAGGGTGGGGCGCAAAATATAAGCCCGCTCTATATTGCGCGAAGTGAGTCCCTTGGCCTTTGCCATATCCACATAATCTTCGCTCGAGTAGATCAAAAAGAATGTGCGATAGTTGTAAACGCTGATAAAAAACGAGCTGAGCACCAGGGAAAGCCCGGGCAAAGCCAGATGTTTCAAAACATTCACGGCATAATCAAAGGTGTTTGCTGGCGGTGGTGAATCAACCATGCCGCCGAATGGAAGTATTTTTAGCGCCGCCGCAAAAATCAAAATAAGGAAAATACCGTAGAACCAGGGCGGTACGGCTGATGTGGGCGACAGCGCAACAACAACCTTGTCCCAGATACTTCCATAGCTGCGTGAAAGGGAAAGCGCGATAAATATGCTCGAGAAGAAAAGGAATAATTGCGAGGTTCCCATCAACAGCAGGGTGGCGGGCAGTCTTTCGAGGATAATCAGCCGCACCTGTTTCGAACCGGCATCACTGGTTAAATTGATGGACCGCCCCAGGTCCAGGCGCAATGCGTTCGATAAATACCTGGCATTCCGTATTGCGATGGGCGTATCCAGTCCGCGGCGTTTTTCCTCCAGGGCAATTTTTTCCTGCATTAATTTTTTACGGACCTCGGGGTCCATTTGCTGCACAGCCGGGTCGGCAATAAAGGCCTGTGTGATTCGATCCCTGATCTCACCTTTTATGATCTCGTCAACATAGCCGCCCATGTTGGCGATCACGATGGTCAAGTAAATACCGATCACAACGGTAATAAACAAGGTCAGAAATCGCGAGGCAACGTAACGAGACACACGCATGAAGGTGCCGCCGTATCCCGCTTTTTTTACAACCACATTTTCGGCCGGTGGGTTGGTAACTACTGCCATGGCTTCCTCATAATCTAAAAGGTTTTGGCAGGGATGAGCATTGCCCATCCCTGCCATCTAAACGAACTTGAGTCTACGGAATCGCCACGAAATCAAATGAAGTGAATGACGGGATAGCCACAGGGATCGGCACAACTGCAACCTCAAGCCTGGCCGAACCTGTCGTCAGTTTCGATGTGATCTCCGCGCCAAGAGTGACCTGATATTGACCATCACCAATTGCATCCGCGTCGCCGACAGTCACTACGGCACCGGTCGCATCGTACAGGATGTACCTCACCCCGCGAATATCAGACTGGAGATAGGGTTCATCTTTAAAGGACACTGACACATCGAAGACCGCTTCATCACCGACCTTGACCTGTCCGGGGCCATCAAGGACTGTTGTTGCACGCTTCGGCTCGCTGAATTCAGACCAGCGATCAGCAAGGTCAACAAAATCCGAATTGTTCTTGAGGACAAGCGACTTCTCGGTCGGGAAAACCTTATCAAGGTAGTAGGGACCCGTTCCAACCCAGAAATGACCGTGTTCCTCATACCATTTCTTGAAATTGGAATAGCGCAGGTCGGCTTCTTCCCTGGTTATGTACTGTCCCAGCGTCGGCTCGTACGGAATGTAGGATTCGCCTGCCGCCTGATCCAGATATTTGGCAAGGATTTCAAGGCTCGGCCCGCCAACCCAACTGGTATTTTCGATCTCGGCGCCATCGGCTTTATCAGAAGTATAGGCAAGCTCGCCGGCTGCTTCTGCCAGATTTGAAATGGCCAGTACCTGCCAGCTATTCTCACCCGAAAGGCCATAGGGAGATTGTGGCCATAATGGAGTAATATTCAACTCAGCATCCGAAAGGTAGGTATCTGTATAGGATTCTATGGTCAGCGGATCGGTTGAAGTGATGCGATAGCCTTTGAAAGACACCAATGTCGCATTGATGCTCAAGGCAAGCGACTCATCATAAATGGCGCTGTCTGGTTTGCCAGGGTCAAAGCCCTGAATCATGGACATCACGAAATCACCCACCGAAATGGGACTGCCATCATGCCATTTAACAGTATCGAATAAGTCGACGGGATAGGTTACAACACTCTTAATGTTGGAAGTAAGGCCATCCGGGAATTTTTCGGCAGCGGTGATAAATCTCTGTTCCTTTGCATCCCAATCGACCCATGCGTCTTCAGGGACGTCAACTTGCGGCGCGGTAGTTACAGTCAGCCAATTGAGATTCTGATTAATTGGCAGGCCTTCCTTATAGGTCAACTCTGCGCTGGCGATACGCTGCGGATATGCCAGCCCGGTATATGGGTCAGCCATCAAACCGCCGCCGCCAGTGACACTGGAGGCACCCATCGAGGTGGCGCGATGCACGTTCGCGTCCCAAATCCAGTTGCTTCCTCCAATGGTGTTCCACGGTTGAGTGAAGAGATCATTCGTGCCGACCTTCATCGTGCCGCCCTCCTGACCAACAAAGCGGAGGTTATAGGGACCAACATTCGTAGACTCAGGGCCAGTGGCAAGATCGAAAGTAACCTGGGCATTATTGTTATATGGCGCATAGACCTGCTGGTCAATCACCCACACAAAGAGGGAATCTTCCAGAGCAAGTTCAAGCCCTCTCGCCATCATGGCATCGCGTTCCTCCTTGGAGGAATATTTTCCCTGCGCCAGATCATCACCTAGCTTTTGGAATTCTGGATCCGACACATTCGAGATGTAAGGTTCACCGGCCTGGGTACTGGTATTCAAATAACTCTGCTGCAGGTTGCCGCTTTCATCGCGCAGCGAGCCAAGACCGGAAACGCCATATCCGGCGGTGTACATATGCCACTGCCCATCCGCACCAGCGGTTCCCAGCCAGATCGGGAAGGCTTCCGAGGATGTTTTGTACTGGCGGTCCACTGTCAGGCCAACGCTTTCCAATTGGTTGGAAACATAATCACCAATTGGCTGACGCGTGCCATCACCATCGGAACGGATCAGGAAAGTCAATGTGACCGGCTCGCCGTTAAATTGCCACTTGCCATCCTCCCCCAAAACAGCGCCCATGGCGGGCATTTCAGCATCGATGATTTCTTTTGCCTTCTCGACGTTATAGGCATATTTGGATTCCAAAGCGCGGGCAGTCGCGATCAGGTTGGTATATTCCACAAGCTGCGTGGTGATCGGTAATAGCTTCGGCAATGAACCGCCTGCAAAGATTTCCTGGTTGATATAGTTACGATCAATCAACCAATTCAATGCTTCACGGATCTTGCGGTTCGAGAATGGATTCAAAACTTTCGTATCGGTGAACACGGCAGGGTTCAGGCTGATGCCGTAATACCCGCCGAGAGATTGGGTGCTCGACAATCCCGCTTCCTTGATGGCCGGGTACACATCCGAAGCAAGGTTGAACGAAAAGAAGTCAATCGTGCCCGCCTGAAGCTGCGAAATGGCAGAATCGCCCGCAACGACCGAAATGTCAATCTCATCCAGCCAGCCGCCATGGCGTGTGGTCTGCATCGGCGGTTCGGTAGCGGCGACAGGTGGCTCCGTTGCAGCAGGAGCGTCCACCGCTTCTGGCGATTTGGTCGCAGTGGGCGCCTCGGTTGCGCTGGTCTGACACGCGGCCAATATCATACTCAACACCACCAGCCAACTTAATGCAAAGTAAACTTTTCTCAGTTTCATTCTCTTTCTCCTTTTATGAATTTGAATAAATGAAGGCAGTCACTTTATGAAATTTAAACCAAACACCTCCTTGCGGCGCATCCCAATGAGATGGGAGGCGGAATCAGTTCGACACTGACTCCGCCTCTCACTTGATTGCGGAACTTTCATTCTTCTTTGGAGGAGAATAATTTGAAAGCAAATCCGCTTATGCGTACACGTCACCTTCCCGTGACTGAGTATGCATATCATAAGGAATACAGCGCATTGTGTCATGCGTCTTGATAAGCGTTTCATCCCCCACAAATGAGCGGTTTCCCACTCCATAATCCTAAACAAACTGTCATCCCACGGGAGGGGTATCTCAAACAAAAAAACCACTCCGCAGGAGGGCGACAAATGGGGCCATAAAAAACATGACCTGGGCAACCTGTTATATACTTGGGTCGATGAAACCGTCTCGCAGAAATTCCCTGTTCATCATCATCACTTTTATCCTGACTTCCTGCGCACCAGCAACGGCAACAAACACACCCGTCGCGCTTCCAACTTCCACGCCTGTCCCCCAGCAACCCATTGAAAGCACCACGCCCAACTTCAACCGCTCCATCCGCTTTGAACATCTCAGCCTCGAGCAGGGTCTCTCGCAGAGCGTCATCAACGTCATCTTTCAAGACAGCAAGGGATTTCTATGGTTCGGCACCGAAGATGGATTAAACCGATATGACGGATACAACTTCAAAGTCTACCGGCCCGAAGCGGAAAATGAAAACAGCCTCAGCAACAGTTGGATCACATCCATCGTCGAGGATAAAAATGGATTCATCTGGATCGGAACACGCCAGGGCGGATTGAACCGCTTCGATCCCCGCTCCGGCCTGTTCACTGTTTTCAAGCATGATCCCAACGACAGTTTGAGTCTAAGCAACAACCGCGTCAACATATTATTCCTGGATGGAAACGATGCTTTATGGGTTGGCACCGACTCAGACCTCGACCGCTTCAATCCCGACGATGAATCCTTTCTTCATTACATCGGCAATGAAGGCGGATTGGATAACCCCATTACAGCCATCTACGAAAGTTCAACGGGCCTGCTTTGGGTCGGCGTGGCGGATAACGGCCTGTACCAATTGAATGAAAAAACGAATTTATTCAAAACATTCCAAAACAATAAAAGCGGCGCCAGCCTGAGCGACAATAACGTCACAGCCATTGAAGAGGATTTCGAAGGAAATCTATGGATCGCCACCCAAAATGGATTGAACCGATTCATACCCAATACGCAATCATTTGCGCGGTACATCCACAACCCAAATGACCCTGAAAGCCTTTCAAGCAACAGCCTGCACTATCTATATCTGGACCATAACGGCGTGCTATGGATCGGCACCAACAGCGGGCTGGATATTTACAACGCCCAACTGGAGCACTTCATCCATTACCGCCACGAACCAGTCAACCCCGGCAGTTTAAGCAACGACATCATCCTGAGCATTTTCGAAGACCGCGGCGGCGTGATGTGGGTCGGAACCTTTGGCGGCGGATTGAACAAGTACAACCGCAGGCAGGATGAATTCGCCTACTATCGCGGCGACCCATCCAACCCCAAGAGTCTGAGCGGAAATTTGATCTCATCCATCTTCGCTGAATCAAACGGCACCGTATGGATCGGCACACTGGAAAACGGCCTCAACCGCTTCATCCCAACCACCGGCGAATTCAAACAATATCACCATGATCCAGCCGACCCTCAAAGCCTGAGCAGTGACCAGATATACTCCATCCTCGTGGACCGCCACGGTCAGCTATGGGTTGGCACGGCCAGCGCCCTCGATCTATTCGACCCACAGGCGGGAAGATCCAAACGCTATATTCCCATGGAAGGCGCCAATAGCCTGTCTGGTCTGCCAGTTAACACGATCTTCGAAGACCACAATGGGCGCCTCTGGCTTGGCACCGACAGCGGACTGAATCAATTTGACCCGGTCACTGAGACTTTTTTCAGCTACCAGACAGACCCCAACGACCCGAACAGCCTCAGCGACGAACAGGTCACTGCCATCGAAGAAGATTTGCAGGGCAATCTATGGGTTGGCACAGCCGACAGCGGACTCAACCGCCTCAGCAATCAAACCGGGAAATTTACCCGCTATCAAAACCGGCGCGGCGATCAAAAAAGCCTGAGCAATGATGCCATCCTTTCGATCTACCAAAGTAAAAACGGCATCATCTGGGTTGGCACTGCGGGCGGCGGGTTGAATCGCTACGACTTCATGACCGACACCTTTACATCCTTCACAGAAAAGGACGGCCTGCCAAATAACGTCATCTACGGGATCCTCGAAGACCGCGAAAATAACCTATGGTTGAGCACCAATTACGGCCTGTCACGCTTCGATACTCAACTCATAAAATTTAGAAACTATACCGTCAGCGATGGACTGCAGAGCAATGAGTTCAACTCCAATGCCTATGCCATCACACCGCGCGGCGAAATGTATTTCGGCGGCATCAACGGCCTCAACTTCTTCGACCCGCTCTCCACGGCCACCGACACCTACATCCCGCCAATCGTATTGACCTCGCTCACGCAAAACGGCGAACCGATCGCCACCGATGTGCGCGTTGAATCCCTTCAGGAGTTGACATTACAATGGCCGCTCAACTCATTCGAATTCGAATTTGCGGCCCTCGCCTACGGGCAGCCCGGCAAAAACCAATATTCATACATACTCGAAAACTTCGACGATGAATGGAATATCATCGGCGCAAAACATAGCAGCCGCTACACCAATCTGCCGGGCGGCACATACACGCTTTTAATCAAAGGCAGCAACAGCGACGGAACCTGGAACGAGACTCCGCTGCGAATCAAAGTGACTGTCATCCCGCCCTTCTGGCAGACGAACCTGTTTCGCATCCTTCTCGTGCTCGGGCTTGCTTCTGTCATCGCAGGTGGATACAGGCTGAGGCTGGCTTCGATCCAGACCCGCAACCGCGAGCTTGAAAATGTTGTGCATGAACGCACAGGCGAACTCAAAAAACGCAACACTGAGATGGAAGCGCTTTATCAAGCCGATGAAAAGATATTGCGGACCGTCAGCTTGAACCAGGTTTTTCAAACCCTCGTCAATGTCGCAGTCGAAATATTGAAAGCCGACCATAGTGTAGTGCTCGCATGGGATGAGGAACAGACCTGCGTCACCCCGCGCGTCAGTTATGGCTTTAGCAAAAAGACATTAAGTGTGATGAAATTCGCCAAAGGCGAAGGCAAAGTTGGCAGGGTGCTGTCAACAGGGCAGACGATGATCGAACCGGATATAAACCCATACGACCTGCGCTCCGATGTCCGCGCCGCCATCCTCGAGGAAGGCATCCAATCCTTCGCGCACTTCCCCATCAAGGTGGATGAAAAAGTGATCGCCGTTTTCAATATCGGCTTCACGCGCCCCAACGCCATCAACGATGATATTGTCCGCATCTACACTGCGCTTGTTCAACGCGCCTCGCTCTCCATCGCCAATATGGAACTCTTCGAACAGACCAAGGACCTGGCTGTGATGGAAGAACGCAACCGCCTCGCCCGTGACCTGCATGACAGCGCCAAACAAAAAGCATTCGCCGCCCTCGCGCAGCTTGGCACGGCCAACATCATGATGAAGCACAAAACCGACGGAGCCAACCCTCATATTTCCGAAGCTGAAAACCTGATCTATGAAGTGATCCAGGAGTTGAATTTCCTGATTCAGGAAATCTACCCGATTGCCTTGCAGGAAAAAGGTCTCGCCGCAACCCTGCGCGAATATATCTTCGAGTGGGAAAACCGCAACGATGTCGAAGTCAACCTCACGATCCGTAACGAACGATCATTGCCCCTTGAAACGGAACAGGCCATCTATCGCGTGATCCAGGAAGCGCTGGCAAACGTCTCCCGCCATAGTCAGGCAAAGCGCGTGGATGTGTCCCTGGTATATAATACTGACTCGCTACAGGTATTGATTGCAGACGACGGCCGCGGTTTCGATATGAATCAAAAATCCAAGGACATGGGTTTCCGCTCCATGCGCGAACGCATCAACAGTATTCGCGGCACAATTCAAATTCAAAGCGCGCCCGGCCAGGGCACCCGCCTGATCGCCCAGGTGCCGATCAAAGGCTGACGCAGGAGAAAATAAATCATGAAACACCATCGTACAAGTATCTTGATCGCCGACGACCATGAAGTGGTCCGTAATGGGATTCGCTCCTACCTTGAAACAATCGCTGATGTGCAAGTGGTCGGCGAAGCCGCTTCGGGGGAGGAGGCGCTCAACCTGGTCGCCGAATTGATCCCCGATATCGTTTTGCTCGATCTCATCATGCCGGGCATGGACGGCATCGAAACCACCCGCCGCGTAAAGCATATCAGCCCGCGGACGCAGGTGGTGGTGCTTACCTCGTACCATGATGATGTGCATATCTTCCCCGCACTGAAGGCGGGAGCAATCTCCTACATACTAAAAGATATGAAAATGGAAAAACTGGTGGATGTAATACGGCGCGCCGCTCAAGGCGAAGTGACCTTGCATCCGCTGGTGGCTTCGCGGGTTCTGCAAAATATTCGCGGCGAGAATGGCGAGGAACAACCCCTGTTCACCGAATTAACAGAACGCGAAACAGATGTGTTGAAATTAATCGCAAACGGTCTCACCAACAGCCAGATCGCGCAAAAACTCGTCATCAGTGAAAATACGGTCAAGGGGCATGTCAGCAACATCCTCAGCAAACTGCATCTCGCAGACCGTACACAGGTGGCTGTCTACGCCTGGCAGCAGGGCATTGTGAACCGGAACAGCCCCGCAGAAAATTGATCGCTTACAAGTAACACGAATCAAAAAAGGATATGGCTTTCACCATATCCTTTTTTGATTCAATCACTCACCCTACGCAGTTTATTCTGTGGCGCGACATTTATGTCGCCTGCTTCGCGAGATAAATCTCGCGTCACCGCGCAAGGCGCGTCAATAAGTATCCTGCAAGCTTCACTGGGCAGATGCAGCCAAAGCCGCGTCAATTTTTTCCTGGAATACGTTGAAAGGCTGTGCGCCTTCGATCAACTCGGTCACTACTTCGCCGTTGGCCTTGGTATAGGTCATTACAAAGGACGGAGTCCCATTCACACCGGCTGCAAGTGCATCTTTAAGATCCTGGTCGGCCTGTGCCTGATATTTATTGCTTGAATAGCAATCATCGAACTGGTTCATATCCAATCCTGCTGTTTCTGCAATGGCGCTTAAGCGGCGGTCAGTGTAGGAACCAGCGTCCTCCCCAAGGACATTGCCAAAGAGCGCGTCGTGCATTTCCCAATATTTATTTTGGTCGCCTGCACAATAGGCGGCTTTGGCAGCGTCTTCCGATTCAGTCTTGCTGCCGCCGATATTCCTGCTGACCCAGTTGCCTGTCGAACGGTAGGTGAAGTACACCTTGCCCGTCGCAATATAGTTTTCAACCAGGGACGGTTCCGTATCTGTAAAAAAATGCTCGCAGTACGGGCATTGAAAATCGGAGAACTCCACGATCTTCACAGGCGCGTTCGGGTCGCCCATGCTGTTCGCATTTTGTTGCGGACGCGGATTTGCTGTAACAGAGTTAATTCCCGTAACCGGTTTGGCAGCCGGTACAATAATCAGGAATGCAACCAATAATGCGCCAATCGTAATCAGCCCAATTCCGAGCCATCGCCCGCGCTGCTCCTTACGGCGGATCTGTTCACGGCGCATTTGCCGCTTGCTTACTTCGTTTGTGTTGCTCATGCTTTCTCCTATAATTTGGATGGATTATATTTATTAACTCGCCTTATGCAGTAGCGCGACATTTATCTTGCAAAATGAGCGACATAAACCCCCATACGGGGACAATGTGTCGCGCTACAGGCTGGACTGCGTAAGGTGACTTATTAACTGATGTTACGCAGTAGCGGCATGTCTTTGCGAGGACGCCCTTGTTCTTTGTCCGAAGCAATCCCCCTGCCGACTAGGAAATTGCTTCGCCGCGAAAACCAAGGCGCGGCTCGCAACGACATCAACCTTTAGGTAAAGTGCGTAACATCAGTTATTAACTTGATGGCAGATTTTGCCATGCAAAAAAGGATTTGTCCAGTTGGGATGTGGTGGCGGGGCTAAAACCTACGCGGAGAATAAAAAGGACACGGCCTTGGATACCGTGTCCTTCGTTGTTTAGAATCCGCCTACTTTCCCATTTCAGCCAAAGCCGCTTCGATCTCCCTTTGGAAGGTATCAATGGTTTCAGCGCCTTGGATAAGCCTGGTCTTTACCACTCCACCTACAGAATAGGAAAGAACGAATGAAGGTGTGGCCTCCACGCCGCCCGCGCGGCCATCGAGTTCATCTTGAGCGATCAGGTCTTTGTAGTTATTGCCATCGTAACAGGATTGGTATGCAGTCATATCCAGGTTGAGTGTTTCTGCCAACGCGGTCAGGTAGCGGTCTGAGAATTGGCCGACATTCTCACCGGTCTGATTGGCAAAAATGAGATCGTGCATTTCCCAGAATTTCTCCTGATCTCCCGCGCAATATGCCGCTTCCGCCGTATTGACGGATTCGGAGCCAATATACTTGCCAAATGAATTGTAGACAAAATACACTTTTCCGGTGGCAACGAATTGTTCAAGCAAATTGCTCTCGGTAGTCTCGGTAAAAACGCGGCAGTACGGGCATTGGAAATCGGAATATTCATCGATTCTGATCGGGGCGTTCGGGTCACCGGTACCGTTAAATTTGACATTCGGGCGGGAAATTGCTTCCGGTGTGCTGATCGAGCCGAGCGGCGCGAAATTCGGGTAGATGATCAAAAATGCGACAAAGCTTGCCGCAAGGGTGACAATGCCAATCCATGTATAGCGCGAACGCATTTCCTTGCGGCGCATCTGCTCGCGGCGTGTTTGCCGTTTGCTGTTTTCTTTTGTATTGCTCATACTCACTCCTGTAATTTGAATGTAAAACTCGTAAATTGTCCCATTCGAAAATGGATTTGTCCAGTAAAGAGTTAATATGCTCTTATTTTTTATTCGCGCAGGCGCGCATCCATCCAAAGCGTCATGGTCTTGAAAACTTCTTCCTTTTCGGGTTCGTTATGAAGTTCATGATACGCATCCTCCCATAGAACGAGGGTACACCTTTCCTTCAGGGGCGCCGCAAATTCCATGCTGCTTGAAGGGAAAGCCAGCGCATCCGCCTTGCCGTGCATGAGTAGTAATGGCAGTGAAAACTCGCCCGCATGGGCCAGCGTCCAGGTTGTCACACCGATCATTACCTTCCCAAAACCCAGCGAAATTTTGTCATGCACCAGCGGATCGTTGATATAAGCCTGCACAACTTTTTCATCGTGCGAGATGGTCTTTGCATCCAGTCCGCTGGGAATGGCAACGGTTGGCAGGAGCGAACCCAGCACTTTGGCCATCAACACCTTCATGGATTGTTTTTCGATGGCGGTATGCAGTCCGGAACTGGTGGCGATCACACCTTTGACATTTGGCTTGCGCGTCAACCCGTAATGCAAAACCTGAATGCCGCCGAGGCTGTGTCCGTATAAAAGGAGCGGCAGATCCGGGTAGCGTGTGCGAGCCTGTTCGAGCAGCACATCAATATCCTGCATGAAATCTTCGATGGAGGAAATATGTCCGCGTGGACCGCCTGAACGGCCATGACCACGCAGGTCTGAGCCGAAAAGGATAAAGCCTTCCTTTCCAAACGCCTCGGCAACATGCGCATATCGCGAAACATGTTCACCCAGCCCATGCACAAGACAAACCACGGCCTTGGGAAGCAGAACTGTCGGCTCCCAGCCTTCCCCGAAAATATCCAGACCATCGCGCGTTTTCCAGTTTGTTTCAAAGTGATGCATTCTATCCTCCAATAATGATCTTGAATTCACATTGCCTTGCACCCAAAGCCCGGCAGGCGCGTTCTTCGATGTCGTGTTCCTGTCCATCCGCCCAGTATAAACATTCACGGATCAGGCCGAGGGTCACAAAGCAGATCGGGGTGTCGTCAGATTGATTCAGGGTGGTGGGCGATGTTTGGTCAACGAGGAGCAGATCAAGGTCGAGGGTATGAACCGTTATATTTCCCGCACCCACCATGCGCGCGAGCAATTCCAGTGCAGGCTTGCGCCGCGCAGGCTTTGGAAGTCTGCGAATCAGTGCGGCCTGGGCTTTTATTCCAAATGCAGAATCATCCAGTAATTGATTCCAAAGTTTTGCGCCAATACGCAGCAGGATGCCGCGCGCGCCGCGTCCATAATAGGTACGCAATGCGGATTGCAGGCGCGCGTAGGCCTGCGCGGTACGGGCCTCATCCAATGCAACGAAATGCAATGCGTCTGCCCATTCTTCGGGCAAGCCTGATTTTGAAAGTACGGCGGAAAGCGTTTCGTGACCGATTTCGGAGGAAAGGGTCACTACAAATCTTCGCATGACGCGCAATGGAAATGTGGTCTCAGCCATTAAATCCCCGCTCCATTTGGGTAGACAAGCACGGGAAAATATTCGCCCGTTTGAACAAATCCCATTTTTTTATAAAGCGACAGGGAAGCCTCATTATCATCCTGTGTGTTGACGGATAACCGTCCGAACTGCCTTCCTCCAAGGCGCTGGATGAGGTCACCTACGAGGGCAGTTCCCACGCCCCGGCCTTGCGCATCAGGCCTGACCCCGAGCCTGGCAAGGTGTGCCCCGAGCGGATTCCCCGTACTGAGCTGGTACCCGATCACGCCTGAATCATCCTCTGCGACTGTGGCATTGACGGCCTGTGAACATGCTCTTGAAAGCGTATCGAGTGTGTTATGCCAAAAGGGGCCGAAGGCTTCCAAATCCACCTGGGCTATGGCGGGCAGATCCGTCTCCAACATGGGGCGGATGCGTATCTGCAGCGGCGCGGTAAAGGTTCTTATTTTTTCGTGCGCCAGATGCAGGAGGGTGATATTTTGTTTTAATTCAAAACCGCTGGCATAAAGGATTTTTTGAAACCACTGCTTGACGATGATGGCGGCGATCTGCGTGTTTTTATTGGCAGACAATATCTCGTCGCAAGCGACTGTCCAGAGGGCTGACCATGCCTCAGGTCCGGTAAGATGCGGTTGATATCCAAAGAGACGAATCCACGCCACTTGAGGCGGGTCCTCCGGGCAGGAAAGCGCGGCGGTGATACTTCCATTCTCCTGCAATACCCAGTAGTTGGGAGAACCGATCCAATCGAGCGGGGAGCGCCAATCCAAATGGCGATGGATGTTGGCTTCATACATGCCAAGGTTGGCAACCTGAAGACGATCTTCAAGGACTGCGCGGCGAACATTCAGACCGACATTGATCATTTGATGAAACGAAAGAGGAATTTTAAAATGCGCTCAAAGAAGCCCGGGTTGTCTTTGACGTCCAAAGAGCCCATCATCTTGAATGCAGATTCAGTGATCTTGCCTGTTTTTAATTTTATGGCGGCGGCAGATTTCATAACCATGGCGCGCAAGTCGCCTTCGCCCGCCTGCGCAAATAATTCGGCGGAACGTTCGTATGCGGCGATGGCTTCATCGTAGCGGTTTAGGCCTTCAAGCGCGGCGGCCTGATTGCCCACTGCCATCCCCTGGCGTTTAATATCGTTTGCGCCCTCAAACAATTGGTCGGTGCCAACTACAGCATCGAGCGCTTCGCGGGCTTTACCGGCCTGCAACAAGGCCACGCTCATGTTGTTCTTCATCTCTGCCGCCATTAATCCTGCGCGGCCGGCGGTATAGCCTTCCGCGGCCTGACGGAATAAGCCGGCGGCTTCCATGAAATTTTTATTCGCAAAAGCAAGTTTGCCCTGTTCGGCAATTTGATCGGGTTCGAGTGTCATAGGTGTGTTACCAGTTTTTTATTATCTGCCAATCGACGCCAACCTTCGCGATAATAAAACGATTAGCGTAAATTCGTGAAGATTAAATGACTCGTTTGGGTTGGGTGGATCATTAACCCGCCAACCGCGCGTCATTGCGAAGCGGCGTTTTCTGCCGTTGAAGCAATCTCCACCGCCTGTGAGCAGATTGCTTCGTCGCAAAGAATAAGAGCGATTCTCGCAATGACGGGAGGCGGTGTAAGGCGGGTTATTAAACTACAGTGTAATATCCAGCAGACCCTCAGCGACGGAGCGTAGTTTTTCCTTGGACATGTCGCTGAGTTTCATTGCCAATTCAATGTAGGGGCGGTTCACCGGCTGGCAGACAAAGTCCTGCATTTCGTCAGACAGGTCCATGAATTTTTGCAGGGCGCGCTGGCCGTTCATCCACTGACCGACCGGGCCGCTTTGATCGAAGAATGTTTCAATGCGGCTTCCCATTACATTGAGGATCAATTCCAATTCAGGCACGGGAATGGGACGCTCGCCCAATTCATAGGCATTGAGGCGCGCCGATGGTATTCCGGTTTCATTCGCAAGATGCCGAGTGGACATGTTGACATTGTTACGTTCCTGCCGCAGCAGCGCGCCAATCATGCGCTGGCGCAAAGAGATCAAACGCGCAGTATCCAATTCATCCATGGGAGAGTTGGAATCCGACTTGGTCTGCCTGCCCCAAAACTGCGAGATCGGCAGTTTGAGGTAATAGACGAGAGTCTCAAGTTCCGGAAGGGAAGGAGCGCGGCGGCCTTCTTCATAAGCGCGGAATAACCCCGGCTTTATACCGATCGCATCGGCGCATTCCTTGATACTGCGGCGTTCAGACAAACGGGCATCGCGAATGAGCAATCCTAATTTTTTTTCTCGAATGGTGATCTGGGCGTTGGTCATGTTTCCTCTTGGTAAATCTTTTTACGCAGTGTCATGTTGAGCGACACCTGCACTGCGCCAAACGTAGTACGGTGCAAGTGAGCGAAACATTTTGTATTTCATTTGTATAATGATTGCCAGATTATAGCAGAGTGTTTCAGCGCCGCGTGTTCTGATTGGCAGATGGTTTTGGAGCAAAAATATCCGCGCTGAGTTTATATCCAGCCGCATTGAGGCGGGGAGTAAAGTTGGGGCGGATGCCAGTGGCATGTACTTCGCCGATGATTTTTCCGTCAGTCGAAACACCGGTCTGGTTGAATTTGAATATGTCGGTCAGGACAATGATCTCACCTTCCATGCCCGCCACTTCCGTCACCGCGGTCACTTTGCGCTGACCGTCCTTCAAACGTGTCTGTTGTACGATCAAATCCACCGCCGATGAGATTTGCTGGCGCACCACCTTGAGAGGCAAGTCCATGCCCGCCATGAGCACAAGAGTTTCGATGCGGGAAATGGCATCGCGCGGCGTATTTGCGTGAACGGTGGTCAACGAACCATCGTGACCGGTATTCATGGCCTGAAGCATATCCAGCGCTTCACCGCCGCGCACCTCGCCCACCACAATCCGGTCGGGGCGCATACGCAGGGAATTTTTTACAAGTTCACGAATGCTTACCGCATGATGACCATCCGCGTTGGCAACTTTCGTTTCCATGCGCATGACATGATCCTGTTGTAGTTGTAATTCAGCGGCGTCTTCAATGGTGATGATCCGTTCATTTTCAGGGATAAACCCGGACATTACATTCAAGAGTGTTGTCTTGCCTGAGCCGGTACCGCCGGAGATAATGATATTAAAACGCGCCTTTACGCAAGCCTCCAGAAAGTCAGCCATTTGTCTGGTCAGCGAACCGAACGCAACCAGATCTTCCGTTTTCAACTTATCCTTGCGAAACTTGCGAATGGTAATGGCCGGACCATCAATGGCCACCGGACGCACGACCGCATTCACACGTGAACCGTCCGGCAAACGCGCATCCACAGTGGGAGAATCAGCATCCACATGGCGGCCCAACGGCAGAATGATGCGGTCAATGATCCGCAGTACGTGATCGTCATCGTCAAAAGCAACGTTGCTCTTGATAAGCTTTCCCTCCTTCTCAATA
>JACRBH010000053.1 GCA_016234535.1 Chloroflexota bacterium
ATTTATACGATAGTACGCCAGAATATAATCGTTTATGGGCTCAACCGATTAATTGGTCATGGACTCGTCGCGACCTCCATAATTGGGTTGAGAAAAAATTATCCTGACTATGTTAAATTACTTTTCAAACGCACCACTAGTAAGGTAATTTGAGGTTCTGTTAAACTACCAGATTTATTGCCATTTGGCATTTCAATATAAGAATATATTGCGACTCTTTCATCCGATGAAGTTTCACACATGGCAAAATAAGCGGCAACATAAGGGGATTCAGTCCAATCCAAAAGAGGAGAAGGATATCCATGATGTCGAAGGTAAACCAAATAATTATAGCTTGGTAAAAATGGGGCGAATTCGATTTGTTTCATTTTTATCTCAGCTGCAATATCTAGTAAATTTGAGACATCCCATTTTGCGCCTGTATATGATTCCAATTCATTAACTGACTTGACAATTAATGAATAGTAGTCAATTACTGAAAAAACTTTCTGGGTTTTACGTTCTAAAGTTGTTTCTAAATCCCAAGTAGTTGAATTTCTCTGTCCGCGAAACAATATAGTGTTACTAAACTTGTTAGTTTGGTCATTTCCAATAGAATCATCGTGAAATCCATACTTCTCTCTAATTTCATCAATCGTTGGTTTAAATTCAGTCCAACTTTTTAGGGTTTTTTCTTCCATAGAAGCACCTCAATTAGCCAAATATTACAAGTCAGTATACAACAAAACAGAAATGCTATATAAGACCTAACATGTCTTCGCGAAAGGCTTCCGCTGCGAGTCGCATGTCCGCACCAGAAAGACCTGACAGGTCTCAATAGTAGGCTGGCGTTCAGGGATTTTTGTCCACGCGAGAGCTATCGTCAGCAAGCGTCACGATGAGACCTGTCAGGTTTGGGTTCAACCGAGAAATTAAGCAGGACCTTACCCAGCCTCCCTTTGCGCCTTCACCCCTGTCACGAAATAGTAGCCTTCGCTTAATTCATCCACCATTTGCGGGATCAATATCTGCATGTTGTGTTCGTAAACTGACTTCTGCCAAAATGTTCTTAACACCGCGCGCGCTTCCTCATTGACATAAACCTTATCGTCTCCGTCAATCAAAAGCATGGCGACCTGATTGTCCCGTTCGGTAATGGCGAAGAAATAATCGTCCCCATCTTCCTGCTTGGATTTCAAGAATTCATCTGTTTGATCCTGCAATTCATACTCGAAAAGCGCTTTTGACATTGCCCCGTCATCGAGTAACGCCCTGACAAGATATTTTTTTGTAGTCATTTTGCTCATGGAAACTCCAGTCTTTTTGCCAGTATACAGCATAACAGGCATGTCTCATAAGACCTGACATACCTTCTCTTTGCGAAAGGCTGGCAAAGTTCACGATATAAAAGACCTCGGAGTTCTTCATGAACTCCAAGGTCTGATTACAACGACCATTTGAATCTTACCGCTTCGTTATGCTTGATCGACTTCTTCAAACCATTGACGCCTCTCACAAAATTCACATTGACCGTTGCTTGTTGCGCTGTCCCAGGTCCATTCGCAATTGCAGCAGTCATCATCTGCCTTCTTGCTATGTTCCGCCATACGCCGGGCTAAAGTCGTCAGGCTCGGGTGACAATAAATATCCGTGCCGATCCGAACCATCGAGGGGGTATTTACCGAGGCAGACCCTACCCACGGACGCCAGGGCCACGAGAACAGCCTCTCACGCCAGGAACGTTTGATCACATCAATCACAAAAAACGGAGTTTCGACCACCCTTAATTCATTTTGATTATTCATTGCAGGCTCCTATTCTTATAAATTGCCATTCTGGAAAATAGGTAAAAAATCCTGTATAGGATAAAGTTACAATAAATCGGCGCGAATTACTATATGACTAATGTCATGTTTTCAAGGTATTCATCTTCTCCGTACAAATATCGTTGCGAGGAGGGCTGTTACTCTCCCTGATACCATCCCGAACTCACTTCGCGGGACGAAGCAATCCCCTGTTTTAACGGATATTTCAACACAAAAGGAGATTGCCTCGCCGCCATGTACAAGAGCGGCGGCGCCAACGACATAATTTCAGTAAATCACGAATTTGTTCCGGAGCGCGGACTTTAGTCCGCTTTGCCCCTGTAAAATTGCAGACCAAAGTCTGCATTCCGCTCAATCTGTGATTTACTGAATTTAGGGAGTGGCTAAAAGAATGGGACAAAGAAAATCGTTCACCACTGAGTCACAGAGACACTGGGGTTTAAAAAAGATTTTCTCCGTGCTTCAATGTCTTCGTGGTAAAAAACAGGCAAGCCTACAAAATTAGCCGCTCCCATATAAAATTTTCCGTTCAACGCATGGAAGCATTGTTATAATGAACCTCATGCGTTTCAACTTATTTCAACAATCGGACGTACCCGAAAAATATCGTTCCAACTTCAAGCACCTCTATCTCGACATTGCCTGGTTCGGCGTTCTGAGCGGTACAGCCGTAAACTTTCTCAACATATATGCCACACGGCTTGGCGCGTCAGGTTTGCAGATCGGTCTGCTCACCGCAATGGCCGCAGTCGTCAACCTTTTCCTCGCCATCCCCGCAGGCCGCTGGATCGAACAACGCCACACAGGCCGCGCCGTTTTCTGGTCATCTGTCGTCTTCCGTTTTGGCTACGTATTGTGGATTCCCCTCCCCTGGCTCTTCGACGCACAGGGTCAAATTTGGGCGCTTATCGTTCTCGCCTTTCTGATGGCCATTCCACTCACACCGCTCGGCGTCGGCTTCAACGCGCTTTTTGCAGAAGCCGTCCCGGACAGATTCCGCGCACAAGTGGCAGGCACGCGCAACGTCACCTTTGCCATCGCCTACATGCTCACATCATTCGGCGCGGGCTATATCCTAAAGAGTATGCCACTCGAACCGGGCTATCAAGTCATCTTTGCGATTGGGGCATTCGGCGCGGCGATGAGCAGTTACCACATTTATCATGTCAGACCTTTGGAAGAAACCTCCCCGCTTCCTTCCCAGCCGCTGCCTGATTCAACAACCCAGGCTGACTCTCCCCGTGGAATTAAGTCTGCACTCCGCCTTGACATTTGGCGCACACCATTTCGTAATATTCTGCTGGTGCTATTCTGCTTTCATCTCGCGCATTACATGTCCGCGCCGATTTATCCGCTCTACAATGTGCGCGTGTTAAACCTCAACGACAACAACCTCGGCACAGGCACAGCGCTTTATTACCTGACCGTTCTTATCGGTTCCACTCAATTCAGGCGAGTCGCTCATCGCTATGGCAACAAAAAGGTGACGGGCTGGAGCGTGGCGGGCATGGCTTTATATCCATTCATGCTCGCGGTGGCGCACACTGTCTGGCATTATTACGTGTTGTCCTTCCTCGGCGGATTCCTCTTCGCCATGGTCAACGGCGCATACATCAACTACATGCTTGAAAACATCCCGCCCGATGACCGTCCCTCGCACCTTGCGTGGTACACCATTGTCCTCAACATCGCCATCCTTGGGAGTTCCCTCGCAGGCCCCGCCATCGCGGAGATGACCGGGCTTGTCAATGCGCTTATCCTATTCGGCATCCTGCGCATTCTTGCCGGGGCGGCCATCCTCAAATGGGGATAATTTATCCAACCGCGAAGAGCGCCAAGAGCACAAAGAAATTACAGGTTTTCTTCGCGACCTTTGCGTTCTTAGCGGTTCAAAAAGCATTAGGTATGCTAAAATCAACTCGTGACAGAAAACATTAAAATCATCGCAACCAATCGCAAAGCCAGTTTTGAATATTTTCTCATGGAAAAATTCGAAGCTGGCCTCGTCTTGCAGGGATCGGAAATCAAATCCATCCGCGCGGGGCAGATCAGCATTCAGGAAGCCTACGTTGACATCCCCAACGGGCAGGAAGCCTGGCTCGTCGAATCGCACATCGCGCCGTACGAACAAGCGGGAACACACTTCAATCACGAACCCAAACGCAAACGAAAATTGCTCCTGCACAAAAAACAGATCCGCGAAATCTTCAACGACATCCGCATCAAAGGCATGACAGTTGTACCAACGCGTGTCTACTTCAAAGACGGGCGCGCAAAGATAGAGATCGCCCTGGCAAAGGGTAAAAAGGCCTACGACAAACGCGCGACCATCGCCAAGCGGGATGAAGCGCGAGACAGCGAAAGAGCATCACGAGCGAGATAGTATTTAGTCAAATGGTCGGCTTGTCGCTTAGTCAGATGGCCCAGACTACCAGACCAGCCGACATACTGACAAGGAGACTACTACATGCCCCCTTCAACCATTGGCGGGATCAACTTACTTCCCGAGGCAGAAAAACGCGCAATCTACGCGCGTTATATTCCCGCAGCGCTTTTGGAAAAATATCATATTCCACCGCTCACATCTGCCGCGGGGTACAACCTTCTGCAATTCCGCTTTGCCAGCGGATCATCAGATGTGGAAATGCGACTCTTCCATGAAATGGATTTTCCAGACCCAATCTTCTACGCTCATCTGACCGATACCATGAATGGACAGATCCATGTCCTGCTTTACATTCTCAACGATCCATCGTCACCGCGCTATGATGTGGATAAAATGCCCAACGGGTCGCCCACGAAATTCGGGACGCTGCAGAGAAATATCGAGGCTGAGAAATCTGCCCTTGAGGCTGGGCTGGCCCCAGGTCAGGTGCGACGCGGGTTGAGATTATTAGGTCAGGCAATTGAAGCCTTCGAGGGTTTCGTATCCGCGCTTGGGCATGATATGTATTTTGTCGAGCCGCTGTATTATCACAACGCGGTCATCTTTGAACGTTATGGCTTTAGTTATCAAATGGGCAAACGCCTCATGGACAGCATCCACGCCGGCTTTCAACCCGCTGGTGATCTGGCGTTACAACTTGATGGCTCAAATCCGTTCCGTCAGGCTGATGCGGCAGATGCAATCCGCAAACGCTCGTGGGCAATTCACGATGGAATTCTCGGCGAGCCATTTACCAATGTGACCATGTACAAACGTGTGGGAATATCGGCAGGCATCAATACCACCCCGAACTGCAAATGGTAACGAGAATCAAAAATTGGATGGGAAAATTCCCATCCAATTTTTGTTCCCTTTTCAGGGACGTACTTAGGAGAGAGTAACAGCCCAGGACAAGGCTGGTATTCCTAATCAGTTGTTGCGGGATGGGCCGAGAAGCCAGGCTTGCCCACCAAAGGCTCACCTGCATCTTGCGGCTCCCAATCCACGGGATACCCCACTACGCCCATTTCTGGAATATCCAAGCCCTGCAATTCCACTTCGCGGGAAACACGCAAGACCTTGAACGCTGCAAGCACTTTGAAGAACACATACGTGAGGCCGAAGACGAAGACAAAGATACTGACCACTTCGGCAAGCTGTGCCAATATTTGAGTTGTGCCGCCGTACAGTAAACCCGTCACTGCGGATTCAACGCCGTTCCATGCGGCGGTGTCGGGATTGCCATTCGCAAAGATACCGACTGCGAGCACGCCCCAGGCCCCGTTGAAGAAGTGAACCGGAACAGCGCCTACGGGATCATCGATCTTGAGTTTATCCAGCAAAGCAGTTGCCCAACACACGATCACACCAGCGATCAAGCCGATCACGACAGCCGCCCACGAATCTACGAAGGCGCAGGGAGCGGTGATGGCAACCAACCCAGCCAAAACTCCATTGACCGATAAGGCAGGGTCTGGCTTTTTCGTTGACCCAACCAGCCAGGCATACGCCATCGCTGAAACGCCGCCAGCCGCGCCTGCCATTAATGTGTTGATGGCCGCGATGACTGCAAGGTTTCTAAACGCACCGACAAATCCCAACGATGAGCCAGGGTTAAAACCGAACCAGCCAAAGAACAAAATGATCGTTCCTAAAATCCCAAGAGATAAGTTGTGTCCGGGAATTGTATTAGCAGAACCATCCTTATTAAATTTTCCAATACGCGGGCCGATCACAATTGCGCCAGCGAGACCAATGGCGCCGCCGATCATGTGAACCACGCCCGAACCTGCAAAGTCCACTGCGCCGTTGCCAAGCCCGGCAATACGTCCTAAATTCTGCAGCCAGCCGCCGCCCCAGATCCAACCTCCCACGACCGGGTAAATGAACATGCTCACCCAAAGTCCCATGAACACAAAGCCGATGAATTTCAAACGTTCAGCCATCGAACCCGTGGGAATGGTGGCAGCCGTGTCCATGAACACCATTTGGAAGAGGAAGAAAGCCAGAACGCCGGCATTTGCTCCAAGCCCGCCGAGAAGGAAGCCGCTGCCGCCAAGGAAGCCATATTGACCAAAGCGGATTAAGGGAGTCGCGAGCATGCCTGACCAGTCACCCAAGGTGATCGGTGAATGAGCCCACTCGCCTCCAATCGCGCCGATAGTTGATACGGCTGGATAAGCGGCATTCACTCCGCCGAATTGAAAAGCAAAACCAGTCAACCAATAGCCAACTGCGCCGATGCAAAAGACCATCATATTCATCATCATGGTGTGGGCAACATTCTTGTTGCGGGTGAAGCCCGTTTCCACAAGTGCAAAGCCCGCCTGCATGAAGAACACCAAAAAGCCGCCAAGGATCATCCAGAAAATGTTGATGCTTAAAGTCAGATCAACAACTTCATCCGACGGCGGCGTGCCATCCTGCGCAAAAGCAGGAGTGGCGAATACAAGGGCCATCACCATCACCAATGACAAAATCCATACCCAACGTTTTTTTATGTAGTTCATTTCTCTCGCTCCTAAAATTATGATTTTTTTGACAGCTTGTTGAGTGCAAAATCTCCCGATTTTGCGCCGAAGTCAGGAGACTTCGGACTCCGCCAAACGATCTAACTAATACCAGCCCCAATGGCCTTTGAGCATGACCGATAAGGAGGCAAATAGCATCGCAAGAATGGTTGGTGGAACCGCCACAATCAGCCAACGCTTCCAGCCGATGGAGCCGTGATTGCGTTCCATAAAAGAGTAGGCAACCACATTTGCAGATGCGCCGATGGGTGTCAGGTTGCCGCCAATGTCAATTCCCAGCGCCAGCGACCAGACCATCAAGCCAAGCGCAGGCATACCAGGAATCGCTGCCAAATCTTTAAGCACGTAGCTCATGGCCAGCGCCAGCGGGACGTTATCAACAATTCCGCTTGCAAGGCCAGGCAGCCAATGTAAAGCCATGACCAAGCCGCTGTTATTGGTTGTGGATACGCCTGCCAAACCTTCTGCCATGGATTTGAAAATATCGATCTTTTCCAAACCACCGATCAACACGAACAAACCAGCAAAGAACAGAATGCTCTCACCATCCACTTTGAGGACGGCTTTTTTGCGGTCTACATTTTTCATGACGAGTAATGCCAAACCAGCAGGGACAAGCGCGGCCGTCGCGGCGTTGATGTGAATACCTGTCAGCTCGCTTAACGGGAGGTGAAGCACGAGCAAGATAACTGCCCCTAGAAAACCGACCAGCCCAACGCGAGTCAGATGCGCATGCATGGGTTCGTTGTGAAGCGATTCGATTTCGGTGATGGTCGCATCGGTCAACAGGCTGTGAGCGTTCATCAAAGATTTGCGATTGGCAAGGTAAAACATTCCAAGCAACAGAAGCGCGGCAATGGCGGAAATCGGGCCGGTGTGAGTGACGAAATCTGCAAAGTTGAACCCAAGGGTGGTTCCTAAAATCACATTGGGCGGGTCGCCTACAAGGGTTGCAGCTCCGCCAGTGTTTGCCGCGCACACTTCTGCGATCACCAAGGGTACGGGGTCAAGTTTCAACAAGAGACAGAGTTGCAACGTGAGCGCGGAGAGGAACAACATGACGGTGATGCTGTCCATGAACATGGCCATAACGGCGGCAAAGACAATCAAAATAATGAAAAGAGAAACCGGGTGATAATTAACTTTCTTGAGCGACTTCATTGCCAGCCAGGTAAAGAAGCCAGCCTCTTGGAGAATTGAAACAAGAGTAAACATGCCTGCGAGGAGCCCCAAGGTTTCCCAGTTGATATAGGATAATGCTTCCATCGGGCTGAGGATGCCGAAAACGATCAGCAGCCCGCCGCCAATCAAAGCCACCCAATGACGGGGGAACTTTTCACTTGCGATTGCTATGTAAGCCAGGACGAATATGGTCAAAGTGAAAAACATGGACTACCTCGCTTTCGGAAACATGTGGAACTTTTGTTGTTCTTATTTTATGGATTTGAGATGATGTGCCTATTACCCCTACGGAGTATTTTGACTGGACAAGTTGGTGATTTACAGATATATGGCTGATAATTTCCTACCCAAATGGAGCATAGGGCGTGAAAAACAAAAAATGACTTGTGAAAAATCAATTCACAAATCATTTCACCTAAACCATGGAGTGCGGACTTCAGTCCGCAATTTCAGCAAAAGCGGACTGAAGTCCGCGCTCCTACTCCGTTGCGAATTTCTGTTCTTCCTGCTGACCTAACGGTACAACACGCACAAAAGTATTCTTCCAATCCACCAAAAGGTTAAGTATTTTCAACGATTCTTCGACTTGATGATTATGTTTCAACTCATCGGCATAGGTTGTCAAAAGGTCGCGCAGGTTTTGCAGGTCGCATTCGCCCACTTCCTGCACGGATACTTTTGCTCCCTTTGCCAAACGACGCTGAATGGCAGCTTGATCAAAATTGAGATGCGGCTGGAGGCGGAGGTACAACACGCCGCCCGTCATGCCTGCGCACATCCACGGGCCGGGGTCACCCAACACAAGCACGCGGCCTGAAGTCATGTATTCACACAGGAAACCTTTCACATTGGAGCGCGCGGCAATAAAACCGAGGCTGTCATTCAGCGGCTTGAGGATTTCGCCGCCGATAATCACATCCGCACCAGAGAGACGGATACAGGCACGTGAATCCGCGTTACCCTGAACGATGACAACTCCGCCTGTGCCGCCATAGGCGAGGCTCTTCCCAACCGAGCCGTCGATCAATTTGCCGTCGTGGTTGTAGCCTTTCATGATGACAACCCGTCCGCCAGAGATGCCTTTGGCAACGCCATCCTGTGCGCCACCTTCGACAAGGATGTGAACGGGATCGGCATTGTACGCGCCAAGTCCATTGCCAGGGACGGAACTGCTGACAAAATGCAGCGACGTGCGCGGCACAGAATCCGTTTCAATATTATCGAGCGGCTGAAGCCATGTTTCCCTGTGACCGCCCTGACCACCATGCCCGGGCGACCAATTCCAGTTATTGCGGAAGCGCGTGAGTGCGCCAGTCAAGTGCGTGCCGAGGGCACGGTCAACGGGGGTTACTTTATCGTCTTCAAACAGAATCCTATCCTGCCGATACGTGGTAAAACTTTCCATCACTAGATTGGAAATCACCGTTGTCAAATGATTGCGCGGACGATGTAAGGGGCCGCGATCAATGGTCAACATTTCATTCACTGGCAACGAGATCGGAATGGGTTTCGTCAGCAAGAAATCACCGATAGGGATCAGCATTTCTTCAAGGTCAATTTTTTCGTGATGCGAAATTTGAATCAGCAAATCAGAGCGGCCAACAATATCCTGTGAATTCTCAATACCAAGTTTAGAGACGATATCTTTGACACCTTCACCCAAACCTGTAAATACGTTGACCAATGCCTGCGTGGCCTGCTTAACATCACGCGGGACAAAATGCTTGATGCCATGTCCTGTCGCCTCTTCCTTCGTTTCAAGCTGGGTGGTGATTCCCGTATGGCATGTGCCACTCTGACAGTCTCTACAGATCGTACAGCCGATGGCAACCATCGGCAGCGTGCCAAAGCCAATTCGATTCGCGCCGAGGCACATCAGCTTGACCGTGTCCGATGCGGAGCGGACTCCACCGTCAGCCCAGATCTCTACCTTGGAGCGCAACCCTGCCTCCGTTAAAGCACGATGCGCTTCCACGATTCCAATTTCAGCAGGCAGGCCTACATGTCGCAGGGAATGTTGACGAGCAGCGCCCGTTCCTCCATCGTACCCAGTTAAATAAATAATATCGGCATCCGCCTTTGCAACGCCAACGGCGATAATGCCAATGCCAGGCACAACAGGAATTTTGACCGCGACACGCGCCTTGGGATTGATGGTTTTGAGCTCCTCGATAAATTGCGCGAGGTCTTCGATGGAATAAATATCGTGATTGTTGGACGGCGAGATAAGGTCAACACCCTTTTGCGAATGACGCGCCGCCGCAACTTTCGCAGTCACTTTGCGCGCGGGCAAATGTCCACCTTCACCAGGTTTCGCGCCTTGCCCAACTTTTATTTCCAAAAGATTTGTGGCGTTGATGGTTTCCGCCGTGATGCCAAAACGACCCGACGCAATTTGAATTCCACGATTGAATGGATACTTGCCAAGCAGGTCGGGAATTTCGCCGCCCTCGCCGTTGAGCGAAAGCATGTTCAAACGGAACGCAGCTTCGGCATATGCCCGATAAGCGGTTTCACCCTGCGAACCAAACGACATGGATGCAATTAAAAACGGGAAGTTATGCGAAGTGATTCCAAGGTTGACATTATTGGATTCAACAGAAGTTTGTTCGGGATAACGGAAATCCAAAATGTGTCGGATGGTGACAGGGTTGGTTTTTGCAGTGGTCTGCGTGTGCGCCTCATACTCACCCCAGCCTGATTCACCCTTCCCAAGCTTTCCCGCCGCCTTCCAGATTTTCGGATAAAAATGATTGACGCGCGAAAGTTCGCCGCGGCCTGCGCTGTGATATGCCAGTGCGCGTTTCTCAGTGTCGGCATCAATGTCATTCCACTTCAAGCCGCCTTGCTCCGAGCCGCCATAATTTTTCACACCCAACGCAGAGGCAACAGGATTGCTCAACCCAATGCTGGAAAACAATCTTCCATAGCCGCGCGCTTCATGAATACCCATCGTGCTGATACATTTTTCAATGCCAGAACGGAGAGCCTTGAAAGTTTTCTTCAAACCTTCGGCTTCCTGCTCATCATTCGTGGCCTTGACTGCTGATTCGAAAATCAAATAAGGTGAGATCGCATCCGCACCCATACCGATACACATGATGACATCATGTAAATTGCGAATGGCTCCGCTGCGCACGACCAATCCCACTTGTCGGCGCAGATTTACCGCTGATTGGGAAGCCATCAAACCAAGGTCTATTTTCCCGCTGTCATTTAATGGCAATGGAGTGGATGAGGACTCAGACGAAGAAAGTTCAGCAAAGGTTTTACGAAGCGCAAGGTCAACAACGCTAAGAACAAGGATGGGGTCAACCCATCCATTTTGATTCTGGAATGCACCTGAGTCGTCTAAAAGCAGGAGCTTCGCCCCGTTGCGAACCAAATCGATAGTAGTCTGTGCGAGACGCTCCAAGGCTTGAGGGGTCGTCTCTCCAGCCAATGTGACAGTTTGCAAATGTCCAAATTGCTCATTTGGAAAGCGGCTGGTCAATTGACTCAAAGTGGGGTGGCCTGTTTTTTCTCCATCTTTTACAGAATCCAGCAATATTGGTGTTTCGAGTGTGAAGGTGGTGTCCTCTCCCAATTCATTGGGCATGAGCGGCGGACGAGCACCGATTATGGTTTGGGTAGAAAAATGCTCCACCTCCCGCTCGCGGTCAATGGCGGGATTGGTGACAACTGCAACCGCTTCTTTGAAATAGTCCGCGATATTTTGACGTTCGGTGGAAAGGGACGCCAGCGGGCCGTCAAAGCCGAGCGAGCTGATCGGGTCAATGCCGTTCTTGGCAAGTTCCTGAACCCATTCGCGGTCTTCGCGTCCCCAGCCAAAAGTGGAGAGACGGTTGTCCAAATCAACTGTAGACTGAGGATTGTCTTCACCATTCTCTGTAATTTCCAATGGCAACGGCGCACGGGCAATCCGCTTGTTCATCGTTTCGAGAGAGCCAAACCTGCGCATGGTCAGATTCAACATGCGCTGTTGAATGGCAGGGTAATCAAAGACTTCAACATTGCGTCCGCGGTGAATACGAACGCGCATCTTTTCGCCAGGTGAAAGTGGAACTGGGTCAACACGTATATCATCCAAATGATAGACACCCTTTTCCGAAGAGAAGAAATACTCCTTTTCTGTGTCACCAAACCAGAGCGGGCGCAGGCCGAGCGCATCCACACTGAAGACGCATTCATCCCCAAAGCGGGAGATGATTCCCGCTGGGCCTTGGGAATATGGCCCAAATGCCTGACGATAATATTTATAGATTGTTTGTAATTCAGGGGAGAGTTTTTCCACTTCGCTCAGGATGGGCGGAAAAGCCAATTCCAACGACTCAGTCAGCGAGAAGCGATAATGATGGATCAACGTGGAAAGCAAACGGTCGAGGTCTTGAGAGTCACTTCCACTTTCCACCAAATTGACGCCGAGCATTTCCGCCTGTTCGCGCAAACGGGCAATCGTGTTGATCTCGCCGTTGTGCCCAATCAAACTGAAAGGCTGGACGCGCTCAAAACTGGTGGCTGTGTTGGTCGAATAACGCGCATGTCCAATCGTGATGGCTGTGGTGAAATCAGGGTTGCGCAGTTCGGGGAAATATTGATACAAAGTTTCAATCGAGCCGCGCACTTTGTAAACCACCACATTGCTGGAAAGCGAAGCAATGGCAACGTTGGTAAATTTTTCAATGCAAAGGGCAAGATCAAAGAGAGTCCGCTCTACATTTTCCAGAGGACCGTTTCGTACCATGCCCGATATCTGCCACAAATGCGGTACTTGCTGGCGAGCCATTTTTCCAAGTGCCTGTAAGCGCGTTGGCATCGGGTGTTCCAACAGCAGGTCAATATCTCTTTCCTTGAGCATATTGATGATTTTGGCTTTGACACCTTGAACATCCGCTTCAGTATTTGGGATCATCAAATGTCCCACAAAGAAGCGGCGATCTTCCGCAAGCCAGCCAGGCTTGCCCGCCTGTTCCAGCGCCTGTGACCATAACACGCGCGGAATATCGGTCATCACGCCGATGCCATCCCCTTCCCCGTTGACTTCGCCAGAGCGATGCCCCATGATGCTCAACGCGGCCAATGCGCGTTTCAAATTCCCATGTGTCGCTTCACCATTCTTGCGAACCGATGCAACCAAGGCGCAGGCATCGCGCTCATCAAGCCATGTCTTTGTATGAGCAGAGGTCAGCCAGTTGAATGGACTGGAATTTTTATTATCAACGATTTGAGATTGAATGTTGTTTTTCATGGAATCACCTCATTAATAAAAAGACAATAGATAATTCCATTCATCATAGAGTAATAAAAAATTAATACTATTACCCATAAGGGTACACTTCCAAAAAATATTTCCTACCCAAACAGGTTATGCAAAATCATTGACATATCCCGCATGAGTAGTAGAATACGCCCCAATGTTTACGCAATCTGTTTTCTGTTTTGAGACCAAGTCCAAGCGCAAGCCCATGTCTACAACTTCGGTTGTCGGATCTGGGCATGTTTCGGTTAAACAGGAAATAGGCAAACACATGCCGTAATTCATTTTATCTACCTGACTACCCAAAACGCTCTCCGATAACGGAGGGCGTTTTTTATTTTCACTTTATGTCATTGCGAGGGCGGTAGCCCGAAGCAATCTCCTCATTTTGTTGGAGATTGCTTCGTCGCAACGAACGCTCCTCGCAATGACATGCCGAAGGAGAATTCATGTTTGAAATTTTGGATACAACTTTACGCGAAGGCGAACAGACCCCTTTCGTCAACTTTACGGTGGAGGAAAAGGTGCAAATCGCGCGGATGCTTGACTCGGTGGGTGTGGATATGATCGAGGCTGGCGACCCATCTGTCTCACCAAATGTTGCCAAGGCGATCAAGCGCATCGCATCTCTCGGACTTCGGGCTGAGGTGGTCGCCCATTCAGTTGCTTCACGCCTCGGTATTGACAAAGCAAAAGCCTGCGGTGCGGATCGGGTTGCCATTTTTTACGCCACCTCAAAAATTCATTTGGATGCGAAACTGCATAAAACACAAGAGCAAGCCATTGCCATTATTCAAGAGCATGTGTCGTATGCGCGCAGCTTGGGATTGAGAGTCCGCTATACGCCTGAGGATGCGACACGGACCGACTTTGATTTTTTGGTTCAAGTTTGTAATGCCGCCCTAGAAGCAGGCGCGGACAGAATTAGCTTTGCGGACACGCTGGGCATCATGCAGCCGCATGTGATGTATGAAAAAGTCTGCGCTTTACGTGGACGACTGCTGCCATGCAAAATTGACCTGCACTGCCACAACGATTACGGGTTGGCCCTTGCCAACGCCATGGCAGGGATTCGCGCAGGCGCGGACTGCATCCACACCACAGTGAATGGACTCGGCGAACGCACGGGCATTCCTGACCTCGCAGAGACAGTCATGTCATTTCGGAATTTGGAAGGAAGTGAAAAGTTCAATGTCCAGCCATTGATGGATGTCTCTGGTTACCTTGAAAAAGTCTCGGGATTTTTCCTCGCGCCGAACAAACCGATCACAGGTCAAAATGCTTTCAGTCACAAAAGCGGAGTCCATACGAACGGCATTCTCAAAGACCCGCGCACCTATGAACCGTTCGACCCTGCCATTTTGGGAAGGGAACGCAAAATCATCATTGACAAATACACGGGCAAAAGCGCGGTTGCCTCACGGCTGGACGAATACGGAATCGAAGTCAGCGCGGCAGAGTTGGAAGTGATCGTTTCGCGCATCAAGAATATGGGCGACGAGCGGAAACAGCTTTTCGACGCAGATATTCTGGAGATCGCCGAGCAGGTCACGGGTAGGGAGATCGACGTCATCCCGCACGATATCAGCGCGATGGTCATGCTGGAAGTTGAGTCGCATGTATACACGTCGGCAGTCGTGCGTCGCCTGCGAGGAATCCAACACGTGAACAATGTCTACGAGATCACAGGTGATTACGACATCAACGCATTTGTCAGCGTGGAGAACGTGATGGCGCTGAATAATTTGATCGAGGAAATTCGCACAGTGCAGGGCGTCAAACGAACTGAGACGCGCATGGTGTTGAAAAAATATAACGGAAATGGAAAAACGTAGTGACGACTTTAGTCGTTCTTAAAAACAGCGACTGAAGTCGCTACTACCCCAAAGGAGAATCATGGGCACATTGATCGAAGAAATTTTTGCACGTAAAGCAGGCAGACCCGTTCAGGCGGGTGAAATTCTGCTGTTGGATGTGGACTACATTATGAGTCACGACAACACAACTCCGCTGGCGATAAAGGCGTTTCGGGATATTGGTAAACCGATTCTGGATAAGAACCGAATCGTGTTACATCTCGATCATGCCTATCCAGCGCCGAATGTGCTGGCAGCGGAGAACCATAAGAAGATCATCGAGTTCGTCAGGGAACAGGGACTGCCGCACTTTTATCATCAAGGAGTTTGTCATCAGGTGATGATCGAAGAGGGATTCATTACGCCCGGCGCAATCGTCATCGGCGCAGACTCGCACTCGAACACCTACGGCGCAATCGGCGCATTTGGCACAGGACTCGGCTCCACCGAAATTGGCGTGGCTTGGGTGACAGGTAAATGTTGGTTCAAAGTCCCTGAGACGATTCGCATCGAGTTGACAGGCAAAGCCCAACCCGGAGTCTATGCCAAGGATGTGATGATCTACATCGCAGGTTTGCTCGGCATGGACGGCGGAACGTATCGTTCGGTGGAATTCGGCGGTGAATATATTTCCAACCTACCGATGAACGAACGTATTGTCTTTCCGAACATGTCCACAGAGATCGGCGCGAAATGCGGGTTGATTGCCGCAGACGATGTGACAATTCAATATCTCGAAAATGAGACGCCTGCCAAAGGTCCGTTTGAAAAGATCCAACCTGTTAATCCGCGCTATGAAAGAGTCGTTGAAATTGATGTCTCAACTTTATCGCCGCAAGTTTCGTGTCATCCAGATGTGGATCATGTCAAACCGTTGGAGCAGGTTGAAGGGTTGGAGGTGAACGAGGTTTACATCGGCACATGCACGAACGCGCGTTATGAAGATATCGAGATCGTGGCGAATATGCTCAAAGGCAAAAAAGTGAATCCGTTTACGCGCGTAATCGTTACGCCTGCCAGCGAACGCATTTACAAAAAGGCGATGAAGAACGGC
This sequence comes from Chloroflexota bacterium, assembly GCA_016234535.1. Taxonomy (GTDB): domain Bacteria; phylum Chloroflexota; class Anaerolineae; order Anaerolineales; family Villigracilaceae; genus Villigracilis. Next base: position 16,111 of record JACRBH010000053.1, read on the forward strand.
TTGATCGAAATTTTGCTGGATGCGGGCTGCACGGTGACAGGTACAGGCTGCGGCGCATGCATCGGGCGTCATGGCGGAATCCTTGCGGCAGGTGAACGCGCGTTGACGACGATGAACCGCAACTTCATTGGGCGCATGGGAAGTCCGCTTTCGGAAATTTATCTCGCAAGTCCCGCCACTGCTGCGGCAACTGCGTTGACAGGTCGCATCACTGACCCGCGTGGATATTTAAATCGTTGAACCGCCAAGCACGCAAAGAACGCGAAGAAGACCTTTTAAATCTTTGCGTCCTTTGCGTGCTTGGCGGTGAATAAAAAAAGGAGAACCTCATGGGCAAAGCCTGGACGTTTGGAGAAAACATGAACACGGACGAGATCATTCCCGGCCGTTACAACATCACGATTGATCCGCTTGAACTCGCGAAAAATGTTTTTTGCGAAGTCAAGCCGGAGTATGCAAAAACCGTTCAACCTGGCGACATCATCGTCGGTGGACAAAATTTTGGTTGCGGCTCTTCGCGCGAACACGCACCCATCGCCATCAAAGGCTCGCAGGCGAAGTGCATCATTGCCGCGTCGTATGCGCGCATCTTTTTTCGCAACTGCATCAACATTGGTTTGCCAATCCTTGAGTGCCCCGCCGCCGTTGCGGACATCACCGAAGGCGACGATATTGATGTCGATCTCGCCAGCGGCCAAATTTTCAATCGCACCAATGGGCATCAATATCAAGCCAACGCTCTGCCCGATTTCGTTTTGAAGATCGCGGATGCGGGCGGTATTGTGAATTTTTTGCGCGAGCATGACATTCAAGAACTAATGAGGAATGAGGAATGAGGAATTAGGAATGAGGAATGAGGAATTAGGAATGAGGAATTATAAAATCTGTCTTCTTCCTGGCGATGGAATTGGTCCCGAAGTGATCGCGTCTGCGCGGGATGTGTTGACTGCGCTTCCGATTCAATGGGACTTCATCGAATGCGGAATCGGCTATGGAGAATATCAAAGTTCAGGCTCACCATTGCCTGATTCAACCATCGGACAGATTCGCGGCGCTGATGCGACTTTGTTTGGCGCTGTGACCACGCCGCCGAACATCCCAAATTATTTTTCCCCAGTCGTGCGGATGCGCCAATCGCTGGAGTTATTTGCTAATTTGCGTCCATGCAAATCCATTCCACATTCATCATCCCGCGCTGGCATTGACTTAATCATCGTCCGCGAAAATACTGAAGGATTGTATTCAGGCATCGAGCGGATCGAAGATGACGGAGATCGCGCCATCACCGAAAGAGTCATCACCCGCAAAGGCTCTGAAAGAATCATCCGCAAGGCATTTGACACGGCTCGACAAACTGGACGCAAGTCCGTTCACGTTGTCCACAAGGCAAATGTTCTGCGCCAAACTTGCGGATTGTTTCGGGAAGTCGCAGTTGAAATTGCCAAAGAATATCCCGACATCACGATGAATGAAATGCTCGTGGATACCTGCGCGATGGAACTTGTCCGCGCGCCGGAGCAATTTGAAGTGATCGTCACAACAAATCTATTCGGCGATATCCTCAGCGACGAAGCCTGCATGTTCGTGGGCGGACTTGGTGTTGCGGCTTCTGCAAACATTGGCGCGGACGCGGCAGTCTTTGAACCCGTCCACGGCAGCGCGCCGTCTTTGGTTGGAACAGGCAAAGCCAACCCCATCGCCACTTTCCTCGCCGCCGCCATGATGCTGGATTACTTGAACGAAAACGAATCCGCTGAACGGTTGCGAAACGCGGTGGAGACCTGCATTGCCAATAAGGAGTCCACGCCTGATTTGGATGGTAATTTGACGACAGGTCAGGTGGCTGAGAGAGTGATTGGAAAATTATGATGGAGTCCAAAGTCTCCAGATTTCGGCTTTGCAAAGTCGGGAGACTTTGCACTCCACAACAAAAGGAGATAACATGACCCGAGTTGGATTTTTATATACCCGTTTACGAGTGGAGGAAAAATATTTGCTGGATGAATTGGAAAAACGCGCCGATGTGGAAGTTGTCCGAATCAATGACGGCGATTCTTATTTCGACATCAATCAACTGCACGAACCAGTGGATGTGCTCTTCGAGCGTTCCATTTCCTATTCACGCGGACTGTACATCTCGCGCATCTTCGAAGCGAACGGCGTGCCCGTTGTGAATTCGTCCGCTGTGGCTGAACGCTGCGGCGACAAATACATCACGAGTCAAATTCTCGCGAAAAACGGAATCCCAACTCCCAGAGTGCTGATGGCCTTCGATGAAGAATCAGCTCTCAGCGCGATCGAAGCGATGGGCTATCCGTGCGTGCTGAAGCCTGTCGTCGGGTCGTGGGGACGTCTGCTCGCCAAAGTGGAGAATCGTCACATGGCCGAGTCATTGATCGAGCACAAAGCCACGCTGGGAGTCAATCATCAGGTTTTTTATATTCAGGAATACATCAACAAACCTGGTCGTGACATCCGCGCGTTTGTGATTGGCAACGAAGCGATTTGCGCCATCTATCGTTCATCCGAAAATTGGATCACCAACACCGCGCGCGGAGGCGTTGCCACGAATTGTCCCGTCACTGATGAGATCGCAGAATTGTGTCAACGCGCGGCAAGAGCAGTTGGCGGCGGATTGCTGGCGCTCGATCTTTTCGAAACCGACAACGGACTCACCATCAATGAGATCAATCACACGATGGAGTTTCGCAACAGCATTACCACTACAGGCGTGAACATCCCCGAAAAGATGGTGGATTATGTTTTGAAAAGCGCTGCGATTCATTAGGCCGCTTGCAAAAGCGCATGGCGGTCATGACTTGGCCGCTTTTTTCAGATTGCCCAACAAATGAAGTCGTTACCATCATTCCATAAGGGGCAATTTAGAATAAAAACCCAGTTCAAAATGAACTGGGTTTCGACAAAACAATCCAACTTAAGTTCGCACTCATTATCAGGGTATCGGCGGTGTTGCTTCGCACCTGCAGGTTAATGGATTCCAATATGGGAGCTTTCCATTAGTGGTTATATAACAATAACGAGGGTACGGTTCAAAGCATGCCTCTTCATTGTCGTTAGGCTCTCTCTTAACCGGGGGATGACAGTTTAGTGTATCGAACTCAACAGTCTGAAGCTGGCTGTCGACACTCTTCTTGGAACTCTGCACACAGGTCCCGTTCAACGGATAAAAACCAGCAGGGCAAATATCATAGCTCACTGTAGCACCGGGGTCAGCCGAACAACAATGAGTTAATGGATCATAGATTGTTCCATAAATACAGGCTGTCCCATTCGTGCTCTTTCCATCCCAAACACAAGTGTCTCCCACCTTCTCATAGTTCGCCGGGCAGGCGGATACACACGCTTTCATATCCACACATGACCCCTGCGCCGATGCTGTGTACAGTCCGGGCAGGTCACATTGGAATTTGTTCGCTTCTCCTCCCACTGGCGAGGAACAGCCGGGCACACCATAACTCCATTCATTTGGCGGAGTATTCGATAGACTGAAAGTAACAATCGTGTATGCGATGTAATTGGGCTTACCCGTGCAATTGGGCGACTGGCTGATTTTTACACTGTTACATTCCACGACAGGTACGCAACTCGCCTCCTCTCCATTCGGCCCCGTTCCAATATACGGAATCTGCTCACAGACTGGCGCAAAATAGGTCGGGTCCTCCACGATACAGCGAAATCCAAGGTCGGGCAGATTTTCAATTGGAAGAAGCGAGAAACGATGGGCAGAAATAGACGGGTCGGCGCTGTCCTGATAGCTGCTTCCGCGCACCGAACGCTTCTCCCCGATCACAGGTCCAAGTGGATCTTCCAACGGCGATTCAGAGTAATAGGTCGGGCTGTACCAATCCGCCGCCCACTCACGCGCATTGCCAGACATGTCGAATGCACCATAATAACTCACCCCAGCCGGGTAATCGTTGATCTCGGTTGTTTTCCCCTTGCAGAATTTATAATTTAGCAAATCACAGACCGGCCCTTCATCCCCCCACGGAAATAAATTGCCATCCGGTCCGCGCGCTGTCTTTTCCCACTCCGCCTCGGTTGGCAGGCGTCCATGTATAAACGAGCAATAGGATGCCGCCTGGTCGTAATTCACACCTGTCACCGGGAAATTGATGACTCGATAATCCCCAAACTCGGGGTTGTTCTTTGAATCGGGCGGAGCACATTTGCCGGCATTTACGCACAAGGCATATTGCTGATTGGTGACCTTTGTACTGTAAATCCAGAAATCGCTCAGCGTTACTTGATGGGTGAGGTTGTCGGCGCTGTTATAGCCCATGGTGAATTCGCCGCCCGGCACCGCTATCAGAACAGTCCCATCCACATAGCGATATTTTGAACCCAACTCCATTGGAGGTCCTGCCAAATTGACAGTAACAATCTCCGGCGACGATTCGACCGTCACCGGCAGTTCGGTGGCTGTCACAGGCGGCTCAGTCGCGGCGGGAGGTTGTGTCTCCAGCGGCGGTTGAGTCGCAACTGAGGCAACTGGCAGGTTGCAGGCGGCAAGGATCAATGTCAGGGCAGTCACTACTGATATGACATGGACAGATTGTTTCATCGCTTGCTCCTGTTGGTTTGCCATGATCATTAAAAATCTCTCGGTTTCATGGAAGTGTAGTAAAAATTATAACTCCGAGCCTATCCCTTGGTATCCCCCATTTTGGCGGATGTTGCGCAAGCCAATCCGTTTAAATCCAAATGGAAATCAAATATACCCAACGGCACTTCCTGAATCAAAAACCACCGGGCTAGCTGATTTAGCAGAGCCTGGCGGTCTTCGATTGACGTTTAGTAGCGGGGGCAGGACTTGAACCTGCGACCTTCGGGTTATGAGCCCGACGAGCTGCCACTGCTCCACCCCGCATCGAATGGACGCAGATATTACCATACACATTGTAGAAAAGTCAAGCATCGATAAAGATCGAATGATGGACAGCAGACACAACATAAACTGACCTTCATAGGATAGTACCTTTGACTAAAAACAATTTGTTAAGATTTAGTGTATAATACCAAAACCTTAACAAATACAAACCGCAACAAAATAAATCTTGTTAGGTTATTCTTATTCCAAAGCAGGCGTTATCAAGTAATCATATGAAGACCACTACACTCCTGGTCATTGAAGCTCGACATGCAGAAATCCCTTCCTTTGCTTCAGATTTGCAGAAGAAGGGATTTGATGTCCAAATTGCCCAGAACGGCAGCCAGGCCGTTGCCCGCCTTAAAGAAGTCAGTCCGAGTCTCGTTGTTATCAACGCTGCATCCTTGAGAAGCACAGGCTTGCGGATTTGCCAGTCCATTCGTGAAAAAGATTCAAAGCTGCCAATCATCCTTATTCTTGAAAACGATAATGATGTAAACAAAGATGCGGCTGATGCCGTGCTTGCCCTGCCGTTCACTGTTCAAAAACTTGTAAACCGCATTAAGCCGCTTTTGCCCGGTGATGGGAAAAATGTTTTACACGTCGGTCCCATTCGTCTCGATCTTGAAAAACGCCGCGTGCGTTGTCTCGGCAAGAGCACAAAACTCACCCCGCGCCTTGTGACATTATTAAATCTATTAATGGAAAAACACGGCGAAGTGGTGGAGCGCGAACCGCTCTTCAAAAAAGCATGGGAAACGAATTACACCGGCGATACCCGCACGCTTGACGTTCACATCTCCTGGCTTCGCCGCGCCATCGAGCTTGACCCCGATAATCCAAAACTACTTAAAACGATTCGCGGCGTTGGCTACCGTTTAGATATCTAGCTGAATTTCTTTTCCTTGAACAGTCACCAATCGGACGCATACTCTGCGCCCGATTTTTATTTTTAATTCGAAAGGAAGTTCACCGCTTCGCACGTGACGTTGGGCCTGTGCCGCACTCTTGAACATTTTCCCATCCCAATCCGGGTCCACCTCCCAGAAATCTACATCGAAAGCGGTTTCCAAACTGACAGAGTTTTTAGTTATATGTACTTTGGTCTTCCTAGCATCACGCGAGGTCATATTCTTTATCGACGAATCACGCTCAAGCGAAAAAACAACATTTGTTTCAGCCAGTCTGTTCCGCGCCGTAAACACAGCACGGACTGCCTCGTCGCTCGTGATAAATTTTCGGCTATTCTTCGCAGCAACTACTGACGTTGTCCCTGAGCCGCAAAAGAAGTCAGCAACCAAATCGTCCTTATTTGACGAAGCGAGAATAATACGCTCCAGCAACGCCTCTGGCTTTTGGGTGGGATAACCTGTCCGTTCATTATGCAAACGCGCCACAACTGGAAAATACCACCAATCTTCAGGAACTTTTCCGCGCTCAAGGTTAGGGACTTTGCCAAAACCGGCCTTGCGTGACGAGTTGAAAGTGGTAACTGTGTTTGGGCTGTATGGCTCGCGGACAGCATCCGCGTTAAAGGTGTAATCCTTCCCTTTTGCATAAGCAAGGATCGTGTCATGCTTGCGGTTGAAAGCGGTTCTTATCGGAGACGGCCCGTGGTACGTCCAGATAATCTCGTTTATAAACACACCTTCCGCGCCGAAGAGTTCATCCAGAATCAAACGGGCGTAGGCATCTGCGTGCCAATCAAGATGAAGGTAGAGCGTACCCTTTGGTGAAAGCAGGCGGACCATAAGCGCGAGGCGCTCATACAGGAATTGCAAATAGGAATCCAGATCAGACCAGGCGTCATGATAGCCCTCGGCTAATTTCCATTTTGCTGGTTTACGGGAATCTTCTCCGCGCCCAACGCGTGCGGAAAATTTTCGGTTGGTGAAAAAAGGCGGATCGGCGTAGATCAGGTCAATGCGGCCTTCGTATTCTGGAAGAAGCGCTGCCATGACAGAGAGATTGTCCCCAAGGATAATTCGACCATCAGGATGCGCCCTGGGATAGCCCTGCCCTTTCGGGTAGAGAATTGAATCTTGAATAAGCGTAGCAGGCACGAGGTCGGCTGACCGTTTCCCGTTCCAGTTGAGGTTTGGCATGGCAAAGCGTGTCCTTTAGGATAAGGTGTTGTCGAATCTTTCGGTTAACAGGGAAGAAATCCGCAGGATGAATTAATAACTGACGTTACGCAGTCCAGCCTGTAGCGCGACACATTGTCCCCGTATGGGGGTTTATGTCGCCCATTTCGCGAGATAAATATCGCGTTACCGCGTAAAGTGAGTTAATAATGAACCTCCACCATTGTGCCAAGCCCGCCGTGATTTGAGGTTGACTGGTCTGAGTGCATGGGTTTCGCCCAGCGGAATATCCAATTGGCTTCGTTGCTGCGCATGTTGATGCAACCGTGACTCATTGGCTCGCCGAAATTTTCATGCCAGTAGGTGCCGTGGAATGCGTGCCCCTGAGTGGTGAAAAACGACGACCATGGAATACCGGGCAGCACGTAATTGTCCACATCGGCCAGCAGGTTGCCGGTTGTGTGGCTGCCAAAGTAACTGTAGCCCATGTGCTTGGCCGGTACTTTATCAAGAATCGTAAATTTTCCGCTTGGCGTTGTGGTTGGAAGTTCATCAGTACCGCCGGGATTGCCAGGAATGCCGGAAGAAATGTTAGTCTGAAAAACCGTTTTCCCATATTCATATGCAAACAAAGTTTGTGTTGTCAGGTTAACTTCGATCAACTTCTGTTCATAGGGAACATCTGGCGTGATCGGCTCCATGGTCGAGGGCGGCAAAACACGAAGATGCATGGCAGGCACAAAAAACGCGACATTGGAATCGAGCTCATCAAATACGCGATACCAGGCTCCGCTGTAATCAGCCATTTTAGGACCCTGCTCGACAGCTTCCACCCAGTGAACAGAACCATAATAAAAAGGCGGAGCAAGGGGTTCCCACCCAAAGGCTTTGGAAAAACGATAAGGTGTTGTAAACGGGACCGCCACTTCAGTGAGTACCCTTTTTCCTTCAGGAATAATATCTAGCGGTATTTGATAAAGAGTTTTTACTCGCTGCACACGTCCACGATGCATATAACCGCCCCAGACGCGATACCAAACAGGGTTATGCTTCGGCTCTTTTGCAGTCACTTCCTCGTAAACGTGGACAAGTTCATCGCGATACCAGCTTGACTCGATCTGGCTCTCGTCCGTCGGCTGCTTACGCACCGCCATTTCAGTGGTGGCAATCCGCACCATGAAGCTATCGTCGAAATTAGCAAGTCCCGGCAAAAATGGCGAGAATGCCAGTCCGCCCACTGTAAGTCCGCCAAGTTTTAAAAAGTCTCTTCTGGAGAATTTGGATTTCATGGAGAAAATTGTACACCAGAATGTTTAAGGTTTAATGAGAATTCGGATTTGCATATTGAGGGTACATACACCCACATAAAAAACTGCCTTCTGGGTTACAGAAGGCAGTTCATATATTCGAGGTTCAGTTAGGCTTCCACAGTTTCAAGGATCATATCTTTAAGCAGGATCTCCAGCGCCATGGAATGACCACAACGCTTATGAGTAAGGAAGAACTCGCAGTCACAGGAAAACACGCCATTGCTGTAGGAAACCTGGTGTTCATTATTGTCGCCATGAAAAGTCAGATCGAAATGGTTGAAGCGAAATCTTGTCCGATCTTCGGCATATCTCTTCGCTTTTTCTCTCTTACCTATCAGTCCAGAATCCATTTTATTTATCTCCTTTTTGATGGAATATAAAAAAACACACGCGGGTATATCCGCGTGTGTTAATCACTAACCTGGGTAAATCCTTGAAATAAGCGCATGTTGGCGTTACCTCGATGTTGCGAGTATAGTACCATTCAAAGTGATAGTCAACACCGTTTTATGGATTGTTATGGATTCGTATGGAAATTGTAGGTTTGAAATCCTACACGCATCTGTCTTGACCTTGGGCTTGATTCTGTCTTAAGAGCAGAATCGCCGCTGGTTATTGACCTTTCCTCAACGACTTCCTGCCCGCAGATTTCTTTGCTGTGACCTTCTTCGATGTGACCGTCTTTTTAGTAGCCTTCTTTGCAACAGATTTCTTTTCAGGTTTCGCCTTGGCAGGAACAACCTTTTTCACAATAGTCTTCTTCCCTTTCGGGGACGATGTTGCTGGTGTTTTTTTCTTTGCAACAACCACTTCTTTCTTTTTACTTTTTACGGTCTTTGCCTTCGCGGCAACCTTACGGACAGCACGTTTCTTTTTCGCAGGAATTTTTTCTTCAAGCCTGACTTCTTCAACAACACTGAACAATCTTCTCCACTCATCCTGCATGGATGGCACGCCAGCGCCGTTCAATTGGTCGCAAATGGTCTTCCACTCAACATCACCGACGAAGCGCCAGTCCATGAAGGCGTGGCATTGATATGCGCCCAGTTCAAAGTATATGCCCTTGTCCCAAATTTCCTTGCAGGAGCGGATGTATTCAAGCTGGGTGACATAATCTTTAAAGATGACATGACCCACACGGGGCAGACCAATTCCTTCGGCAAGGTTCTTGCGCAATGTTTTTCCTGACGACTTATCAATATATGCGGCGGAGGTTTTGATCCAGCCGCGGGTATCGGCAAATTTATTGTGATAGATAACCAGTCCGCGCTCTTCGTTAAAACGATTGGAGTATGCGAAGACTTCCTCGTCCACGCCGCCGTTTGGCGAGTAAAAGTCATAGAGTAGGAACTGCTCAACGTCAGCGAACAGGTAGCGGCGATGAAGGATCGGGAAAATGCGCCATTCATGTCCGCGGATGAGTCCCTCATCAGGAGTTTCATCCCATTTCGCGCGGCGAAATTCCATCCCGTATTTTTCGGAATAACCTTCCACTTGTCCATGACCGAACATGGGCAGGCCAGGCAATGTGGATAAAACCGTGCAGATGCCAAAATATTTATCGCCATTACCAAACTGTTCGACAGCTGTCTTCTCGTCGGGATTGTTCATGAAGTTGACATAACGCTTGAGAATTTGCGGATCAAACTCAAGCGTGTTCTTGATGGCAAGGCGATACTTGGCGTTATCTTCATCGCGCAGCATATGCATGAACGCAGAGTTGTAAACGCGGTGCATTCCCAGCGTGCGGACAAAATACCCTTCCATCAACCAGAAGGCTTCGGCCAGTAAGAGAGTATCAGGAACCTCTTTTGCAACACGGTCCACAACTTCGCGCCAAAATTCCTCGGGGACTTTTTCGTCAAACTCAGATTTGGTCATACCGTATTGAGAACGTGATGGGATCGCTCCGCCCGCGCCGGGTTCAGGGAACCACAAACGCTGAACATGTTTCTTGGCGAGAGTCATCGCCGCATCAAAACGAATGACTGGGAAATTGCGCGCTACATGCAGGATGGTTTGAATCACTGCCTCGCGCACAACTGGATTGGTGTAATCAAGCTGCGCCGTGTCATTCCACGGGAAGGATGTGCCGTCATTGCCATGATAAATATATTTAGTCTGATGGTCACCAGCCCGCTTGTCGGTTAGTCGAAAAACAACAGAGGCGTCTGAATGATTATAGTAATGATCTTCCAAAACAATACTCGCACGAGGGTCGTCTGACAGGTCTTCGCTATTGAAAGTGTATGAGGGATATGGAGGAAACGAGGATGATAAAAACCAATCGGGATGTTCCTTGACCCAGGTGGAGTCAATGCCCATGTGATTGGGTACCATATCGGCAGAAAGGCGAATGCCGCGCGCCCAGGCACGGGAACGCAGGTTGTTCAATGCATTCCAATCGCCAAGATCATCGGCAATGTCATAAGAATCTAGTGAGTATGCGGAAGCAACCGCATCATCCTGCCCCATGCGTTGTTTGATGCGCTGTGAGGCGCGGCTGCGCTCCCAGAGGCCGATCAGCCACAAGCCAGTGAATCCGCGCGAAGCGAGCAAGTCCAACTCTTCGTCAGGGATTTGATCGAGAGTCGTTATGTCGCGTTGATATTTTTTCGAAAGCTGCCCAAGCCAGACATACGTGTTCTTGGCGAGCAAGACCAGATTCGGCATCCAGTCTTTGTCTGGACTATAGCGTTCATACTCGGCGTATTCCTGCGCCCCAAAATTCGGGATATACGTTTCAGCTTTTTGCGAATCAATCGGTCCCTGTCCCTTGCGGATAACTTCCTCGTGCAGATAATCCAACCCGCGCAAAATGCGAACCGAGAATGTTTCGCCGAGCAAATATCCCCATTTCTCGATGACGAAGCGTAACTGCCCTTCCAAAGAATCAGGAGAAGCCTTGATGGGAGCGGCGAGAATATCAATCAGTGTCTCGCCCGGCGCATTCTCCCCATTGCCAAGGCCAGGTTGTCGCGCAAAGAAATTCACCAGTAATTGCATTACTTCACTATATGCCGAACCTGCCATGACAGATGCATCCACGAGGGTCTTATAGCGGCCGAGGGCGGGGTTGTTGTTCGAGTTATTGACCAGCAGCATTTCTTCGATGGCTGCTGCGCGCACTCCACGCCCGAAATCGCCAAAGTTGGGGATATTGGCTGAGAGGTATACACCAGCTGTCACATCACCGCGGAAGACCGGCATGGGCGGAAATTCATCGGTGAATTTACTGAGCGTCAGATCATATTTCGAGCCGAGGTTGGATTGCAGCAGTCCCATCGCGCGCCCCATCACACCGGTATACCTGCCATAAAAATGCTTGAGAAGGATGTGGTACGCCTCATCCAGCAAAGATAATGCATATAGGTCAGTGGCAGGCACGGGGTCGGTGTGAAGCGCTGACATTTGGACGGCAAAAGCACGGGCGGAGGCCAGATCAGTAAAGATCACATGTCCGTCCGGGCGGAAGAAATCCGCAGAAAAATTATATTTAAGACGGGAAGCGCGTGAGATTAACATGCGGCATATGATAACCTATTATCGAAATTTTTCGGGTAAAATCCTCTCCTATAAACATGAACACATCGCTGACTCAAATTGTTATCCTTTTATTAGTTGGAGCCTTGTATCTGCCTGTAATATTTTTTTCGATACAACGGCGGGATGATGGGCATGGGGCTGCGACCTGGCTGGTGGCTTTTTACGCCGTGCTGGCGCTGGTGTTGAATGTTGTCGAAGCGATCTGGCGCAACGGGGATTCGCCGCCAGGCAGTACACAACTTTTTTACGAACTGCAAATATATGCCGCCCTCACCCTTGCGGCCATTTTCATGCTGGCGCTTCAAACATTTTTGAAACGCGAAACCTGGTGGATATGGGTCGGTGTCTGGGCATTCTGGATGCTCGGTCTGGCACTCATCCTCACCAATGCATTTAATTTACCTGATGTACTTTGGAAAAGCGGAAACCTGGTTTTGCAGCGCGAGCGGCTTGGCACATTCTGGACGATATTGGGCTGGCTTGTTTATTCGGTCGGTTTGATCCTGACCATCGCGGAAGGAAACAGGCAGGCGCAACAGCTATTATTTCGAAATCGGTTGAACTATTGGTGGCCGACCCTTTCCCTGATGTTCATCAATGATATTTTGCTTTTTTCAAACACACCCATCATTGGGCAGCCCGTGCGATTGGTCGCTGCGATCATGATGGCTTATGTGATCGGCACACATCACGTCCCCGACCTGAAACAAATCCTGCGGCGCGCGCTGGTATATATGTTGATCGCCATCGTGATTGTAGGCCTTTACGTTGCGGGTTTTTTGCTAATCCAGACCACATTCGGCAACGGCAAAAATTTCAATCCGTTATTGGCGGGCGCATTCATTGCGCTGATCCTTGCCCTGATCTTCGCGCCCGTATTGGCCTTGATCTCACGCACAGTCAACAAATGGATGAAGGGCGATCAATACGATGCAAGCCGCACCATTCATCAATACAGCGAAAGCATCAGCAACATCCTCGAAATGGATCGTCTTGCGAACGTCGCGGTCGGCATCATTCTCGAAGCCATGCAGATCGAACGCGGATTCCTTTTCCTTGTGGATGGGGAACGCGAGGCCGATGGTCATAAAACATATCGATTACGTTCTGCGCGCACTCCGGAAGAGAGGCAGATGGTCGCAGTGGAATTGGATGAAAACGGGATCATCGCCTCTTATTTTGTTCTGGAACAAAGACCGCTTCTTCAATATGACCTTGACCTGCTCCCGGCTCTGCGGGTTGCCTCACCCGTTGAGAGGGACTGGTTCGCCCAGTTACACGCCGAGGTCTATATTCCCATCTTCGCCAAGAAGCAATGGATCGGCCTGCTGGCCTTTGGCCCAAAGTTGAACGGCAACCGCTACACAAAGGAAGACCTGAACACATTGAGTTCCCATGCGAGTCAAACCGCGGTGGCGCTGGAGAATGCCCGGCTGGTCGACAACCTGATGCGCCTGAACAATGAACTCCGCACCGCGCGGCGGGCGCTGGAGAAGAACAATCAAGACCTCGAGCGCATCGACAAGGCCAAATCCGATTTCATCAGCATTGCATCGCATGAACTTCGCACGCCGTTGACAGTCATCAAAGGCTACACGGAAATGCTGCTCGAAGATGCCAGCCTTAACCCCAATTACAAACGCATTATGAACGGAATCCACGAAGGCACAATGCGCCTGCACGAAGTGATGGACTCGATGTTCGACATCGCACAGATAGACGCACGCTCCCTTAAGCCGCACATCCAGCCGGTCAAACTGGGACGCCTGATCCAGGAGATATGCGTCGAACAGGCTCAATCCTTGAAGGAACGAAAGCAAACCATAAAAGTCGACCTTCCCCCGCTGCCTGATGTAACCGCAGACCCAAACTTGTTACGAAAATTATTCCACCATCTGATCCGCAATGCGACCAAGTTCACGCCGAATCATGGAAGGATCATCATTAGCGGGCACCATATCCCTTCGATTGTCAACCTGCCCAATGGCGGGGTTGAAATCGTTGTCAGCGACACCGGCGTGGGCGTTGACCCTAATTTCCGCGAGATCATTTTTACAAAGTTCTACCAGCCCGGCGAATTGACCAAACACTCTACAAGCAAAACCCGCTTCAAAGGCGGCGGCGCAGGGCTGGGACTGGCGCTCGCAAAAGGAATTGTCGAAGCGCACGGGGGGCGCATTTACGTGGAAAGCCCGGGTTACGATGAGATCAACTTTCCCGGCAGCCACTTCCATGTGATTCTGCCGCTGAGTAAAACCGAAGGTGGCGCCAATCCTGAACAAAAGACAGTTGCGCCATTGAAATTTGAGATGGGCGAAAAAAAAGCGGACGTTTCGTAACGTCCGCTTTTTTCACCTCTTTACGAACCTGCCCGCCAAAGCAGTGATCAACCCAAAGATTAACAAGGTGAATTTCACGCTTGCGCACAACGCCGCGATTTGGGGATACGGCGAGGCAGCACCGTTCACCAGCACATTCCAAAGGGCATAATTTTCCACCGCATCAAATAGCGCCGCCGTAAATGCCCCCCAACCCATCCATGCCGCGAAGTAATGATAGCCGCCTGATTTTCCATTCATGGCCAGTAATAACCCAAGAGACAGCGCGAATGCGTAAACGGGCATGAATAGATAATCAAAACCGAGACCGAACGCAGCAACAAGCCGCGCGTTGACATCCCACGAATCTACAATGGCTTGTGATGTTTTCAAGTCGCGCGCCAGTTCAAAAGAGACGATTCCGCTGGGAGCGGCAGATGTCCGTAGATATTGCTCAGACTGACTGAAGATGCCGAAGATCAAAATGGTTAATGCGAAGAATGTATAAAACATCGGCTTTCGCAAATTTTGTGGAATGAATTCAAGCGGGTGGCGCATGGGGACTCCGGGTAAGGTTGAAGGTTGGACACGTAACCTTTGACCTTCAACTTTCAACTTTCGACTTATTATCAGATTTTCTTTTGATAAACGCGGTTATTCTTATATTCCACGCCGTTCAGGTTCTTCAAATCTGCGCGCATTTGCTCGGTGGTTTCTGCAACCTGCGTCATTTCCACGTGGACGAATTGCTGAAACTCCAACAATGTTTTCCCCATCGCATAATACAAAAGAGCATTGCCGCCATGCCCTTGAAATTCAGGCAAAATTCCCATGCCATTCACGGCAACAGTTTTCGTCCGCCGCATTTCAAGGAGCAGGTCAGGCAGGCCAAAAGGAAGGAGCTTTCCCTTTGCGCGTTGCAGCGCAGCGGAGACATCATGGAATGCAAACAGGAATCCGACCACATCATCTTCGCCATGCGTAATGATCTTAATTAAACGATGATCGGCGATGGTCATGATGTTTTCCACAACGAAATCAATTTCACGCTGCGAGAGCGGATAATATTCCCAGTTGTTGACAAAGGCATTGTTGTAAGCCACCCCGATCCGATCTGCCCATGAGACCAATTCCTTTTTATTCTTGAATCTCTTCACTTCCAAATGACCGCGCTGCATGACGCGCTCGGCAATCTTTTCCACGCGTTCGGGGATTTTGAATTTGTCGGCTGGCAAATAACAGGAAACAAAATCAACCTCCTTTTCAAACCCCTGTGCCTCCACCAATTGTTGATAATAGGCATGGTTGTAATTGAGCATGGTCATGGTCTGGCGGTGTTCATGGCCGAAAATCAAAACACCATATCCATCCAATGGTCCCATTCCCTTGGGGCCGATGATCGTATCCAATCCGCGATTCTTTGCCCAATCGAAAGCGGTATTGAATAAGGCTGTGGCAGTTTCCATATCATTCTCACATTCGAAGAGATAAAAATCAGCCTTTTTTGTTTTGTGATAATCGTTAAAGGGTTTATTCTCAATTACAGCAATCCGCCCAATATCGCGGCCATCCCGCACGGCCAGAAAAAATTCCACATCGGAATGTTCATGGAATGGATGCTTCCTGTGGTTCAACTGGTTATACGCGTCGATGTTCAACGGTGGGACCCATTGAGGGCAATCTGCATATATGCGACGAGGCAGTTCCACAAAACGCTTTACCTGCTTTTTATTGGATGTATCCACTCTTTCCACTGTGACCATGCAAGCCTCCATTAGTTATCACCAATATATACCCGAATGTAGAAGGAAAGTCACGCTGCGGAAGGGAGGGAAAAACCAACAGCGTTGAATCCTGTCTGGGATGAAAGAGCAGGTCAAAGGTCGGAGAAGATGCGCTGCTTTTCATCAAGCAAAAAAAAACAAAAATAATAATCGTCCGTGCTATACTTGGAAAATTCCATCGCATCGAGGGTTTATGATTGAAAGAACACATCAGGAAATGTTGCAGAAGTATGCCGAAGCAATTGTAAAAGTCGGGTTGAATATTCGCAGCGGACAGCGTTTGATCATCAATCTGGGAGCGACCCGCGGCGTGCCGCATCAGTTCGCGCCATTGGTGCGTGAAGTTGCGAAGGCGGCATATGGCATTGGCGCAAGGTATGTGGATGTGCTTTGGGGCGACGAGGAAATGCTGCGCCTGCGCGCTCAATATGCGCCGCGCGATTCGTTTGATGAATATTCCATCTGGCAGATCGATGCGGTAATGAGAATGATCGGGAACGGCGACGCGCTGCTTTCGATTACAGGCTCGAACCCGGACCTGCTTGGCGGCCTCGACCCCGAAGTGGTTGGAATGATTCAAAAGACTCATTTACAGCATTTCAGCAAGATCGGTGAAAAGGTCTCCGCCAATGCGATCAATTGGTGCGTAGTGGCCGCTGCTGGCGAAGATTGGGCGAAAAAAGTTTTCCCCGAACTCTCCCCAGAAAAAGCGCAGGAAAAATTATGGACAGCCATTTTTGAAACCACACGCATCGACCGTCCCGATCCAATTGCGTCGTGGCAGGAGCATATCATCACCTTGCGCAAGCGCGCAAAATATATGCAGGCCAAACAATACACTGCCCTGCATTACTCCGCGCCAGGCACTGACTTTACACTCGGGCTTCCGAATGGACATCTTTGGATCAGCGCGCAGTCCATGGCGCAGAATGGCGTGGCATTCACAGCCAACATGCCCACTGAAGAAGTCTTTACAACGCCTGATAGAAACCGCGCCGATGGCGTCGTCACGTCCTCTTTTCCATTGAGCTATGCGGGCACGTTGATCGAGGATTTTCAGGTAACATTTGAAAACGGGCGCGTGGTAAAAGTCAGCGCGAAGAAGGGTGAAGACGCCCTGCAAAAACTTGTGGATACCGATGAAGGCTCGCATCGGCTTGGTGAAGTTGCGCTCGTACCTGCCAGTTCTCCAATCGCCCAACGCGGACATCTTTTCTACAATACTTTATTCGACGAGAACGCATCCTGTCACATTGCCATTGGACGGGCCTACCGCTTCACTCTGACGGGCGGAGAGGAGTTGAACGACGAGGAGTTTATCTCCGCTGGTGGAAACGTCAGCCTCAACCACGTGGACTTCATGATTGGCTCTCCAGAAATGGACATTGACGGTATCAAACAGGATGGCACGCGCGAGCCCCTGATGCGCAAAGGCGAATGGGCATTCGAGGCCTGATAAAATCTGGAAGCCTCCCGCGTGGGAGGCTTTTCCATTCAAGGAATGATCACAAATAAAACGGAGGATGTGTGCCAAAGTTAAAACCTGACCCCGCTTTGAATCCTGAAGACCTTTTGGCGGCTGAATATGAGTACATCGCCAATACGGTCTTTCAGGCGAATGAAGACCGTTCGCGCGTCGCCTCTTTCTACTTTGTCTCAGTCGGTTCGATTGTGGCGGCCATCCTCGGTACTCAATTTGCAACAGATAATTTGAAGAGTGTCTCACCCGCGTTTGCGATATTGTTCCTATTCCTGACCATCCTCGGTGCACTGACCATCGCGCAGCTCGCCCGCCTGCGCGCCGCCTGGCATGAATCTGTGCAGGCCATGAATCAACTCAAGGATTTTTACATCAAGGCGCACCCCGAGATCAAGTCGGCTTTTAAATGGCGCGGAACAACCATCCCGCCAACTGACAAGCCTTTCAGCATTGCCAACCTGATCGCGGTCGAAGTGACATTGCTGGGAGCGATAACGACCGCCGTGGCCGTTTACTTTATCCTTTTTACATTCGGCAACATCATGCTTTGGGGCTGGGTGCTCATTTTTATTTCCTTTGTCATAGGGATCATCCTTCAATGGCGATGGTACAAGCGCCTGCTGGTTGATGACCGATAAACGATATTCAGGCAGGACAAATCATGTCTCGTAATTACGAAAACCAATCCCCCACCGCATTTCAACGCAGACCGTATCTCACAAAAGACGATGCCTGGATACGTGCCTTTCTCAAGACAGCGCAGGTCGGCCACATTGCCACATCCGTGGACAACCAGCCGTTTCTCAACCCAACCACTTTTTGGTATGACGAGGAAAATCATCAGATCGTTTTTCACTCCAATATCGCGGGGCGAGTCCGCTCGAATGTCGAGAGCAACCCAAAGGTCAGCATGGAAGCGAGCGAGTTGGGGAAGTTGCTTCCATCTAATGTGGCGCTTGAATTCTCGCTTCAGTTTCGCAGTGTCATCCTTTTCGGCACAGCGAGAGTGATCATCGATCCGACAGAAGCAAAAAAATTATTATATGGATTGATCTCCAAATACTTTCCCGCCATGAACGCAGGCAAAGAATACCGCGAGATCACAGACAAGGAATTACGCGCCACGTCTGTCTACGCAATCAAAATCGAAGAATGGAGCGGCAAGGAAAATTGGGAAGACCGCGCCGACCAATCTGATGAATGGCCTGCGCTGGATGAGAAGTGGTTTGAATAAGTTTGAGAGACAGGGATACTATCCCTGTCTATTTGCACTTTCGACAAAGGCATAACGAATATGAAATCCTACCGAAAAGAATTGTGGTTCAACCTCCCCGCCCGGCGCGGCTTTATCAATATAACGTCGCAGGTTGAAGAATGCCTGCGGGAAAGCGGCATTCAAAGCGGGCTGCTGCTTGTGAACGCCATGCACATCACCGCGTCCGTTTTTATCAATGACGATGAAAGCGGGCTGCATCACGATTATGAAAAGTGGCTGGAGAAACTTGCGCCGCACGAGCCGGTAGGTCAATACCGCCACAATGATACAGGCGAAGACAATGCCGACGCGCACATGAAACGTCAGGTCATGGGACGGGAAGTTGTTGTAGCTGTTACAAACGGTCAGCTTGACTTTGGCACATGGGAACAAATCTTTTATGGCGAGTTTGATGGCAAGAGGAAGAAGCGAGTACTTGTAAAAATTATCGGTGAGTAAACAAAGTGACAGTCACCTCGCCCGCCCCACTTCACTACGAAGTGTTTGCAAAGGTGACTGTCACTTATATGAGTGTGAGGAGAATCTTATGCGCCTGCAAAATAAAATCATTGCCACTCTCGTTGCGGAGGGAGTGGAAGACCTTGAATACTACGTCCCGCTCATGCGCCTGCAAGAGGAGGGCGCGCAAGTGTTATCGGCAGGTCTTGATC
>JACRBH010000058.1 GCA_016234535.1 Chloroflexota bacterium
TGTGGCGCTCAGTCATAGTTCAGCTTTTGCGGCGAATGCCGCGCTCGGCGTGTTGAGCGGCGGACTGTCGCTCGTGGCGTATGCCTTGACCTATTCCTGGCTGGCTGTGAAATTTCGGTGGCAGGTTGCCATTACGGGAAGCCTGCTTGTTTTTGCAACGAGCACTGCAATTTTGCAAAACTTTACTTTACCGCTCCTGCCTGTCTTTTTCATGGTTGCCGCGGTCATTCTGCTTGGTTTGTGGCTTATGCCTAACGATACAGTAATAATAGAAAGCGAAGAAAAGCCGGGTAAATGGGATATTCCATTCCGTATTTTGATTGGGACAAGTTTCATTCTGCTGCTGACAGGTATCGCGCCGCTGATCGGTTCACGCTTAACGGGACTGCTGACCACCATTCCCCTGTATGTCACCATTCTGACGATCTTCGCGCACCGGCATCAAGGCGCGGCCGCGGCGGCGCATGTGCTGCGCGGACTGCTGTATGGGATGTTCGCGTTTACGGGATTTTTTATTGTGTTGAGTCTGTTGATCGAAAAGACAGGCCTTACTGTTTCTTTCGGAGCTGCGGTATTGACTGCGCTGGTTATTCAGGGCTCATCGTTGTTGATCTTGAATCTGCTGCATGGAAGATCGTAGGTAGGGGCGAGGTGACCTCGCCCCTACTTTTCTTCCGGTGGTTTGACAGAGCGAAATTCCCTGAACAATAAAAGGTCGTAAACGATCTTAAGTCCGCCGGCGAGGAAGAGCGGGGCGTTGAATAATATGGGAATGCTGAAAAATAATCCTGTCAACATCGGGGAGATGGCCGCGCCAACAGAGCGGGCAATGGCAGTCACACCCGAAGCGGCGGATCTCTCGTCGGGGGCCACAACAGCCATCGTGTAAGATTGACGCGTGGGCACATCCATTTGCGAGATGCTGAATCGCAGAAGCAAAAGTCCAATGGCGAGGGGCAGGCTTGGCATCAGGGGGACGAGTATCAATAAAATATTCGACGGGATGTGCGTAAAGACCATCGTGTTGATCAATCCGATCCTTGCGGCGAGCGGCACGGCCAGCAATGCCGAAATCCCCGCGAGTACATTTGCTCCGAAGAAGATGCTGCCAAGCGTTCCCGAGTCTACGCCGAATTTGACATGGAACCAATAAGCGATCATGCTCTGCACGATCAAGCCGCCGGCGAAGGCATCCAGCGCAAAGAGAGCGCTCAATTTAAATACAACGCTGCGCGAGCGATGCAGGCCAAGAGTTTTTTTTACTTCACTGGTTGTATCAGTTACTTCGATTGCGGACGATACTCCCCAAAATAAAATCAAAAGCAAAATTCCGCCGAGGCCGTAGCCCATCAATACAAGGCGATAGGATTCGAGTTGAGTCCAGCCGCTGCTTTGCAAAATCTTCGCGAGCCACCCGCCCGCAAGCGCGCCTGTTGCAGTTGCGAACGAACCAACCATGTTATACCATGCGAAAACTTTTGTACGCTTTTCGTTGGGAATCAATTGAGTCAAGCCTGCTTGTTCAACCGAGAGGAATGGGCCGATCTCATTTCCACTGGGGCTGATGACGCCGATGATGGCCGCCGCCATTAACAAAATAATATTATGCGTGATGACGAACACGGCTCCCGCTCCGACCATGAGCAGGGCTCCGATCAAAAGGGTTTTTCTACGCCCGAACTGATCCGCGTGGGTGGTGAGCCATAATGTGATGCCGGCGTCGCCTGCCAATGTCAGCGTAAAAAGCAGACCGATCATTTTTTCATCGAAACCTGTTTCGGCGAGATAAAGAGCGAGCACAACCGAAAGAAATCCGTAGCAAAACAGGCGGATGATGCGTGTGGAAAAAAGCAGGGAGATGTCGCGTTGATGTGTCATGGCGGGGATCCTATGATAGGTGACTGTCACCTTGATTTATTGAACAAATAACCCGGCCGCGCTTTGTGGATTGATAGTACCTTGCAGCTCAGAGAATGGAATCGTTACAATTTGCGGTCCCGCCGCATAAGCCGCAACCTGGTATTCATCGAACGTAATAATCAAGCCTTCATCTGAAATATTCCAGCGCTGGTAATTTTCAGGGAGCGGGTCCGCGCCTGACGAGAACATATCAAAAGCAATGTCGCGGGCTGCAAGTTGTGTTCTACAGTTGTCGGAGATCACTTGAAGGTAAGGCGAGCCGGGAAAGAAAAGCTGGTCCAGGTGGATTTCACTTCCGCTTGAAAGATCATAGTTCAAGGTAATGCTGGAGTGACCGGGATGCGCCGCGCCATCCGCGTAGTAGGAGATGTCAAACTTGATGCTCCAAACATCTCCGCGCTGACCGATAACGGAATATTGCATGTCAAAGCTGCTGCCCGCTGCAATGGGTGGATTGGACGCAAAGGAAAGCGTGTCACTTCTAAATTGATCGATCTGATCCTGAACGATTTGATTCAAGAGTGTATTAAAGGTTGTCACACGCGAATCGCCTGACCCTTGCAGGTTGGGAATCTGCGCTGTGATCGTATATACAGGCGCGGCGCTCGATTCGCTGAACGGCGTTGACTGCATGGATACTGTCTGACTCAGCACCGGCGTTGGCGGCGGGACAGTCGGTGCGGCGGGTGTGAGGGTGGGAATTGGGGTGAAGGCTGGAACTGTGGTGGATGCAGGCGCAGTTGCAGAGATGGGCAGGGAAGCGGGAGGTTCCGTAACACCAACTCCTGAAACACTGCACGCAAGTGTGGCCATCAAAAGAACGATTAACAAATATAGATTGTTTGTTTTCATAACAACTCCTGTGGCATGTCGTTGCGAGGGCAGTGTTCTTCTGCCCGAAGCAATCTACAATTAAGAGGGAGGTTGCTTCGGGCAAAGGTCAGGAGCGCCCTCGCAACGACATAATGATCTTATTTCCTCGCCACATCCAAACGACACCAGGCATATAACGCATCGTACACTTCAAATTGATTTTCAATGTTTTCAAGGTCTTCCGGAAAGCGCAGACTATATCCGCTGGCGATGGCTTCGAGTCCGCGCGCGATGGGATCGGTGTCAATATCCTCGGCTACATCCGCCGCGTGGACGATCTTTGCCAGACGCAAAAGTCCCGGTTCCTTGAGCCCATACTTGACGATGATGGACTCGAATGAACAGCGTCCATCCACATGACCAAGTTCGACGCCGGGCGTGTCATATGGAATCGCGCCAGTCTCCTTGGCAGCTTTCTCGATTTGATTGGCAGGTACGAATAAAAATTCCGCTTCGGAATCGATAAAGCGGGTGATGAGCCACGGGCATGCGACCCGGTCAACGTGAACGTGGGAACGTGTGATCCATTTCATGGTGTTTCTCCTTTTTGGTTATAACCATTATAGACTTGAGTTTAGAGTTGGTGCTTGCATCTCTTGTTTCATCGTTTTTTGCCGCTAATTACACGGATTTTCGCTGATTTTTTTGGACAATTCGCGTCAACTAGTGAAATTCGCGGCAAAGTTTTTTTGAACACTAAACTCAAGTTATAGAACTACTTGATTATTGCAATTGTTTCAGAATCTCCAAGGCTTCAACTTTCCCCCCAATGCCATTTTCACCACCGGGACCTACGCATGAGGGACAACCGTCTTCGCATTCACAGGCATTGACCAGTTCAAACGCGCGTTGAATTAACTCGTCATGGATTTCAAATAATTTTTGGCTGAAACCAATTCCCGCGGGAACGTGGTCATACAGGACGACAGACGGCATGTTGTTGGCGGGTTTCCAAACCGGGTCGGTGTGGATTCCCAGGTCGCGCGGATCGCACATGAGGAAGAGCGGAGCAAGGTTGCCGAGAACGAATCCCAGTCCGGCGAGTCCGCTGCGGATGCGGACGTTTTGTTCCACTTTTTTATGGCAGGTTGGGCAAAGGGTGGTGAGGTTTTCCATGCGATTGGCATGTTGGAGTGCAAAGTCTCCTGACTTTGCATCACCCAAGTCTGGAGACTTGGGACTCCTGAAAAATGTACGGAATGGAATCTTGTGATGAACCTCGTGCTGACGTCCGCTTTCGACTGCGCCGCAGACCTGGCATTGATAGCTGTCACGTGCGCGCACGCGGTCGCGGATTCTCTGCCAGTCAGGGCCGTAATTGTTTGGGTCGTTGGACCAGTTCCCAGCGTCGCGCAGATGCGAGACTGTTTCTTCGGAAAGAGAAAGCCAATAGCCGGTCGTCTGCAATTCGGACGGAGGCATATCCAGCGGTTCTTCGCCCAAATTTTCATAA
Organism: Chloroflexota bacterium; assembly: GCA_016234535.1. Taxonomy (GTDB): domain Bacteria; phylum Chloroflexota; class Anaerolineae; order Anaerolineales; family Villigracilaceae; genus Villigracilis. The sequence goes on from JACRBH010000058.1 coordinate 4,247, forward strand.
GTGAACCAGCGGATTTTTTTGAAGCCGACAACTTGTGTTGTCACCTGAATTTCACCATAACATTTTTCGCCGCCGGGGACGGCGGCTTGATCCTGCTGGGACAACACTTCGATCTCCGAGCTTCTTTGCGCTTCGGTGTAATAATCGAGACCGACGGGAACAAGCTGCGCGAGCTGGTGTTCGAGATTGAATTCCTGCACAAAATATTGCTGGCCTTCGTGCATATATATCGCGCCGGGGTGAACCATCCAGGCGGCGCTTTCTCCATCGACTGTTCCCACCGTCCACGGTCTGCCGTCTTCGGTCACGCTTTGCAGAACAATGCTTTGCGGCGATGCGGAACGCAGTGAAATATTTGCGGCGGGATATTGATCCTTCATCCAAAAATATTTTTCGTCCGAGAAATGCGCGTCTTGATTCGCAACCAGAAATTCGAGATATTCATCGAGCAGTTCATCGGAGATGCTTCCGAAGCCATCGCCTTTTTGAAATGGAAGTTCGAACATGGCGCAGCGCAAATGCTCCAACAAAATCAACAAATGATTCGGATTGAGGAGCGCCTGTTCCGGCGAACTGCCGAAGAAATATTCTGGATGATGCGCGAGGAACTGGTCAAGCGGATTCGGCGACGCGACCAGCACCGACACGGCTGGATCGTCCCCGCGGCCTGCCCTACCCGATTGCTGTCTCGCGCTTGCAATGGTGCCCGGATACCCGACGAGGATTGCCGCGCCCAGCCCGCCGATGTCGATTCCCAATTCAAGCGCGTTGGTGGCTACGACAGTTTTGACAGAACCGTCACGTAATCCTTGTTCGATCTCGCGGCGTTGATAAGGGAGATAGCCGCTGCGATAACCCCTAATGAAAGAAGAAAGAGGAAAGAGGTCACCGCTTGCATTTTTTCTTCTTTCTTCTTTCTTATCCTCCTGCAAGTAAGTCAAAATGATTTCAACACTTCGCCTTGTCCGCGCAAAGACAACAGATTGAATATTATGATTCAAAAGATCTGTTGCGAGGCGTACGCTTTCGAGCAGACTGCTTTTTCTTAACCCAAGTGAATGATCTGTGACCGGCGGATTGTAGATAATGAAATGACGTTCGCCGCGTGATGAGCCGTCGTTGTCAATTAATTCAACCTGTTCTTCGATGAGATTTTCAGCAAGTTGCTTTGGGTTTCCAATGGTGGCTGATGCCAGAATGAATTGCGGGTGCGCGCCGTAAAACTCAGCCACGCGTTTGAGCCTGCGAATCACATTGGCAACGTGCGAGCCGAAGACGCCGCGATAGGTATGGGCTTCGTCAATGACGATGAATTTCAGGTTGCTGAAAAAATCGCTCCAGTTGGAATGATGCGGCAGAATTCCCGTGTGAAGCATATCTGGGTTTGAAAGCACGATGCGCGCGTTGCGGCGGATGGATGAGCGGGCGGATTGAGAGGTGTCGCCATCGTAAATGCCAGTGACCAGTGATAAGTTATCAGTCATCAGTGTTCGTAAAACTGACAACTGTTTACTGATTACTGATAACTGATCCTGGGCTAATGCCTTGGTTGGGAATAAATACAATGCGCGCGCTTCGGGGTTTTGAAGCATGACCGCAAGCACTGGCAGGTTGTAGGCGAGAGTCTTTCCGCTGGCGGTGCTGGTGGCGAGGATGATATTTTTTCCAGCGCGCGCATTATTCCAGGCGGAGAGTTGGTGGGAGTAGAGCCGGTCGATGCCGCGGGTGGATAATGCTTCTCGAAGCGGAACAGGCAGATCGGTCGGGAAGGGATGCGTCTGCGCCGCGCGCGGCGGAGTCGTTCTCCACGCAGAAAAATTCGGCGAGGTGTTCTCGTCCTGTTTCCAATAATCGAGTAATTGCTGTAAATGTTTCAATGGATTATTTACTTCACCCCATTCGTTGACGGCTGTTCCCCGCCGGTGTGCAGGGAGCGGAACGCCCATGCGCCGATGCCGAACGGAACCCAAAATGTGACGGTGCGGTATGTGAGGGTGATCACCACTGCCTGACTCCAATCCACGCGTAACGAGGAGAGCGCGAGGGGCATGAGACCTTCCACGATTCCAATCCCGGAAGGCGTGGGGGAAACGATCAGAAAAAGATAGGCAATCGAAAAGCCGGCGATAATGGTGCCCGCTGAAAAAGGTACTTCAAAGGAAAGGAACGCGCAGATGAGGATGCACATCAACAGGGCCTTTCCCAGAATCCCCCACATGACCGGCCTGACCAGGCTGGTCGGTTGTTCGGTAAGCCCGGAAAAACCTTCCGATACTTCATGGGCAAATTCATGCGCGCGGGTTTCGCTCAAGTAATTCTCCTTGCGAAAAAACTTTACAACCCGGTTGACCATCCGCGCTATTTTTGCAAGCAGGCTCCCAAGTTTTTCCTCCGAGCGATACCCAAGGTATAGAACAAATGCGTAAACAATGGCCGTCACAAGCAGGAAAAATGACGCCGAAATCTCGCCGCCTGTAAGATTGTTGCGGCGCACAAGCACGATCAACCCCACTGACAAAACGCACAGAAACGCAGCCTGATCCAGCAGAAGGAATAAGGCCGCGGCGACCGTTACCTTCCCGGCAGGATGTCCGCGCCGGCGGGCTTCGGACGCGAAGAGTGCGATCCCGCCTACGCCGGCAGTTGGTGCGACCACGTTGATGAAGTTCGCCGCTGTGGCAATTCGGCTAAGCGTCAGGATTGCTTCGTCTATGCCAAGCAGATGATAAATGGATTGATACATTCGCCCCATGACGATGAACCAGGTAATTTGAATCAGGATCGCGAGGATAAAAAATCCCAAATGTGCGTGCTGCAACGTTCGGATGATGGTTTCAAGTTCGGTAAAACTGATCGCTATAACTGCAATCCCCAGGAAGACGATGATAATGACGAAGAATTTCTTCATAGACAGGTATTATACATAAAAACAAAAGAAGGCAGACGTCGACATCTGCCTTCTTGAGAGTGCATTGCACCTGGGGGATGGAATTTTCCGGTTACTAATGTTACGTAGTGTCGTTCTGAGCCGCTTTGCTTAGAGACCCTTCGCCGCACTATTCAGGGCATCACTGCGGACGCACTACTGCGCACGATCAACCTCTGCGCCGCCCCGTGCCGCCGACAAGCGTAACGTAATACAGTAATTGCAAAATGGCAGTGATGAGCCCGGCGACATAGGTCAACGCGGCGGCGTTAAGGACCGCATTGACGCCGCGCTGCTCTTCGTCAGTTTGGATGATGCCGGTTTGCACGAGCAGCTGCTTCGCGCGGGCTGATGCGTTAAATTCCACGGGCAGGGTTGCCAGTGCGAAGACCGCTCCGCCGGCGAAGACGAGCACACCCAGCCAGGCCAGTTCGGTGAAGCGCAGGAACAGGCCGATCATGATCAGGTACCAGCCGAGGTTCGAGCCGATGTTGACGACCGGCACCAACGCGGAGCGGAATCGCAGCGGGAAATAATCCTCCGCATCCTGCATGGCGTGTCCAAGTTCATGGGCCGCAATGGCAACCGAAGCAACCGAAGCGACATTGGCAACGCCCTGTGAAAGAAAAAGCGTTTTATTGCGCGGGTCGTAGTGATCGGTAAGATTGCCGGCTGTGCCTTGAAGCTGCACACCGTACAAATTGCCGGCTGACATTAACCGCTGCGCGGCCTGCGCACCGGTCAGCCTGCTTGAAGCCTGCACACGGCTCCATTTGTTATAAGCTGATTTGACGTACCATGATGTGAGTCCCATGATGATGAAGGCGGGAATCATATATATCAGGTAGGTGGGACTAAAGTAAAACATGAGAATACTCTCCTTTCTATTTTATATAGCTTGTTACTTTCACACGTTACATACTTTAACATTTTCAAGCGCATCACCCTGAGCGCCAGTGCGCTGAGGGTCACTACCATAAACTAAGCGATACTACGAAATAAGAATCTGTAGCGCGGCAGTTAGTTCGCTGGCTTGCAGGCGACATAAATGTCGCGCTACGAAAGTCGCTTTTGTTTCTTTGGCTTTGAACGACGTTTTTCGCCGTGGTCTACTCAGAACGACACTGCGTAAGGTGAGCTACTCTATCTTACGCAAAAATCTCCCGCAAGTTCCGGTGGTAACTCAGGCTTGATGCCCGTCGAACCTGCGGGAAGATAAGAGAATTACGGTGCGTGTACCGGCGTGGCTGTCGGTGTCGGGGAAGGCATGGAGGTTGGGAGTGGGTCACCGTTAACAATTGCCAGCAATGTTTGCGCCGCCGCATCCAATTGCGGATCAAGGTTGGCATCGTAGTCGGCCTGTGTGATGTTCACCAGGATATCGGGTGACAGGCCAAGCTTGTCAATGGAGCGTTTGTTGGGAGTAAGCCATAACGCCACTGTGACGCCGACAGCGCCCTCGTCGTTTTGAAGCATGATGAAACTTTGAACGGAACCTTTGCCATAGCTTTGTGTGCCGATCAATTTTGCGCGGCCATAGTCTTGAAGCGCGCCCGCCACAATTTCAGACGCGGAGGCGGAGCCTTCGTTGACGAGCACCACCATTGGGATGTCCAAAGCGGTCCCGCCGCCAATCGACTCATATGATTTGAGATTGCCATCGCCGAATTTTTCATAGACAACAGCCTTGTCTTTGGGCAGAAATTCAGATGCGACAGAAATTCCCTGCTCCAGATAGCCGCCGCCGTTATAACGCAGATCCAGAATCAAGCCCTTCGGATTTTGGGCCTGTAATTCAGCAATGGCATCTTTTAATTCCTGGTCGGCGGTATCGCCAAAAGTGTTCAAGCGGATATAGGCGATGCCGTCAGGGCGCATCTCGTAGGTAACCAGCGGAGTGATGATTTTGGCGCGCGTGATCGTTACATCGAAGGGGGCGTTTTTGCCCTCGCGGAATATCGTCAATACGACCTCTGTGCCGTGAGGACCAAGCACTTTCTGGCGCGCATCTTCCGGGGAAACGCCGGTCATATCCACGCCGTCAATCGCAATGATCTGGTCTCCGGGGCGCAGCCCGGCTTTATCTGCGGGTGAGCCTTTGATGGGACTGATGACCGTGAGATAGTCCCCGTCCACGTCAACGTATGCGCCGATGCCCTCGTAATCCTTGCCGTTCAGAGCCTCGTTCTGCGCCGTCATGGTCTCAGGATCATAGTAATAATTTCTCCCAACCTTAAGCGTGTCCATCATGCCGCTGATCGCGCCGCGCATCAGCTTCACATCGTCCACAGGTTGATCCACATAGTTTTCGTGGACAAGGTTCCAAACTTCCCAGAAAGGCGCGAAGGTGGCTTCCAATTCCGCAGGAGTGGCCGATTGCTGTTCAGGCGCTGACGCGGATGGCACGGCCGCATTTGAGCTTTGTAAACCGGGAATGGGCAGGAAATGCCCGGTCGCAAACCCGCCCGCGAATGAGCCGAGCGCGATCACGACCACAACCAGAACAATTAAAGTATTCTTTAACGTATTATTCAAAATAGCCTCCGATTTTTTGGCTTATATTCCCATGAAGATACCACTCAGGGATTAACGTTTGCTGAATTCTTTGTACGATTTCTGTAAGAGTATGAAACCGAGCCCCTAAAGGTTTTCCCCTGTCGGGGATTTCGGTAAAACCTTTAGGGTCTCTGAATGAATATTTACTCTTTCCTGTTTTTTTCAAGTTCCTCTATCTTTTGATGCAGCTCATCCATCGAGTTATCCTTATTTTGTGTGGAGGTGTTCATGGATTTGCTTATCGTTTCGAGGAAGCTTTTCTGGTTCGATTTCGCCGCGCCGCGCGCGATGGCGTACATGATGAAGTTCGAGCCCACGATTAAAAGAATAAAGAGTAGTGCTCCGATCACAACTTTATTTGATTCCATATCCTTCACCTTCCTTGTAGCGCGACATTTATGTCGCCCCACAATCAGCAGCGACATAAAAGTCGCGCTACCGCTGACTTTCCAGAATATTCACCAGTTCATTCCAGTCTGTGAAATGCGCATCGGCATCGTCCACTGACCAGGAGCCGTCATATAGAATACTGAACATGCCGGCCTCACGCGCCGCGCGCGTTGTGCGCCTGAGATCGTCTATCATCACACAGCGCGAAGGGTCGGTCTCGCCGGCCAGTTTCATGGCGATCTCGAACGACTCGGGCATGGGCTTGCAATACGGCGTGACGGCGTTCACGTCCACGATGGTGGAAAAGAGATCGCGGATGTCGAGCCGGGCGAGGACTCTTTCAGCGTGGGAAATGTCTGCGTTTGTAAAAACCAGGTTGCGGGTCGGGAGCGATGCGATGACTGAGCGTTGGACAGGGTCCGGGGTCAGGTAACTGCCGAGGGGCAGGTCATGCACATAAGCCAGGAAATCATCCGTATTGATTTCATGATTTGCCTGCAAGCCGCGCATGGTTGTACCGTACTGCAAATAATATTTTTCGCGCAGCGACGGGATTTCATCGGTTGGAATATTCATTCGCTCGCGCATAAAATCGTTCATGCGCTGTTTGATGGCAAGCCACAAATTTGTGCTGGGCGGATACAGCGTATCGTCGAGATCGAAAAAAATGGTTGTGAATCGCATTCGGAGATTATAATCTGCCAATGCCCATTCGTCTTTTATCTTCCGATGTTTCTTCGCAGATCGCAGCGGGCGAAGTTGTCGAGCGCCCCGCGTCTGTTGTGAAAGAGTTGACTGAAAACGCGCTGGATGCCGGCGCGAAAAATATTTCCATTTCAATTGCGGATGCAGGGCGGACTCTGATCGAAGTGGCGGATGACGGGCACGGGATTCCAGCCGACGAGCTGGAGTTGGCCGCCGCGCGTCATGCGACCTCGAAACTGATTCAGTCCGAAGACCTGTTCCACATTTCGACATTGGGTTTCCGAGGCGAAGCTCTCGCTTCGATTGGCTCAGTCTCGAATATGACCATCACTTCGAGAGTCTCCTCTGCCAAAGAAGGCGGGCGATTAAAAGTGGACGGCGGCATTGCGGGCAAAGTTGAAAAAATCGGCGCGCCTGTTGGCACAGTGCTGCGCGTGGAAAATTTATTTTATAACGTGCCCGCGCGTTTGAAATTCTTGAAAACCGATGTGACCGAAAGACGCGCAATCGATTCTTTAATCACGCGTTACGCGCTGGCGTATCCGAATGTGCGCTTCAAAGTCACTGACGGCAAACAGGCAACTTTACAAACCGCAGGTGACGGCGACAGGCGCGCGATCCTTGCCGCGCTTTACGGCGTGGACGTGGCGAAGCAAATGCTCGAGGTAATGGATCGCGAAGAAGGCTTGTCGTTGACGGGTTTTATCAGCCCAACTTCGCTGACGCGTTCCAATCGAAAAGAAATCACATTCTTCGTCAATGGGCGCTGGGTGCAGGAATTCTCGTTGACCACGGCTTTGCTGCAAGCCTATCACACTTTGTTAATGGTGGGACGTTATCCGCTGACGGCTTTGTTTCTCGATGTCGCTCCCGAAGATGTGGATGTGAATGTGCATCCTACCAAAGCGGAAGTGCGGTTTAGAAGTCAGGATAGGATATTTAGTTTCGTGCAAAGGTCAGCGCGCAAGGCATTGCTGGCATACACACCTGTGGCATCCGTCTCACCGCAGTTATGGGGTGGGGCGCGGAGTACGGAACGGCGGGAGGTGGGGATTGATTGGAGTCTTGGGCGTGATTCAGTTGACAGTGATCAGTTGTCAGTGGACAGTGGACAGTTTCAGAATGCAGAAGGCGAAATGCGGAATGCGGAAGAAACGGTCAATGGTCAACCGTCAACGGTCAGTCCATTTTTCGCAAGTGTTCCACTACTGAGGCTCATCGGTCAAATTGGTTCAACTTATATCGTAGCCGAGGGACCGGACGGATTGTATTTGATTGACCAACATGCGGCGCATGAGCGGGTATTGTTTGAAAAGTTGATGGCACAGCACGAAAAGAAAATTATCCCATCCCAGTCATTGCTTGCGCCCGAAGTCGTGACCCTGCCGCCGCAATCGGCGAAAGCGTTGACAGCTCAACTGCCGTTCTTGAATCACTTCGGCTTTGAAGTGGAGGAATTCGGCACAAACACATTCCAGGTGCGCGCCATGCCTGTCTTGTTTTCAGGCGGCGACCCATCGTCCGCGCTGAGGGCTTTGGTGGAAGATTTTGAGGAGGATGAAACGCCTCTGCAAACAGAAGTCGAGGCGAAACTGGCGGCGCGTGTCTGCAAGCGGCTGGCTGTCAAAGGTGGACAAACCCTCACGAGCGAGGAACAGCGCGCGTTGTTGAATGACCTCGAAGCCTGTAATTCTCCGCGCACCTGTCCACATGGCAGGCCGACGATGATCCATTTATCGGTGGATACGCTCGAAAAACAGTTCGGAAGAAAAGGTCCGCGGTAAATTAAAAAATTTGCCGGTTTCCAAAGCCGCCAGGCAGGTGGAAATGTTCGATGAATGGAATACAATGATGTTATGAAA
>JACRBH010000059.1 GCA_016234535.1 Chloroflexota bacterium
CCCCGCCCCTGCTGAACCTGCCCTGCCAACCGAAACACAAATTCCACAATCATCAACCGAGGAGGCCGTAATGGCATTTGAGATTTCAAGTCCCGCCTTCAAAAGTGGAGAGGCAATTCCATCCGATTTCTCCTGCGATGGCCGTGACATATCTCCCGCTTTAACCTGGACCGATCCGCCCGCAGGCACGCAAAGTTTTGCGCTCATTATGGATGACCCTGACGCGCCGATGGGGACATGGGTCCATTGGGTTTTGTATAACATCCCCGCTTCCACCCATGACCTGAAAGAGGGTACGCCTCCCATACCGCAACTCAGCGACGGGAGCCTGCAAGGAAAGACATCCTCAGGGTCAAACGGGTATCATGGGCCATGTCCGCCTTCGGGCACGCATCGCTACTTCTTCAAGTTATACGCCCTGGATACCATGCTTTCATTATCCACAAATCCAGACAAGGAAGAATTGCTCGGCGCAATGGAAGGTCATATCCTTGCAAATGCGGAACTGATGGGAACGTTCAGTCATTAATCAATGGCGACATAAATGTCGCACTACAAAAAACATGAATAATCACTCGCTTATCGAACACGCAAAAAAATATGGTAACCCGATCATCGAGGGAAACCAGGTCACTTTTCTATGGATAGGCAAAACCGCCCCGCATCTCATCGATGACATCCATGCGTGGGAAGAAAATCCCCAGAAGTTGTCACGTATTGATAAGGGACTGTGGGCCTATTCCATCGAACTGGCGGGCACAGCCTATCTTGAATACGCCTTTTACGAACCACGCACAAAAAAACGCATTGAAGACCCGCTCAATAAAAACACGGTTTATAACGGCATCGGGCATTACAATCATTTCTTTTACATGCCTGAACATTTCGCCACAGAACTGGCGATCCGCCAAAAGAATATTCCGCGCGGAAAAGTGACCCATCACCTCGTTGACACATGGATGCTCGCGGACGACGGTCAGCGAGACGTGTATTTTTACCGCCCGCCTGTCAGCGAGCCTGTGCCTTTGCTCATTGTATACGATGGCGGAGATTATCTTGAGCGCGGAAAGTTAAACGTCATCGTGGATAACCTCATCCACAAAAAGCGGATCCAGCCCATCGCCATGGCCTTCCTGCAAAATGGCGGCGATCACCGCGGAGTGGAATATGCCTGTTCCGATGCCACCATCGTGTGGCTCGAAAATATCATCCTGCCGTTGGCGCGCAGGAAATTAAATCTACTGGATATCACAACACATCCCGGCGCGTACGGCGTGCTGGGCGCATCGTTCGGCGGATTGATGTCAATGTATACGGGTTTGCGGATGCCTGAAATTTTCGGGAAAGTGATCTGTCAATCGGGCGTGTTCGAATCCGAGGGACGCGACTTTGTGGCAGTGGATTTGATCCACTACCAGCTATCCCGCCAGATCAAGCTATGGATGGATATCGGTCACTTCGACTGGCTGCTGGAAGATAACCGCCGCCTGCAGCCGATCCTGCGTGAGAACGGCTACGATGTGACATACCGTGAGTTCAGCGGCGGACACAATTACACCTGCTGGCGTGACGAAATTCCGCGCGCATTGGAACATCAATTTGGAAATTGATACATCATGACAATATTCCCCGCGCGGTATTTTGTATGTTAAATATAGCTGGTATTACCATACAATATATGAACAAATCGCCAATGATGGCAGTGCCTTGACGCTTTAAAGGTCATGTGCTACCATCCCTTAAATTGTTAAAGAGGAGAAAACATGAGTAATAAACAACGCGTCCTGCTAGTCATCTCCATTTTTGTAGTATCAACATTGTTGATTTCTGCATGTACGCAGTCACTATCCAATGCGCCAGCCGCAACACCGACATTGATATCAACCGGGTTGTTTGTTTCACCATTCCCCTCGGTTGAAAACCCAATGGCGATGATCGAGGAATTTGCGAAGCAGACCGCGGCCGCACAAACGACTGTTGCAAACGGCGGCACACCAGTTACCCCGCAAGCGGTCTCAACCGGAGCACTCATCACTCCTGAAGCGGGAACAGTTGCCCCAACATCCAGCACACCCGGCACCCCGACCAATGCGGTTGCCACAACAGCCGTCGTTGCCACCCCCAGCGGACCAACCACAACACCGGTCCCTGCCGGTGTACGCCCTGCGACCTATGTTTTGCAAGCCGGTGAATTTCCCTATTGTATTGCCCGCCGTTTCAATGTGGACCCGGATGCCCTGCTCAGTGCAAGCGGCCTTACCAGCCCTGATGTATATCTCCCGAATCAGAAGCTGACCATTCCACAAAGCGGAGCATTCCCCGGAAGCCGCGCACTCGCCGCCCACCCGACCACTTACACCGTTGGCTCTTCAAGCGAAACGGTTTACAGTGTGGCTTGCAAATTTGGTGATGTTGATCCCGCAGCGATTGCCTCTGCAAACAATATTTCGATCTCAGCACAATTGACTGCCGGGCAAAAGTTACAAATACCCTAATTTGAAATAAAAAAGCCCAGGCAAATGCCTGGGCTTTTTTATTAGATGATGGAATCAAACGTCTCCTGACGTTTGCAGTTCGTCTAAGATTACCATAAGGAAACCCCACCATGCCCTTTGAATTTATTCGCTCAGAAATCCTGCTAAAAGGCCGCGCCTTTCTGATTCGCCGCGATTATCTCAAAACACCGGATGGACGCGAAACTAAGTTTGACATCATCGAACACGGCGGATCAGTCATCATCGTCCCAGTGGATAAGGATGGCAATTTACTTTTTGTGCGGCAATATCGTCATGCGGCAGGCATGGACTTGCTCGAACTGCCCGCCGGCACATTGGAGGAAGGCGAAGACCCTGCCGTCTGCGCCGCGCGTGAGATTCGCGAAGAGACAGGTTTCGCCGCAGATAGAATCGAAAAGATCGGCGACTTTTATCTCGCGCCCGGATATTCGACGGAGTTCATGCATGTCTATCTTGCGCGGGACTTGAGACATGATCCGCTCGAAGCGGATGCCGATGAATTTCTCAGCGTGGAAAAACTTCCTTTCGCAGAGGCAATTCAAATGGCAGAAAGAGGCGAGATGCCGGATGCCAAGTCGCTGGCGGCGCTGCTATTGGCAAAGTCGCGTTTGAAATAACAATCACCAAAAAGTGACAGTCACCTTGCAGGTGACTGTCACTTTTTATTTCTACAATTCTTGTCCAAAATATGACAACTCTCAGGGATATTCGGGTCATTTATAACTAACCAATGCTCTCAGGGGTGATAAACTTGTAGGTTGAAGATATTCCTAAAGGAGTAATTAATAATGAAACGACCTGTAGTTACTATTGATGGCAATGAAGCCACCGCATCCGTCGCGCATCGCTTGAGTGAAGTGATCGCGATTTACCCA
>JACRBH010000060.1 GCA_016234535.1 Chloroflexota bacterium
CGACCAAGCCTTTCTCCAAATTTTGGTTGACTTTACGACGGTTGGCGCGAATGATCGCTCAGGCAGTTGAAAATTTATTTGACCTAGATGATGTCGTTTCTCGCCATCCTCGTATCACCTTTTCGTGATCTACTGATTATAAAAAGGAGAAATCATGGACAGCGCTAAAAGTGGTTTTAACTCCATTGATGAATACATCGCGACTTTCCCCAAAGACATACAAAAAATACTGGAAGAAGTACGAGCGGTCATAAAAGCCGCTGCGCCTGATGCGGTGGAAAAGATCAGTTATCAAATGCCAACCTTCTTCCTGAACGGCAACCTGGTCCATTTTGCGGCTTTTAAAAAGCATGTCGGGTTTTATCCCACGCCCAGCGGGATCGAGGCATTTAAAAAGGAATTGTCCATTTACGAGGGCGCAAAAGGATCAGTGCAATTCCCATTGGATAAACCAATGCCGTTGAAATTGATCAGCAGGATCGTGAAGTTTAGGGTGGCTGAAAATTCGAAGAAAGCCACGGTAAAGTCGGGCAAAAAGAAATAATGGAGTTGAACAACCCCATTATTCAACTATGTATGGAAGGCGCTCGCGCCGAATTCGAGCACCGCATTGACGATGCTCGCTTGTTATACCAACAAGCCTGGCATGATCACAAAGATGATTACGAAGCCTGTATCGCCGCGCATTACGTTGCCCGATTTCAGGAGATTCCCGAAGCGACCTTGCATTGGAATCAAACGGCGTTGAACCATGCGGATGCGGTCAACGATGAGAGGGTCAGGAATTTCTATCCATCCCTTTATGTGAATTTGGGACATTCGTATGAAGCTCTCGGCGATCAAGCGAATGCGCAGAGATATTATCAACTCGCTGCGGAATTGGGTTTGATTCATCAACCCGATTGAGTGCAAGCTAAAATCTGAATTGTGGAATTTGAAACAAGGCAGGGTTTTGCAAAGTTATAAAGAAACAGCAAAATTTCGACTCCAGCCGGAAATCAGTAAGGTGCTATACTATTTTTGCACTTTAGGGTTCGTAAAAATATAAGTTCCCTCACTCACCAGTGGATGATGTAAAAGCGAGGGCGCTTTTGTTCTTCGCCCGACACTTGCGCCGCACGCCAGTGCAGGTGAGCAATCCCCCCTCTACGATACGGAGATTGCTTCGTCGGGAAGAGCACCCTCCTCGCAACGACATGAGGGAAGTTAATAATTTACGCTCCCTTAATGGTTAATGATTACATTCAGGGAATGGGGGGCTAAAGAACCACTCGGCAATTATCCAAGTATAGATTAGGCGCTTCCCATGTGCAATTTCGAAGGAGACACGGCATGAAAGCAAAATCCCAAAGCATTGATAAGACCAGCAAAGCGAAAGCTGAATCGAGCAAAGATAGCGCCCGCAAACAGGATGATGAGCGCATCTCATATCTTGCCAGCCTGGTCGATAATATCTCAGACGCGTTGATCTCAACCGGCATGGAATTCAATATTCTGAATTGGAACGCGGCGGCGGAAAGTATGTATGGCTGGAGAGCGGCGGAGGTCAGTGGCCGCCCCATGCGGGAATTTATTCAGAACGAATACATCGACACAACGCGGAAAGAAGCTATCAAGACCGTGCTGGAACAGGGAGTCTGGAGAGGTGTAGTAATCCAGAACCGCAAAGATGGTTCTCGATTTCCAGTGATGGCATCGGTGTCGCTGGTCAAAGACAATACAGGCAAGCCGATTGGTTTCGTTGCAATCAATCGCGATATCACCGAGCGCAAGCGGGCGGAGGAAAAAATCGAACAACAGAACCAGCGGCTGAAAATCCTGCGCGAAATTGATATAGCGATCCTGGCGGCTGATTCGGTGGAAAGCATTGTTGCTGCGGCATTAAGTCATATCCGTGAATTGATGGATTGCCAGCGTGTCAATCTCACATTAATTGATTGGGGAACAAATGAGTCAGTGATATTCGACGTGAGCACTGTCAACGAAACATCGATACCAAAGGGCAGGCGGTTCCCGCTCGCTCAATACCAGGATATCATCCAAGTCCTTTCACAGAATCAGCTACTCTTGATGAACGACCTGCGCGCACTCGGAGATTCGAGGCCGGCAATTCAAAGTTTGCTCAAGGATGGCTTGCAATCCCTGTGTTCCCTGCCAATTTTTTCACAAGGTAACCTGATCGGGATATTCAGTATTTATTCAGAAATTCCTAGCTATTTCGACGATGAAAAAATTAATCTTGCACGCGAGGTAGCCAACCAGGTGGCGATCGCCATTGCACAAAACCGGTTGGTCGAGGAACTGCGCGAAAGCGAAGAGAAGTATCGCGCCTTCTTCCAAAATAGTATGGATGCAATCTTGTTAACGTCGCCAGATGGAAGTATCCAGAGTGCCAACCCCGCCGCGTGCAGGATGCTCGGACGGACAGAGGCCGAAATTTGCGCTCTTGGCCGAAACGGACTGATTGACACGAGCGACCCAAGACTCGGCGTATTACTTGAAGAACGCAAAATGACGGGCAATGCATTTGGCGAGTTGACGATGTTTAGAAACGATGGTTCTCCTTTCCCCATTGAAATGTCGAGCGTATTATTCAAGGATCAACAGGGAAATGCCCGCACCACTATGATCATTCGTGACGTTACCGAACGCAAACAAGCTGTGGATGCATTGCGTGAAAGCGAGGAACGTTTATCGAAAATATTTAGCGCCAGTCCAATTGCCATATCTATTGCAAGGATGTCAGACGGAAAAATCTCTGAAGTCAATGATGTCTGGAGCCAATTAATGGGTTTTTCAAAAGAAGAAGCTGTTGGACATAACGTGGAAGAATTAAAAATCATTGACCATATACAAAGATCCAGGATTCGTGAAGAAATTATTCGTAAAGGATCCATTAGACTTCTTGATAGTGAAATTACAACAAAAAGTGGTAAGAAGAAAAATATCCTAACCTCTGCCGAATTAATAATGATAAAGAACAGCCCAGTTTCAATAAATTTAGTAATTGACATCACCGAGCGCAAACGAGCCGAAGAAAAAATCCGCCGCCAGATCAATTATCTGACCGCCCTGCAGGATATTGACCGTACCATTGCATCGGCTTTTGACATGCGCACAAGTTTGAATGCCCTGATTTCAAAGGCTGTCTCACTTCTGGCAGTGGATGCTGCCGCGGTTTTACTGATTAATTTCACCACGAACTCTCTCGAATTTGCCGCCGGGAATGGTTTCCGGACAAATGCGGTCAGGACCGCCAAAATAAACTTAGGTGAGAGCTACGCCGGCAGGGTGGCGCTGGAACGGCGTATTGTGAAAATTCCAGATGTAAAGAACGAGCAGGATAATGTATTTCTCACAGACTTTTTCAAAGAGGATAATTTTGTCAGTTACTTTGGTGTGGCGTTGATCGTTGAAGGGAAAGCGATCGGTGTGCTGGAGGTATTTCAACGTTCACTTATCAAACGCGACCAAGAATGGCTTGATTTTCTCAATGCCCTGGCCGGACAAGCCGCTGTTGCAATTAGTAATGCCCAGCTATTTGATAACCTGCAGCATTCCAACAGTGAGCTTGTCCAGGCTTACGATGCCACCATCGAAGGCTGGTCTCGCGCCATGGACCTGCGCGACAAAGAGACCGAAGGGCATACTTTGCGAGTGACCGAAATGGCTTTGAGCCTGGCTGGCCTAATAGACATAAGCGATGAAGATCAGATTCATATCCGCCGCGGGGCGCTCTTGCATGATATTGGAAAACTGGGTGTGCCTGATGCCATCCTGCTTAAACCAGGCAAGCTCACCGATGAGGAATGGGGGCTTATGCGCCAGCACCCAACCCACGCTTATGAAATGCTTTCGTCCGTTGAATATCTAAAACCTGCATTGGATATTCCCTACTGTCACCACGAAAAATGGGATGGTAGCGGCTATCCGCGCGGACTGAAAGGCGATCAAATCCCGTTGACGGCTCGTCTCTTCGCCATTGTGGATGTATGGGACGCCCTGCGCTCAGACCGCCCCTATCGAGAGGCATGGACAGTCGAAAAGACACGGGAATATATCATCGAGCAATCCGGAAAGCATTTTGAGCCGCGAGTGGTGGAAGTTTTCCTAAAGTTATTGGATGAGTTACCAGACCTCCAATGAAAGTTTTTTATTGTTATAAAAAAGACCGACTTCACATCGGTCTTTTTTCATTCCTATCCCAAACTCCCTATCGCCTTTTCCACTTCCTCCAAAATCTCCCCCGATTTCACCAGCGCCTTCATCTTATTGTGATCGTTATAAAGCGGACGGTCCACTCCGAGATGATCTACATGCCTGCGGATCACCTCGCGCGCTTTGAGTGATCCTTTGCCCGGCATGAACTCGCGGAAGTCAAGAGCCTGTGCGGCGGCCATGAATTCAATACCGAGAATGCCGTAAGCGTTATCGAGAATCTGTCCGTTCTTAAGGGCGGTGTTCATGCCCATCGAAACGAAATCCTCCTGGTCTGCCGCGGCGGGGATGGATTGAATCGAGGCGGGTGTGGATAATATTTTTTGTTCCACAATAAGATGATCCGCTGTGTATTGCGAAAGCATCATGCCCGAATAAAAGCCCGGTTCATGCGCGAGAAAATCTGGCAGGCCTTGAGAAAGCGCAGGATTTGTTAAACGATTAAGTCTGCGTTCCGATAAAACGCAAACCATCGTGATCGCAATCCCCGCCATATCCATCGGCAATGAAACCGGCGAGCCCTGGAAGTTTGCGCCCGTCAATGTGAGTTTCATCTCAGGTACAAAGATCGGGTTATCGCCCACACCGTTCAACTCTATTTCAACCTGCGACCTTGCATACGCAATCGCATCCCGCGCCGCGCCAATCACCTGCGGCGATGAACGCATCGAGTACGCGTCCTGTACTTTTGTTTTCATCTTCCCCGTTGTCAGGTCCGAGCCTTCAACTATCTTTGCAATATTTTTTGCGGATGAGATCGCGCCTGCAAACCCCCGCAGTTCATGCAGCTTCGTGTTGTACGGCTTCATGTTCCCAAGCAAAGCCTCAATAGACATCGCCGCCGCAATCTCTGCCTGCTTGATAAATCTCTCCATGTCATAAATATGAAGCGCGGACATGGCGGTCAGCAGATTGGATCCATTGATCGCGGCCAGACCATCCCTTGCCTGCAAGCCGGGGACTTCGATCCCAGCCCGCCGCATCGCTTCGTGACCTGTGAGTCGTTCGCCGTTTAAGAAGGCTTCTCCTTCGCCCATGAGGAGCAGGGCGGCTTGCGCCATCGGCGCCAGGTCACCGCTCGCGCCCACCGACCCCTTCTGACAAACAACTGGTGTGACGCCTTTATTAAGCATCTCCACCAGTGTTTGAGTGATCTCGGGTCTGCAACCAGAATTCCCGTGAGCATGAACGTTGATACGTCCCGCCAGCGCCGCGCGCACGTGCTCGATCGGCGCCGGGTCTCCAATCCCCGCCGCGTGATTGTAGACGAGATACTTTTGAAACTCCTTTACCTGTTCATCGTTAAGCATCGTCTCTGAAAACTCCCCGATGCCGGTATTCGTGCCATACATGATTTCTTTTTTGGCGAGCTTATCTTCGAGCATCGCGCGGCAGGTTTTTATCCGCTCCAATGCATCGGGAGCTAATTCAACTTTCTCGTTGAAGCGTGCAATAGCGACAAGTTTTTCAACCGTAAGGCCTGAGCCGTTCAGAGTGATGGTCATGGGCAATTCTCCTTGTGTGGGTATGCCTTTATTGTACTCCCGCCTGATGCAAACAAAATACCCGCCGCCAGGATGAGGGGGGCATCCTAACGACGGGCACCTATATAATACCAAACTTGTTTTCTTTTATCAAGTCCTTTTTGGTTCAATAGACTTTATTGGAAATTAAATCGGGACGCTGATTCACGCACACCTGCCCTGGCGGGCGGTGCCAGGGGAAAACGCAGATATTTCCTTTTTGAATCAGCGAAAATCAGCGTTTTTCAGCGTCCAAAACTGGCGCTTTGCTTATTACCGATAAAGTCTAGCGAGACTTCGTCTCAGACTGACGAGAAAAGGCAATGAAAGGGTGCAGGTTGTGGGAACAAGGAAGAGGCGGTTTAACCGCATCTATGTAGCACCGCCAAGCGGTGAGATGGCCCGTAAGGGCACCCCAACAACGAGGACCCGCCATGAGTGTAACACGTCTATCCCTTGCCGAAATCCTGCGTGAACATGTGACATTGGAAGTTGAAAGCATAGATCGCATGTATCTGAATGTGTA
>JACRBH010000061.1 GCA_016234535.1 Chloroflexota bacterium
GCGCTTAAGAGTTTGGTAACGTTGTAAATAAATAAAGGCAAAACCGTAGACACGTAAACAAGGAAACATGTATACGTGTCTACTGGTCTACTTATATACTCATAAAAGGAGTTCTTAATGATTCTTCACGAAAAAATGTCCGCCCAGCTTCCCGAATGGCGTGAGCGCATCAAGAAGCTTGCGAAAGAAAATGCTGAAGTAAAAGTTGCCGAAGTCAATGTCGGTCAGATCGTCGGCGGTATGCGCGACATCAAATCCCTCTTGTCCGATATTTCTTACGTCGACCCAGCCGAAGGCATCCGCTTCCGCGGTTTGTCCATCCCCGAATTGCTGAAGGCATTACCCAAAGGCCGCGGCAACAAAATGCCGTTGGTCGGCGGTTTGTTCTATCTCTTGATGATCGGCGAGATCCCCACCAAGGAACAGGCTCTCGAAGTTGAAGCCGAATGGGCCAAGCGCGCCATTGTTCCTGATTATGTCTTCAAGATGCTCAAGTCCATGCCGAAAGAGACTCACCCGATGACTCTCTTCTCGCAGGCTGTTCTTGCTTTGCAGAACGGCTCAGTCTTCGCCAGCAAATATCACAGTATGAAGAAGGATGCCTATTGGGAAGCCGCGCTCGAAGACAGCCTCGACCTGACCGCAAAACTTCCGATTGTAGCCGCCTTCATTTATCGAATGAAATATTTTGGCGAAACCTCCAAGCCGAAGTACAGCCCCAAATTGGATTACGGCGCAAACTTCTCGAAGATGATGAAAATCTCTGACAAGAAGGGGTATGCCGAACTCGCCCGCCTGTATTTCATTTTGCATAGCGATCATGAAGCTGGGAATGTCTCCGCCCATACCATGCACCTCGTCGGATCAGCTCTGGCCGACCCGTACCTTTCCTTCTCCGCCTCGCTTAACGGTCTTGCCGGACCTTTGCATGGTCTTGCCAATCAAGAGTGTCTTGGCTGGTTGATGGAAGTCCACCAGAAGTTCGGCGGCGTCCCCTCGCGCGAAGACTTGTACAAATTCGCGTGGGACACGCTCAATGGCGGACACGTCATCCCCGGTTATGGTCACGCTGTCTTGCGCGTGCCCGATCCGCGCTTTACCGCGCAAATGGAATTCGCCAAGAAGCGCTTCCCCGAAGACGAACTCATCCGCCTTGCCGATCTGGTCTTTGATGTAGTACCTGCCGTTCTCAAGGAACAAGGCAAAGCCAAGAATCCCGCCCCGAATGTGGATGCGATCAGCGGCACCTTGCAGTATTACTACGGCGTGCGCGATTTCGATTTCTACACGGTGTTGTTCGGCGTTGGCCGCGCCCTCGGTGTGACTGCCAACTACGTCTGGGCGCGCGCGCTCGGAATGCCGCTCGAGCGACCGAAGTCACTCACCACAAAGATGCTGGAAGATGTGGTGGCAAAAGCTGCCCAGCCTGCGTAGCTTTCCATTGAAGTTAAACTCCCGAAGTTCCAAGAGCTTCGGGAGTTTTTTTTCGTTAAATGGATTGAATTGAGTGGATATTTCTCAACTTGAAAATAATCCAGCAGCTACTTCGGGAAGGGCCTCAAACGCCGGTTCGGCAAAATAATAACCCTGGAACAGGCTTACTCCTGTCCCCCGCAGCCATGAATATTCCTCGAATTTCTCGACCCCTTCCGCCATTAATCCGACCCCTAATTTTTTACAGATAAACCCGATGCCCTGCACCACGGTCTGTTTGATCTCATTCGCATGAATATCCGCGATCAGGTGACGGTCAAGTTTGACGTAACTCGGCTGGTATTCCACCAATAATTTTAATCCTGAATATCCTGTTCCAAAATCGTCAATCGCGGTTTGAAAGCCGAACTCCTGATACATCTTGATAATGTCGATCAGGCGGCGGTGATCGGTAAGCATCTCTGACTCGGTAACTTCGAAGACAATGTTCTGGATCGGGAACCCAAAATTTTCCGATGCCCGCAATGTGGCTCTGATATTCATGCCAGTTTGATAACTCCCGAACGGCAGCAGGTTGATGTTTAGATTCTTACGGAGTTTTAATCGGCTGGCCATGTGGATGGCCTTTATGCGGCAGGCCTGGTCGAACCCGTAGAGGTTCTCGCCGACATGGGAAAACACATCTGTTGAAGGCTCCCCGTTCGGCCCCCTGACCAATGCTTCAAATGAAATGATCTCGCGCGTGTCGGCGTTGACAATGGGCTGAAAGGCAAAGCTGAATTCAAAATCAACTCCTCTCATGATGGCCAATATATCATCCGATAAATTATTAATGCCTCGATTAAATTCCATGTTTGTTCCAGGTTTAAGGGTTGCGTGTTTATATGGTCCGAATGTCCCAAATCTGAACTGTCCATTGGTTGCATCAAATATTACACAAGCGGCCTTGGAGTGAATAGCCTAATAAGTTGACATTTCGCGTGTCATTAATGACCATAAAAGGTATAAAATACAAGGGAGTTATCAAATGAACCGTTCAAAATAATTCGGCACTGGCTTTGTTGGTTCAGAACTATGACGGTTCAATCGGAAGGAGAAAACATGGCCCATCCACTCGTTGATCAATTTCGCTTTACCCGCCATGAATGGCTGCGCGGACTTGAAGGCGTTACCGAAGAAGACGGCGCGCGTCACTTTGGGCAAATGAACTGTATCGGTTGGATTGCCGGTCATCTGGCCTGGCACGAACAACGGACGTTTTTGCAGCGTCCGCAGGCCATCATTTTATTCCCCAGGTTGAATGAAGTCTTCGCGTTCGGTGCGCCGATGAGCACGCCGTCATTCAAGGAAATGCTGGAAACGTGGCAGATAGTGACCAATGCCGCTGAGCCCTATCTCGATTCGTTGACAACGGAAACCCTGCTCACAGATTTGCTGCTCGATGGCAAAGCGGTGGGACAAACGCGCGGCTCCGCCCTGCGCCGCATCACCTATCACTACTGGTTCCATACAGGTGAGATTTTAGCCATCCGCCAGATGATTGGCGGAAAAGACCTGCCTGAGTATGTGGGAAACATTGAAAGCGAAGCGCCATACCGCCCGGAATGACATTTCATTGAGATAACGGAGAAGAAGATGTTTTGTTTTGGCGGAATCGAGAAGCATTGCTAATGAACATTCTGGCTATAATCAAATTAAGTTTACTCACCTTACGCATCCGACCATGTCACCCTGAGCGGAGCGAAGGGTCACTACTCCTGAAATCCGAGGTTCTTCGCTTCGCTCAGAACGACACTGCGTAAGGTGAGTAAGTTTACTTACGTACGGAGGAAATTCTTGTGTTTTACGGTTTTTCAGCCTTACTTTTTCTTCTCGGCCTGGCGACAGGAATCCCTGCAATCCCCCGGCTTTTGCGAATGCGAAAGATCAAACAAGACAGCGCAACCACAACTGGAGCAGTGCTTTTGAATGATCGTCCGTATTTGAAGGATAATACGATGACAGGGGTAATGTCCTCGATGTTGGGGAAAATCAGCTACGTTCAAATTTCTTATCAAACCCCAGATAAAAAAGAGCGAACCATCGAAGTAATGGAAATTGTCAACTTTCAAATCCGTCGCTACAAATCGGGCGATTCAGTTGTGGTTGTCTACGATAAAAATATCCCTTCGCTCGCATACGTTAAGAAGGAATGGGACAGCGCAATGCGCGATCTAGGAATGGCAGGCGGAGAATTATTGGTCTCATTCTTGCTTTGGAATACCGGCCTCGCACTGAATTTACCTATATAAATTGATTGCACATACTCCCCGGCTTGTTGGATGAAACCAACAAGCCGGGGAGTTCGATTATTCTTTCTTCTTCTTCCCTTTTTTCTCTTTCTTATCCTCATCGTCATCATGAGCCATCATATCAATGGCAATTGCCACCGCCAGAATGAGAATGTCATTCTGGCCGGGATCGATCTCCACGCCGTAGGTGTCTGTCAGGCGGAACCATTTCTTGGAGATCTCGGCAACCTTATTCCAGCCTTGTTTGACCGAATATTCATGGTCGAGGATATTGCCCTGTACATCGAGGTCGGGCCCGCCTTTGACATTGACATCCCATTTGTCGCGGAAGGGGGCAATGAGCGCCTTCTTGACCACAGCCAGATCTTTGCCGTCTGGGTCTTCGATGACCATCGTGTCCTTGATCGTCAGCAGGCGTTCTTTGATCTGGCACAACTTTTTCCCGTTCATATCTTCAAAGATCAGCGTCTTGCGAATGCGCAGCACTTTGCCATCCACTTTGAAAACGCGTTTGCCTTCTTCATTTTCGATCCAGAAATCATCTCCGATGGAGACCAGGTTTTGGCGTATTTTGTAACGGTTTGTCATGGGATTTCCTTTTTATGGGGGATGGATAATTTTTCAAAAGTATAATCCATCTACGTGACCTGCCATAAGCAGGTTGCAGCACGCGGACACGATCGCCGAAATTCAGAATATGTTCAGGGCAGGGACGGATGTCGAATTGAGCGGAGTTGAAATTATGGAGAAATAATGCCATCAGCAGAGTGTGAAGTAAATAAAAAAGAGGTCGCTTCATTTGGAGCGACCTCTTTTCAATCAAATATCGTTACATCGACATTGCTTCATACACCTGAATGCTTGTGATCATCGGGCAGCTTTTTGCAATTTTTTCCGCTTCTTCCATACTTTCCGCATTAATGACCGTATAACCTGTCAGGGTATCCAAGCCCATTGGCAATTCTTTTGTCCCGGAACGGGAGATTTCTCTGCCATTTCCGAGCGGACTGCCAGGGTCAACGATCTTCTCCCCAATAGACTCGAACCATTTACTCCAGGCTCCCATGATTTCGGGGGTGGGCATTTCAAATCCGTAGTGGAAGATTACAAATTTTTTCATTTCTTCTCCTTGTTTATAATTATGTCCCTGCCGAACAACCCAGCAGGTTTTCCTAAGGCGACTTCATCACTTTTCCAACAGTATTAATACGATTAAGCCAATCTTGTAGACCACTTAATGATTCTCGGTTAAGAGTAATAAAATTGGTTTGTCCAATTTTATTACGGGTGACTATGCCTCCTTTCTCAAGTATGACAATATGTTTGTGAATTGCAGGCAGAGAGAGATTTCGCAAAAAAGCCAGCTTATTTATCGAGTAGGGTTCCAGGCTTAAACTTAAAAGATATATGATTTCTCTTCTATGCTTATTTGCAAGGGCTTCAAAAACATTGTCCAAGTCTTGCGAGCTCTGAGTCGTTGTCATAATAGTTAACTTATAAGTTAACTATAGTACGGGTGTTCTATTTTGTCAAGGAATTGGAAATTTATCTTTGGTGGAAAATACTATTGAGGTTCACGCCAAGGGGGGGAGCACACGGACATGGTCGCCGAAATTCAAAATACGCTTCGAGCAGGGACGGATGTCAAATTGAGTGGGGTTAAGGTTGTGACACAGTAATCAAACCTTTGCCCTCAGTGCTATTGGCAGTGCGCAGGCGACGAATAGATGGAGATAAATAGAACGCCAAGTGATGAACTTGGCGTTCTATTTATTATTTACAAATTCTCCCTATTGACTAAGATTGCAAACTGCATAAGGACGTAATTCATCATAGATTTTTGAATAACCCTTTAGGAACTGACTCCTGATCGCAGCAAACATTGCATCCTTACCTTTAGGCATAGCAACTTTATCTCGAATCTTCAACAAAACACTGCTGTCCGACCTATACGAATTTTCTTTACAGCAATTAATTAGTTCCTGCATAAATTTATCTAAACTAGAAACTTTGCCTTCAGAAATCATTAATTCCATAGGAAGTACTATGGTCTCATCAAAATTAAATCTTCCATTCCCGTAGAACGAATGACGACCATTCCATTTGAATTCAAAATCATAATTCAATAACAAAATATCAGCTTCACCAGAGTACTTCCATTTACTAATATCTTCAAATTCTTTCTTACATCTAATAAAAGCTTCTGGTAGATACACAGCAGTGTTGCCATCTTTTCCCCAACCAGGAAAAATCATATCAAAATATTTACCTGCTTCCTCATTCCAAAAACTATAACTCGCAACAACCTGCTCTACTATTTCTTTACCAAAACCACCACGATCTCCTCGAAGAAAAAACAGCCCAACAGGATATTTTATTTGTTCGATATCTTCTGAGGGCGGGTTATTACCTAGTCGATTACGTATACTGTAATCTAAAGAGGAACAAGCATTTTCAAGAGACTGCACAGCAATCATATATCACACCTTTTTATATTTCATTATCACATTTGTTGTATTTTACAACAAACTGATAAACACAGTGAAAAAAGTTAAAGTAAGACCTCCAAAACTATCCTTGGAGGTCTTTTTATCTATCTTATACTTTATCTAATCCCCTACTCCCCTGTCGGCACCCAGATATTCTTGACCTGAGTCGCCTCATGCAGGAACTCGTGACCTTCGCCCTGTTCGCGGGACATCCAATCGCGGGGCAGACCGTAGCCTGTCCATGTGCGCTTCATGTTCGCGGCGGATTCATTCTCGACGTGGTAACTGCCTTCCGCCGAGCCGAAGTACCAGACCAAGAATCCTATCGACTATTGAATCGCTTCGCGGTAAATATTTTAAGTTTTTCGCCATCTCGTAATCAACATCTTCACACGCACCCGCACACGCGCATCGGCGTTCGCCAGAGTCCACGCCGATTTCACCGCGCTAAAAACGCTCTCTTCCAATTTCTCGAAACCTTCCCATTCCTCATCCATGAATTCCTTCATTTCGGAGGGCGTGTCCCAATAATAGAAGAAGGCGAATTCCTTTTCTTTTTCCTTGAAGTACCATCCTTTGGATTCAGCCTCACGCATGGCATTAAACGCCGCTTCATCATCCGCCACCGCAATCGGCAGATCGGTCAACCGACCCGCAGCCTGCCAGCCCATCGACGAAACGATCTCCACCGGCCAATTCTCTTCCACAGGCCGCAGGTCGATCAAGACTCCGTTGGGTTTGAGCGTTCTTCGAATTTCATCCAGAGCATGGACCATGCTCTCATGCTCCATTCATCACAGCGACCAGGCGAGGATGGCGATATCGAATGTCTCGTTTACGAATGGGATATGACTCGCGCTCGCTTCTGCAAAGTGGACATTCTTTTGCATGGTGTAGGGCGAGTCTGCCCGGGCGACGCGCAAAGCATCATGGTCAGGGTCAAACCCAACGGTCAGATTCGATGCGGCGGCGTACTTCCATGTCAACCTGCCTTCGCCGCATCCGATTTCCAGAACGCGTTGATTCGCGAAGTCTGCAAATTTATGCAGGGCCTTGCGTTCAAATCCCTCGGGGTCTTTTTGCGTCATTTTTTCTTTGCCGCTTTCACCGCTTGCTTGATCAGCTCCTTCAAAACCTTGACATCCACATCTTTCAGTTTATTGATGTACAAACAGCCGACGCCAGTCTTGTGTTTGCCAAGTTTTTCCAACAGTTCAGTGTGCGGGCTGAAACTTCCCAGCACGTATAGCGTCAGGTTTTGTTTGCGCGGCGAAAAGCCCGCGATGAACCAATCGCCTTCGCGTCCGCTTTCATAGATGTAGTGCGTATGCCCGAAACCGACGATGCCCGCTCCCCACATCTTCGGCTCCTCTTTAGTGACCTGCCTCATTAACTTTAAAATCTCGAAACTATCCGCGCGTTTTTCTTCATCTGGTATGCCGTTTAGAAATTCCGTAACGCTTGCTTCGTTGACTTTCGTCTTTAATTCAGCCATGAGGATTCTCCTTTACCTATAAACGAGTAGGGGCAGGGTCACCCCGCCCCTACAATTGAATTCCTATAAAAACCTGTAATGCACTTTTGGCTCTTTACGTTCTACTGCTTTCTCCGCATTAACCGCAAGCCTCAGCAAAGTATGTTCCTCCCAGGCGCGTCCCATGGCTTGCATCCCGATGGGCAACCCACTTTGAGTGTAGCCAACAGGGAATGTGATCGCAGGCAGACCGGTCATGTTGCCGGCCGTGACGAAGCGCATGATCTCAATGGTAGTGGTCAGGTCAGAGTTGCCATCGGGCAGCGCATCCTTTGGAATGGCAGGCGCGACGATTGCCGTGGTGGGCGTGATGATCAAGTCCACCTGTTCCAGGGCGTGCTTGAAATTGTCCATGATGCGCGTGCGTGCGCGTTGCGCCAGGAGATAATCCTGTGAACTAAAGGCGCGGCCCAATGCGAGATTAAGACGCACATCCAACCCGTGTTCCTTGTGATGTTCCGCGTATGTGTAGCTCATGGCCTGAACCATTTCCGCTACGATGGTGACGGTATGCGCCACACGATTCAATTCCAAGTCAGGGATGGTGATCTCGACGATTTCCGCGCCCATATCGGCAAAGCGCCTGAGCATGGTTTCGCAAGCCGCGACTACTTCAGGGGCTGCGTGTTGGAACCACTGTTTATACACGCCGAGTTTCATTCCATTTAAATTAAGTTGATCCCAATTGCCAAGCGATGGCAAAGGTTGATGTAAGGTGTTCGAGTCTTGCAGGTCGGGGCCAGCCATCACAGCGTAGGCTAAAGCTGTATCGGTGGCTGTACCAGCTATCGGTCCGAGATGAGCGACGCTCCAGCATAAGGGGGCGGCTCCATGTTCGCTGACTCGTCCAAAGGTGGGCTTCAATCCGAAGACTCCGCAGAATGCCGCGGGGATGCGGATCGAGCCGCCGCCGTCCGCGCTGATGGCGACGGGCACGAGTCCTGCTGCGACGGCTGTTGCAGAACCGCTGGAACTTCCGCCTGTGAAATGATTCGTGTTATATGGGTTGCGCGTCGTGCCGTGATGCGGATTCAATCCCGTCACGTTGATGCCAATCTCGTGCATGTTGGTCTTGCCGATCAGCAGCGCGCCCGCCGCGCGCATCCGCGCCACAATGGTTGCATCTTCTGTGGCAGGCGACTTGCCGAGAAACGAAGTGCCGACTGTTGTGGGGTAGGGCAGCATGTCCACTTCATCTTTGACTGCAACGGGCACGCCATCGAAAATGCTGAGAGGTTTTCCATCCTTGATTCGTTCTGTCGCTTCGCGCGCCTGCTTCATCACATCATTGCGGTCAACGGCGATCATTGCCCGCAATGGCGGCGCGGCTGAATTACTGGCTTCGATGGCGTCCAATAATTTGAGGGCTACTTCTTCGGGCGTGGTCTTTCCATCGCGATAGGCTTTGGCGTAATCGAACACGGTTGCAAATTGAAATCCGTTTGTGTAAATGGCGGAGGCCCGCGGCCATTCTTTTTCCGGCACAGCCAGATTTTTATCGGCAAGTGAATCGGTGTAATGGAGAGGCTGAGTCGTTGGCGGTTCTTCGATCACCTGTTTTCGCAGCCAGTTAATTCCCGCACTTTCGAACAAACTTGGAATCAACAATCCGCCGAGCGGCCCTTCGACCAGTGAAACGAAGAAGCGCAGCAATCCACCCGCGAGATAAGGCAGTTTGACAGATTTCAAATCATATATATTTTTGTTTTCCATGCTTCACATCCTCAACACCTTTGATCCTCGAATTTTACCTTGCTTCATCTCGATCAACGCTTTATTGGCATCCTTCAAATCATATTCCTGAAACTCAGGTTTGATGCTCGCCTCAGCCGCGACCTGCAAAAACTCACGCACATCGGCGCGTGTCACATTCGCCACCGATTTGATTTCCTTCTCCATCCACAACTGGGTCGGATAATCCAATTCGAGAAACTGACCTTTATCATGCTCCTCTTTACGGATAGCGTTCACGACCAGCCTTCCACCTGGCCTCAGATATTTCAGCGCTTCCATTACTGGACCCCAAACTGGGGTGGTGTCAATGACAGCATCCAACGCCTCAAGCGGACTCTGATCAATAGCTCCTGCCCAGGCTGCTCCCAATGACAAAGCGAATTCGCGTTCCTCCGCATTTCTGCTGAACACAAAAATATTCGAGCTTGGAAATTTGTGTTTTGCAAGTTTCAACACCAAATGATTTGACCCGCCAAAGCCCATCAAGCCAAGCGATTGTCCATCTTTTATATTGCTTAATCTTAATGAGCGGTAGCCAATCGCGCCAGCGCATAACAACGGCGCAGCTTCTGAATCAGAAAGCGAATCAGGTATCGGGTGAACAAAGTCCGCGCGGACTTTCATATATTCGGCATAGCCGCCATCCATATCCCGCCCCGTGGCTTTGAACTGCGGACATAGATTTTCCTGCCCTGTCTTGCAGAAATTACATTCTCCGCACGCTGAAGCAATCCACGCTACGCCCACGCGCTGATTGGACAGCAACGCCTCCAGACGTTGCTGTTGATTGTCTTTTCCCGAAGTTTGAAGACTTCGGACTCCAACTATTACTCCCACCACTTGATGTCCCAGCACAATTGGCAGCTTCGGCTTCATCCGCCCTTCGATCTCATCCAACTCTGTGTGACACACTCCGCAAGCCGTCACGCGGATCAACACTTCGCCCGCGTCAAATTTCGGCTCGGGCATATTTTTAAAGGAAAGGGGAGTTGGGTTTTGTGCGAGAGTCGCAGTCTCGCGCAGGAGCATGGCTTTCATTTTATTCTCCGGATTGCAGACTTCAGTCTGCAATTTCAAAAAGCCGACCGAAGTCTGTGCTCCACTTAAAAGAGGTACGGAATGAACATCTTCGTCTTCCTCATATATTCGCTGTAATCCGAACCAAAGAATTGAATGCATTCCCCTTCATCTGCTTTGGCGGTGAAAACCAAAAAAACGCTGGCGGCAATTGCGAGAGCAAATGCCATCTGCGAAAAGTGTTTGAAAAGGATTCCCCACGTCAACAATAACAACGAACTATAAAGTGGATGCCGAATATATTTGTAGATGCCGCTGGTGACAAGCAAGGTTGTCTTTTCAAAGGCCAGCAATGAATCATCGCCTTCCCTCTTTTCGGCAGGGTTGCCTTTCGTCCGCAAAAAGTGGATTCCAAATCCCAATGGAATGAACGAAACAAATAACAACATCCACGCGATGATTTGATTCCATGCGAACGGTTTGTAAAACCAGAAATTCACATTAAGCAGGAACAATCCCAAAATACATTCCCACGCGAAGAAGCGATAAAAGCCATGAGAGCGGGGTGCGCGTAGCGACGCGCGCGAGATGTAGATCAATATCGCAGAGCCGATTCCAAAGGCAATGGCGTTCATTTCTTATTTTGGTGGAAGCGTCAGAGCAAATTCAACGCCTTCTTTAGCCCATGCGCTAAGCCGCTTCGAAGTTTTATATCCGTCAGGTTCAACGAGCAGCCAGCCTTTCATGGGTTTGCCTCTCAAGGCAAAAGGTTTGACGTGTTTCTTTGTGAGAAGCGCATCGTGTTTTGCAGGGTCAATGCGCACAACCATATCGCCCTTGTACCAGCCACAGGCCATGTTGCCATGAATCAAAAAACCGACACCACCGAACATTTTCTTCTCAACGAAAGGCAGTCCTTTCAATTCTTCGCGAATCCGTTCTGCAAATTTAAGATCGTATGCCATCTTCTGCCTCACCAATTACCAATTACTGATAACTACTCTCTTCCACTATCCAGTTCCAAACTGCCTGTCGCCCGCATCCCCAAGCCCGGGCACGATATAGGCGCGTTCATTCAGATGCTCGTCAATCGCGGCGAGGTAAATATCAATATCAGGATGCGCGTCTTGCATGGCTTTGATTCCTTCCGGCGCGCCGATCAGACCCACGAATTTGATCTTCTTCACCCCCCAGCGTTTGAGAATGTCGGCGGTGGCAGTGGCCGAACCGCCGGTTGCCAGCATCGGGTCGAGGATCAAACAGACAGATACACGCGGGTCGACTGGGAGTTTGTTGTAATATTCCACAGGCTGGAGCGTGTGCTCGTCACGGTAGAGGCCGATGTGCCATACCTCGGCTGAAGGCATAAGTTCCCAGATGCCTTCCACCATGCCAAGTCCCGCCCGAAGAATGGGGATGAGTCCGATCTTTTCCTTTAATTGCTGCGCCGTCATTTTTGTGAGCGGGGTTTCGATTTCAACTGAAGCCGTTTGCAAATCAGCGGTGGCTTCATATGCGAGAAGTCCCGCAATCTCTCGGACGAGTTCGCGGAACTTCTTGGGTTCGGTGTTCTTATCTCTTAAACGTGAAAGTTTGTGGGCGATCAATGGGTGGTTGGATGCATGGACAGTGGACATGGGGCCTCCTGAAAGTGCCTTTATTATAGCCTTACACGTGATATTTGACCCGTGACTCGTGCTGCGAATTTCGCTACACTGAACTTGTAGACACGGAGGATGTCATGAAACTATCAGGCCTTCATATTCTTCTCACGTATCAATGCACCTATGAATGCGATCATTGTTTTGTGTGGGGCAGCCCGTGGCAGACGGGCGTTCTCACATTTGAACAGATCGAACAGGTACTAAATCAGGCAAAAGAAGCGGGCGTCACATCCATTTATTTTGAAGGCGGCGAACCGTTTTTGTTTTATGCCATTTTGGTCAAGGCTGTTCGCAAAGCGGCGGATATGGGTTTCGAAGTCGGCATTGTTTCCAATGCGTATTGGGCAAACTCGGTGGCCGACGCCGAGGAATGGCTGCGTCCTTTTGTAGGGCGCCTTGCAGATTTTACTGTAAGCAGTGACCTGTTTCATTGTAGTGAATGTCTGGGCGAGCGTCCGCAGAATGCGCTGGTCGCTGCCAAGTGGTTGAACATCCCAACAGGTATGATCAGCATTGCGCGGCCCGATGTAGATGCGAAGCAGACTCATGGTCAAATCGAAGATGAAGGCGCGGTCATGTTCCGTGGTCGGGCGGCGAAAATGCTTGTTGAAAAAGCGACCAGTCATCCCTGGGAAGGATTCGATTCCTGTCCACATGAAGATCTGCGTGAGCCGGGCCGAGTCCATCTTGACCCGCTCGGCAATCTTCATATTTGTCAGGGTATTTCAATCGGCAATGTGTTCGAGACGCCGCTCAAAGAGATTTGTGAAAAATATAATGCGGATGCCCACCCGATCTGCGGACCTCTGCTCGATGGCGGACCCGCTGCGCTGGTGACTGAATACAATCTCAAGCACGCTTCGCGCTACGCCGACGCCTGTCACCTGTGCTACGAAGCGCGGACTACGCTGAGAGAACGCTTTCCGCAATATCTGAATCCCGATCAAATGTATGGAGTGATGAAATGAACGGAAACGATTTTATGGCATGGGTCTTGCGCTCGCCGCTGCATGGCATGTTAAGCAATGGCATGATGCTCATCACAGTGACGGGACGCAAGACGGGCAAAACATACACAACTCCTGTTGGATATTATGAAGAAGGCGGCTATCTTTGGGTCATCACCAGCCGCGATAGAACTTGGTGGCGGAATCTACAGGGCGGCGCAGATGTGAATCTGTTGTTGAAACGAAAGCCTGTCAATGGAATTGCTAATACTGAGCTGGATTGCAAAGTTGTTGAAGCACGCATGGTTGAATACTTTAAGCATGTTCCCCAGTCGGCGAAGCTGATGGGTATTCGTGTGGAAAAGAAAATCCCAAACGCAGAAGATGTTGCGCGAATCGCAAAAGATAGATTGTTCGTGAAGATCAAATTGAATGAATAGCAAGTGACAGTCACCTTTAAGGTGACTGTCACTTTAATAACTTAAATACAAATGGCAGTGCGCCTAATACAGCACACAAAATAAATCCGAGGACAAGTATGGTGAGGCAGGTGGGTAACAGCCAGCGGAGCCAGGCCCAGTAGGCGTAAAGATTAAATGCCTTGATTGCAACGGGCTGGGTTTTTCGAATCAAGTCAGGCGCATCAATTTCTGGGATGGAAATTGTTTTTGCCTTCGAGGCAGTTTGCGCAACCTTTGGAACTGCCTTTGTTCGCAAGTGGCTGGGGATGGTTAAGTTTGTGCCACAGTATGTGCAAGCCATGTGAGTTGTCCCTGCTTCAGGGTCGTTTGCCCCGCCGCAGGCAGGGCAGGTGATGGTTTGGGTATCGGTCATTATTTTCTCCTGAGTGCGGGGATTATAGTCTTTGATGTTAAAATTGAAGAAGCCAAATTTAGAGGAGATATCCATGACGGAACAATTTTCTTTCGGTGGTGATATTGTTTGGAAGCCAACGCCTGAGCATATTGAACATGCGAATTTAACAGCTTTCATGCGGACGCACGGCATCAATGATTTCGACGAACTTATACAAAGATCCACGAGTGATGTTGCGTGGTTTACCGATGCGGTTTTGAAATTTTTGGATATTCAATTTTATGAACCATACACAAAAGTCGTTGACCTGACCGATGGCATTCAATTCCCAAAGTGGTGTGTGGATGGGAATATGAACATTGTCCATAACTGTGTGGATAAGTGGAGGAGTGCAGAAGGCGGAATGCAGAAAGCAGTTGTTTGGGAAGGCGAAGAGGGAATTACAAAGACGCTTACTTATGAAGAGTTATATAAAGAAGTGAATAAAGCCGCTAATGTATTGCGCTCTCTTGGCCTCGGCAAGGGCGACGCAATTGGCATCTTCATGCCGATGACTCCCGAGATCGTGATCGCTTTGCTTGCCATCGCAAAGATTGGCGGAGTTATTTTGCCGCTATTCTCTGGCTATGGCGCGGGCGCAATTGTTTCCCGCCTCGCAGATGCGAACGCGAAAGCGCTCTTCGCCGCCGATGGCGCATATCGGCGCGGCAAGGCTGTGGAAATGAAGTCCATTGCGGATGAGGCAGCGGAACAAGTTGGTTCGTTAAAGTACATGATTGTTTTGAGGCGGACAGGGCAGGATATAAAGATGAAGGAGGGCAGAGATCACTGGTGGCACGATCTGATCGCGCCCCAGCCTGATACTGCTTCGACAGAAATTACTTCGGCTGAAGATCCGCTGATGATTATTTATACATCTGGCACAACCGGCAAGCCGAAAGGCGCAGTCCACACGCATTGCGGATTCCCCGTCAAGGCGGCGCAGGATATGGCTTTCGGGACAGATGTCCACGCGGGCGACGTCATTTATTGGATGACCGATATGGGTTGGATGATGGGGCCCTGGCAGGTGTTCGGGAGTCTCCTGCTTGGGGCGACGATGTTCATTTATGACGGTGCGCCTGATTTTCCCGCGCCTGATCGATTGTGGAATCTGGTTGAGAAACACAGAATCAATCAAATGGGAGTCTCGCCAACTTTGATCCGATCGTTGATTCCGCAAGGGGATGAACACTTCAAGAAGCATGATCTCTCTTCGCTCAAGTGTTTTGCATCCACTGGCGAGCCGTGGAATCCAGACCCGTGGATGTGGTTGTTTGAAAAGGTGGGGGAGGGCAAACGTCCGATCATCAATTATTCCGGCGGTACGGAATTATCCGGCGGAATTGTGATGGGGAATCCGCTGCTGCCGCTGAAACCGTGTTCGTTCTCGGCGGCGTGTCCCGGCATGGATGCGGATGTGTTGGATGAAAATGGAAAATCAATCCGCAATGCAGTTGGCGAGTTGGTGATCAAAGCGCCGTGGATTGGGATGACGCGTGGATTTTGGAATGATAGGCAGCGTTACCTTGATGCATATTGGTCACGTTGGGAAAATATTTGGGTGCATGGCGATTTTGCCGCGATTGATAATGATGGGCTTTGGTACATCCTTGGGCGCTCAGATGATACGATCAAGATCGCGGGCAAAAGGTTGGGGCCAGCCGAAGTGGAGTCGATTCTTGTGAGGCATAAGGATATTGTGGAGGCGGCGGCCATTGGGGTGCCGCATGATGTCAAAGGGAGTGAACTCATCCTTTTTGCAGTGACCAGGCCCGGGGTAAGTCTGACCGATGAACTTCGTCAGGAATTATATGAGATGGTAGTCGCTGAAATGGGCAGGCCGCTCGCGCCGAAGGCCATCCTGTTTGTATCTGACCTGCCGAAGACACGTAATGCCAAAGTGATGCGGCGTATGATCCGCTCGGCATATTTGGGAATGGACTTGGGTGATACTTCGTCTCTGGTGAATCCTCAGGCGGTGGCGGAGATAAAGCGCGCAAAATAAAAGGATGCTTGGAAATTCATCAAACTTTTTATTGACTTTTTATGTTTACTTCGGTATACTGCTAGGTCGCTGTCCAAGAGGGACAGTTAAATTTGTTGGTTCACACAGCCTACTATAGAGACAGGAGAGAAGAATGGCATCTTCTTTGCCCCAAAAAACATACGCACGCATTCCCGTAAAGTTAGATCTTCCCAACTTAATTGAAGTACAACTGGATTCATTCGAAAGACTTAAGAAAGAAGGATTAGGCGATCTCTTCCATGAGATTTCGCCGATTGAGTCTTACAACAAGGGAATGAAATTATTCTTCCCGAGTCGCGGGCCTGAGTCGCAACAATGGGGACTCAAATACTGGTTTGGTGAACCCAAACATAGTATTGAAGAATGTGTCGAGCGCGATCTCACATACTCGAGCCCATTGTATGTTTCTGTTTTGCTGGCCGGTCCAGATGTTCCGGAGCCGATCAAGCAGGATATTTTCCTTGGCGATTTTCCTGAGATGACCGATAAAGGCACGTTCATTGTCAATGGCACTGAACGCGTTGTGGTTTCGCAGTTGATTCGTTCGCCCGGTGTTTACTTTGAAGCGCCAGCTGATCGTGCCACCGGCCGTCCGCTCGCGATGGCGAAGTTGATTCCCGATCGCGGCGCGTGGATGGAGTTCGAAACACGCAAATCCGATTACATCATCTTAAAGTTCAACCGCAAACGCACTGTTCCCATTACGGTCTTCCTGCGGGCGCTTGCCGCAGTCAGCGATGGAATTAAAGATTCCCCCATCAAACTTGGTTCAGATGAAGAGATCCTGTCTGTTTTGAGGGATGTGGATAATAACCCTGAGCGCATGTTTATCGCATCGACGATCAAGCAGGAGCCTGATTGGGATCTGTCCCACCACACAATCGCTGAAGCTGCCTTGATCGAGTTCTTCAAGAAGATGCGCCCTGGTGACCCTGCCACTCTTGAAAACGCCCGTCAATTCCTGGAAGAGCAGTTGTTCGATCAGCGCCACTACGATCTCGAACGCGTAGGACGCTATAAGCTGAATCAGAAACTTGATTTGAATATTCCCATTCCGCATCGCACAGTTTCCAAGAGCGATGTGATTCGTTTGATCCGCCGCATGATCCAAATCAACAACGGTGCGGAACGACCTGACGATATTGACCATTTGGGCAATCGCCGCGTCAAGACTGTGGGTGAGTTGATCCAGAACAAGCTGCGAATCGGCCTGCGACGTATGGAGCGCGTGATCAAAGAGCGTATGTCCATCCGCGATCAGGAGCAGTTGTCACCGGTGACACTGGTTAATATTCGTCCGGTGGTTGCTGCTTTGCGCGAATTCTTTGGCTCGTCACAGCTTTCACAGTTCATGGATCAGACCAACCCGTTGGCTGAGTTGCGTCACAAGCGCACACTCTCGGCTTTAGGGCCTGGTGGTCTTCGCCGTGAACGCGCCGGTTTCGATGTGCGCGATGTTCATCACTCCCATTATGGACGTATCTGCCCAATCGAAACACCTGAAGGTCCAAACATCGGTCTTATCGGTCGTTTGGCTTCCTTTGCCCGTGTAAACGAGTACGGTTTTATTGAAACACCCTACCGCAAAGTATATAAAACACTCCCTGCGGATGATGAACGTTTGGATGGCCTCACGCTCCGCGAGGATATTTATGATCCAAAATCCGAGGAGCTGCTCTTCAAATCTGGAGCGACCATTGATTCGAAGGCATTAAAGCGAATCGCAAAAATTGGCGCTGAGGTGAGTATCGTTCCCTATGTATCCGAGGAGATTGTCTATCTTTCGGCAGATGCGGAAGATAAGTACACCATTGCGCAGGCAAACGCTCAATTGACCGAGAACAAAGAGTTTTCCCGTGAGCGTATTTCCTGCCGATATCATTCCGGCTTCCTGTTCTCCAATTCAGAAGCGATTGATTACATGGATGTGGCGCCGCATCAGGTTGTTGGTATCAGTGCGGCCTTGATCCCATTCCTTGAGCATGATGATGCCAACCGCGCGTTGATGGGCTCGAACATGATGGCGCAGGCCGTTCCGTTGGTGCGCCCTGAGATTCCGCTCGTGTCCACTGGTATGGAAGGCCATGCTGCGCTTGACTCTGGTCAGGTTGTAGTGGCTGAGGCGGATGGCGAGGTCGTGTCGGTAACAGGATCATCCATCACGGTCAAGGAAAAGAGAAGCGGGAACCGCGTTTATCAACTTCGTAAATATCAGCGGTCCAATCAAAGCACATGCATTGACCAACGCCCATCTGTTGTGAAGGGACAGTTGATCAAGGCTGGCGATATCATTGCCGACTCTTCATCCACTGACAGCGGTCAGTTGGCCCTTGGTCAAAATGTTGTTGTAGCTTTTCTTTCATGGGAAGGCGGCAACTTCGAAGATGCCATTTTGCTTTCGGAGCGCCTTGTTCAGGAAGATCGCTTCACTTCAGTTCATATTGAAAAGCATGAAGTGGAAGCGCGCGATACCAAACTTGGCCCGGAAGAGATCACACGCGATATTCCCAATGTGGGCGATGACGCGATCAAAGATTTGGATGAGAACGGCATCATTCGCATCGGCGCGGAAGTTGGCCCGAATGATATTCTCGTTGGCAAGATCACCCCGAAGGGCGAAAAAGAACTTACCCCTGAAGAACGTTTGTTGCGCGCCATCTTCGGCGAGAAATCCCGTGATGTAAAAGACACTTCGTTGCGCATGCCTCACGGCGAGCGCGGCAAGGTGGTTGATGTAAAAGTATTTACCCGTGAAGAAAATTCCGACCTCTCGGCTGGTGTGGATATGATGGTGCGCGTCTCTGTTGCGCAGCGCCGTAAGATCACCGCAGGCGACAAGATGGCCGGTCGACATGGTAACAAGGGTGTGGTTTCCAAGGTTGTCCCTGTGGAAGACATGCCGTATCTGGAAGATGGTACACCGGTTGATTTGATTTTGAATCCACTCGGCGTTCCTGGTCGTATGAATATCGGTCAAGTGCTGGAAGTACATCTTGGCTGGGCTGCAAAACGCATGGGCTTCCGCGCGATTACCCCCGTGTTTGA
>JACRBH010000056.1 GCA_016234535.1 Chloroflexota bacterium
CAACTGTGTGGAATCCCCATAAGATTCAGATGTTGCGATGACGAAAGAACTGCCTCGTTACGAAATTTCCTTCACCCAACCGAGAATCGTATTTTTAATCTCCCTCCAACTGACATCCAAAAGCATTCTAGGCATTCGCTCGCTTTCCGCATCGTCAAAATAAACAAGTCCGTATAAAACCGAGCCAATATCCCTGATGCTGAATTTTTTTTGGTAAAAGCCGAGCATTTGTGATAGAGAAAAAGATTTCTTTCCCAAGGTATAAATATCGCAAAAATCCTTGCGCGCACCACGTTGAGCAATTGCTGAGAGTTTCATGCAAGCAAGATCTTCCAGCGATGCTAGTGGACAACTCATTTCATTCCACCGCTCGAGCGGCTTAAGAAGTGGGTACTGATATTGTAGGAAAGATACACGCACTCCTTTCACTCTTCCGTGTAATGTACCAGATGATACCTGTTCAACATCCAAATCAACATTTGAATTACGAAGTGACTGAGCAAGAATCATCCCATCAGTGAAGGAATTGGGAGTAAACCAGTCCAAGTCCACAGAGATACGGTGTGAAAGGTGAATTGCAAGTGCAGTGCCACCTGCGAGATAGAATCCCATGGCAGACATCTGCACTCCCAATGATTTTAAAACGCTGATTTGCTTTTTAGGCAGGCCATCAGTGGAGTATTTCATCGATTTCCCCATACCCCATTTTGTGCAGCTCGTACCCAACTGTTGATCTGACGTGTGGGAAGATCATAAACCACTCCCCAAAAGCGTAACTGACGCGGGGTAAGTCCTCTGCCTTTATGGGAAATCAGCCATTCTCGAAGTGTCTGATCGCCAATTTGCCTACGCACCCAACACACCGCATCCCACGATCCACTTGATAACAGACGACGGATGATCAAATCCCTATCCTTTGTAATGGAGAGGCGGGCAAAGGGATAATCCCAAAAAAAGGGGCGAAGCTTCTTCGGTAGAATTCTTGTTGCTGACATATACTAATTATAAGCGAGAATATATTTGAGTAGCATGATGGATGCTATGAGATTTCATCTAAACGACAAACGAGGCAGGATGGATCACTTTAGATCATGATATGATTCCTGCAATGTAAATCATGCTTGAGATCGCGAGCAATACCCCCAAAAAGAACTACGGATTCACAGGTGAATCTTATGACAGTAAAATTCAGGCTGATTTACTCCTGTCACCTTAATTTTTTCCTGCTTTCCCCAGTTGACAATCCCTCCCAAACTCGCTAAACTATACGAAAAGACTATGCGCTACGGCGAGAGGATGACCTATGGCAAAAACAACTGATTCCGCACATCTTACAACCAAAACTCTGCTCCCCACCGCCATCAACGGCTGGGAAATGTTCATGTACGATCAGGGACGCTCCCCGAATACCGTGAAAGCATTTCTCTCTGATGTTAAACTGCTCACCCAATTTCTTGCTCCGGATAAATCCATTGGCGCCATCACCACTGACGATCTCAACCGCTTCTTCGCGTGGATGGAAAAAGACCGCGGAATTCCATGCAGCCCCAAGACTTTATCGCGGCGCATCACATCCATAAAATCATTCTTCCGCTGGCTGCATCAATACGGCACGCTGACCATTGACCCCGCCGAAAAAGTCCTGCAACGCTCGGCCATCAGTCCGCTGCCGCAGGTGCTCACCAATGACGAATACGAGGCCGTCTTGCTTGCGGCAGACCGTCATCGCCGCGAGACCAAACCCGACGCCCGCATGTACACGCTTGTTTATCTTCTCCTCACAACAGGCATCAAGAAAAGCGAATGTCTCGGTATTCACCTTAACCACATTGACCTCAATGCAAAGAACGGACCGCATGTCTTCATCCGCTATGCCAGCCCGGCCAACCGCTACAAGGAACGCAAGATAGATTTGCAGGAGGATTGGATTGCTGCATACGGTGAATATCTCGCGCAATACCATCCCACCGATCAGGTCTTTGCATGGTCACCACGCAGACTGGAATATCTGCTCGAAGATGTCGGCGCGGAAGCCGGTCTTACCAAACATCTCTCCTTCGACATGTGCCGCTGGACTTGCGCCCTGCGCGACTATCAATCAGGCGTTGAATCAGATATGGTGCGTCAGAAGCTTGGCGTATCAAAGATCCAATGGCGCGAGTTGTTCATAAAGATCAAACAATTGAATGGTGAAATGAGATAATAAAAATCCCCGCCCATGCAAACTGGCGGGGATTTTTATTCTGAAACCTTGTCCGGTGGGTGCGCCACTGAAAAATAGATGACGTTTCGCGACGTGGCTGTCAAACGAGATGGATGTGCGGAACGGTACCCGGGCACCCATAAAATTTCATTCCCCGCGCACAACAAAGGCCAATGCTCGCGCGCGCGCTGCGGTACTTTTTCATTCACGAAAAAATCAGCAAGCTTTTGAGAATGACCATCCAGACCCAGCGGCGAAAAATGATCTCCCTGACGACGGGTCCGCAATTCGAAAGACTTGGGTAAATTTTCCGCATCCAACCAGACCTGGAACTGGTCCTCGTTCCGTTCGGCTTGTTCCTTCGCGAGGGCAGGAATCCGCCAGCGCTCACAGTTCAATTTCCAGCCGCCTGCCAGCGCAACCTGCCCGGGGACTGAGACTGGCAGCGTGCCGGTTTCAGTCATTTGCGGCCAGAGGTTGAACGGCAACTCAGCATCCAAAGTGCAAATATAAACATGGTTTAATTCACGGAACATGCGCAAGCCGCCTTTAAGGTCAACGCGCGCCGAGGGAACAGTGCTCTTGATCATATTGGTTGCGCGATCCAGCGCGGTGAAGCTGACATCCACCCCGGGGCGAAGAATCTGCATGGCTTGTTTGACCAGATTCCGCTGGAGTCCGACC
>JACRBH010000063.1 GCA_016234535.1 Chloroflexota bacterium
GAAAAAATTAACCACGAAGGACACAAAGGTCACGAAGGAAAACCAAAGGAAAACTCTGTGGACTCTGTGATCTCAGTGGTGAATCTTTCTGAAGTGCAGAAGATCAACGAAACTGCGATTCATCGCAACGTGGGACTGGTGATCGAGACACGTCCCGATGAAATCAATCCTGATGAATTGCGCTGGCTGCGTCACCTGGGCGTGACCAAAGTGCAGATGGGCGCGCAAAGTTTTGACGATCACATTTTGGAGATCAACAAACGCGGGCATGATGTCGAATCCACACGCAAAGCCACGGCCCTGCTCCGCGCCGCTGGATTCAAGATCGTTCTGCATTGGATGCCGAATCTGTTGGGCGCGACTCCTGAATCAGACCGCGCGGACTTTTCCAAACTGTGGGCTGATTTCTGCCCCGACGAAATCAAGATCTACCCGAATCAATTGCTTGCCAACGCCGAGCTTTATGAATATTGGCAGCGCGGAGAATTTCATCCATACTCCACCGAAGACCTGGTTGACCTGATTGCAGACATCAAACCAACCATTCCGCGCTATTGCCGGGTGAATAGAGTCATCCGTGATATTCCGGGCAACAATGTTGTCGAAGGGAACACGCGCACCAGTCTGCGCCAGGATATTCAGGCGATCATGAAGACGCGCGGTACGCACTGTCAGTGCATACGCTGTCGTGAAGTGCGCGGCAAAACTGTTGACTCAGAAACTTTACGTCTTGATGATCTCACCTATCAGGCAGGTACAGCCGAGGAGCATTTCATTTCCTTCGTCACACCCGATGATGGGCTTGCAGGTTTTATCCGCTTGTCATTGCCTTCCAAAGCCTCCCCGCTCACAGGCATGTCTGATCTCGACAATGCGGCGTTAATCCGCGAAGTGCATGTCTATGGACAATCCCTCGAAGTCGGCTCTGAAAAGACTGGTGCCGCTCAACATGCGGGACTTGGCACACGTCTGCTCGAAGAAGCGGAAAAGACAGCTCGCAAGAATGGTTTTTCGCGCATGGCGGTAATATCCGCAATTGGGACTCGTCACTACTACATGGATCGCGGTTTTGAACGCAGTGAGTATTATTTAGTAAAGAAGATCTAACTCGTCATTGCGAGGCGCTCGTGTTCGTCGCCCTCGCAATGACGAACGGGTTTTATTTAGGAGTTTTATTGAAAACCAAACACTGGATCGTCTTCATCACTCTTGGCATTATTTGGAGTTCATCCTTCCTCTGGATCAAAATCGCAGTACAGGAAATAGACCCGATCACGCTGGTCGCCTATCGCGTTTTGTTCGGACTTTTATTCGGTCTTATCGTAGTCTTCATCCAACGTCCCCAATGGCCGCGCACATTCAAGGAATGG
Source organism: Chloroflexota bacterium (assembly GCA_016234535.1). Taxonomy (GTDB): domain Bacteria; phylum Chloroflexota; class Anaerolineae; order Anaerolineales; family Villigracilaceae; genus Villigracilis. The sequence continues at coordinate 1,371 of JACRBH010000063.1, forward strand.
TTCCCCATACTTCTTTTGGGCATTACCAATGTGGCCATCCCCTTCTTTCTGATCTCATGGGGAGAACAGGCCATCGACTCGGCTGTTGCGGCTATTCTTGATTCAACGGTTCCTCTCTTCACAATCGTTCTCGCGCATTTTCTCCTTCACGATGACAAGATGACCGTTTCGAAAGTGGTCGGCCTGCTGCTAGGGTTTGCAGGCGTGGTCATTCTGATGAGCAAGGATATCGGCACATCAGCGGGTCCTTTGCTTGGACAGGGAGCAGTCGTTCTGGCCTGCGCTTTTTATGCAGGCAGTGTAGTCTACGCGCGCAAATTCACCGAGAACACACCGGGCATATTTAGAAGTGTTGGGCCGCTGATTTCATCCACCGCAGTCATGTGGATGGGAACCATCTTCATCGAGTCACCTGTCAAAGTTCCGCAGCTTCCCATTACATGGATCGCCCTGCTTTGGCTGGGTATTCTCGGATCAGGCGTTGCCTTCATTATGAATTACTATCTCATCCACGAGATCGGCCCAACCCGCACCACCATGGTGACATACATTTTTCCGCTGGGCGGTGTTATCCTTGGCGTGCTTTTCCTGCACGAACAACTCACATGGCAGCTTCTAACTGGCGCAATTCTCATTATCGTCAGCCTGGCCGTTGCAAACTGGAACCCTAAAACAGCATGACACATCACTCAGGTTTTATCGCCATCATCGGACGTCCCAACGTGGGCAAGTCCACTTTGCTCAATGCGCTGCTTGGGCAAAAGGTGGCCGCCGTTTCGCCGCGTCCGCAAACCACGCGCCGGCGTCAGCTTGGTATTCTTACGCTTGAAAATGCACAACTCGTTTTTGTGGATACACCCGGCATTCATCAAGCCCGCCACAAATTAGGTGAGTTTTTGAACTTTGAAGCCGAAGAAGCCGCAGACGGTGTGGATGTGATTATCTGGCTGGTGGATTCATCTTCCGAACCGACGGAGGACGACATCCGTATCTCTGACCTGCTCAACAGGCTTCCGCTTCGCGCTCACCGATTGCTGGTCCTGAACAAAATAGACACACTCGGCGCTGACGAATCATCTGCCCGGGCTGAGACATTTTCCCGGCTGCTGAATCAGGCCGAAGTTATGAAAGTGTCCGCCACGAAAAAGCTTGGGCTGGATGAACTGCGCGAGAAACTGATCAGCCTATTGCCAGAGAGGCCTCCCGATTATCCAGAAGAACAAGTGACTGATTCTTATGAGCGCGATATTGCCGCAGACCTCATCCGCGAATCGTGCTTGAAAATATTACGCGACGAAGTGCCACACAGTTTAGCGGTGCGAATAGACGAGTTCAAGGAACGCGAGAACGGCATGGCCTACATCGCCGCGACCATTTTCGTGGAACGCGAATCGCAAAAGGGAATCGTCATCGGCGAAGGCGGAAAAATGTTGAAGTCCATTGGCAGCGCCGCCCGCAAAGAGATCGAAGAAATGAGCGGGCGAAAAGTTTTCCTCGAAGTGCGTGTGAAGGTTTCAAAAGACTGGCGCGATAATCAGAATATGTTGAATCAGTTTGGGTATATAAAACGGAAGTAACGTCATTGCGAGGAGCCGTTCTTTGGCGACGAAGCAATCCCCAACTATGCGAGAGATTGCTCACCGCACTGGCGTACGGCGCAAGTGTCGTCGGGAGAGCACCCTCCTCGCAATGACGGAATAATACTAATGTCCCTTCAACGGCATAAAGCCTTCACCCAATGCCTCATGCGCGACCCCGATCACCATAAATGCTTCGGGGTCGATTTCGTTAACGATCGTCTTTAGGGTTGAAACTTCCGAGCGCGAAACCACGCAATATAAAACGGGACGCGAACTGCCCGTGTATGCGCCGCGTCCTTCCAGATAGGTCACGCCGCGTTCAAGGTCTTCGATCACTCTCGCGGAAACATCCTCTGGATTATTCGTTACGATCATCGCCGTGCGGACAGTCCCGCCGCCTTCGAGCACGGTTTCGGAAACCAGCCCGCTGACGTATAACGTGATCATTGCGTACAAGGCTTCCTTCCAGCCGAAGATGAATCCAGCCGATAAAATGACCGCGGTGTCTACCAGTAAATAACTTTGCGTCATGGAGACTCCGCGCCACTTGTTGAGGATGCGCGCCAGAATATCAGAGCCGCCGCTGGTACCGCGCGCGCGATACACCAGTCCATACCCGATGCCGCTGATGATCGCGCCGTACAGTGAGTTGAGAAAAATATCGCCCTTCAAATCGTTGATCAAAATATCAGTGTAATAAGTGAAGAGGGGAATTTTCAAAAGCAGGTCTGTGAGCAGTGAATATGTGATGATGGCCGCCGCTGTCCGAAAAGCAAACCGGCGTCCGCCGAGGAAGCGCCAGCCAAGCATAAACAAAGGCACATTGCCGATCAACACCATCAATCCGATGGGCCAGCCCGTAAAGTGATTGATCAACTGCGAAATGCCGCTCACGCCGCCTGATGCCAGATTTGCAGGGACAAAAAATATGCGCAGACTCGCCGCCTGAATCAGCGAAGCGAGCGCGATGATGAGATAGTCTTTTAGATTAGGCCAGTATTTTTTCATGGGAATTCCTTAGATATGTGTGCAGTGCGCCGCACCTGACTTAGTGAGACGATTCAAATCGAGAGCAGTATGCTCATTAATCAGAAAATTTTACCCGTCAGGTGCGTCGCACCCTCTCGTCCAAATTTCAAATCATTATAGCCGAATGATTTTGACTCTCATTTCATCCTTCATCTTTCATCCCTCATCCTTTCCTTTGGTACAATCACCACCTATGAAAAAATGGCAATTTTGGCTCGGGGTGCTGATCAGCATCGTATTCATCTGGCTTTCCCTGCGTGGACTTCATCTAAATGATTTCTGGGCAACGGTTCAAAAGGCAAATTACTTCTGGCTTCTGCCAGGCATCGGCGTATATTTTATAGGCGTGTGGATTCGAGCGTGGCGCTGGCATTACCTGCTTGGCCCCATCAAAAAGATTCCCACAAGAACCATGTTCCCCATCACGACCATTGGATACATGGGCAATAATATCTATCCCGCGCGCGCGGGTGAAGTGCTGCGCGCCGTAATCCTCAAGCGCAAGGAAGGCGTGCCTGTTTCCGCATCGCTGGCTACTATCATCGTCGAGCGCATCTTTGACGGCGTGGTGATGCTGGCATTTGTCTTCGTCAATTTGCCTGAGTTGGCAAAACTCACGGGCGCATCCGGCTTTGTAGGCAATATTCAACAAGTGGCGGTGATCGGCACAGGCGTATTCCTCGGAGCGTTGATCATCTTTTTGCTGGCGGCCATGTTCCCGCAGGTCACAGCAAGAATCGGTTTATGGATGATCGAGCGGCTGACTCCCAAGCGCCTGCACACAAGAATCATCAGCATCATGAATAAATTTTTGGATGGACTCGCTTCGCTGCGGTCTCCCTTTAACGTGTTGATGGTCTTCTTTACTTCGGTCATCATCTGGCTGTTGGAGACGGGCAAGTACTGGTTCGTGATGCACGCATTCAATTTCAATGTTTCCTTCTTTGCTTTGATGCTGATGAACGGGATTGTGAACCTCGCGACCACCATCCCGTCCGCGCCCGGTTACATTGGCACTTTCGATGCCCCTGGCATAGCGGTGCTCACTGCCTATGGCGTGGATCAAGCCACTGCGGCGGGATACACACTCACTTTGCATGTTGCGCTTTGGCTTCCCATCACTTTGCTCGGAGCATATTTTATGACGCGTGAAGGCTTGAAGTGGAGCGATGATCTGCGTTCAGAAACTCAGGAGTAAAATTTTGTAGCGCGACATTAATGTCGCGTTACTTTTGCATGAGTTATACTTAATTCGCAACCCGCCCAGACAAGTATAAAAGGGAGCGAATCGAGATGTCGCTAAACAAAAAGTTAAGGATTCTCATCGCTGACGACATCCAGGAAACCCGTCGTAACACCCGCTTGATGGTCTCTACCATCGATAATCTTGAAGTGGTCGCAATTGCCTCCAACGGGCAGCAAGCCATCGAAATGACCCGCGAACATCAACCGGATATTTTGCTGATGGACATCAACATGCCGCTGGTGGACGGCCTGACCGCGATCAGGCAGATATTAAAGTTCGCGCCGAATGTCGGCTGCATCATTATCTCCGCCGAGAGAAACCCCAATGCCTTCCGCGAAGCCATGTCCATTGGAATACGGGAATATCTCATCAAACCGTTTACGTTGGATGAACTGGAAACGGCAGTTGAGCGGGTCGCTGGGAGGATGGAGGAATCCATTCAGTCCAGCATTCAGGCCGATCAACTGCGGAAGAAGAACGAAGAAAATTTAAAGCAGCTTGGTAATGAATACATAAGATCGAAACGCATGGATGATCAAGCCATTCGAGTCTTTGAACAATTGGTTGATTATCCAGGTTGCGACCAGCGCTGGGTTCAAACGCTGGCCATCATCTATGTCCTGCGGATGAGATGGGGCAGGTTGAAACTTCTTATTCAAAAGATCGAGCGGGATGCAAAAAATACATCATCATCGTAAGGCGGGGTGACCCCGTCCCTACACATAAAGGACTATGAAATGAAGATTGCGATTATCGGGGCTGGATACAGCGGCATGGTTGCCGCTTATGATTTAAAAAAGGCGGGACACGATGTCACCATTTTCGAATCCGCCGGGTATGTTGGCGGGCTTGCTTCGGGTTTCAAGGAGCCGCGTTGGAACTGGTCGGTGGAGAAGTTCTATCATCACTGGTTCCAAAGTGATTCGGAAATGCTGGGATTGATCCGCGAGTTGGGATTGGAAGACAAGGTGAGATTCCCGCGCCCGTTGACTGTGATGCTTTACAAGAATAAATGGTATCCATTTGATTCGATTTTAAAAGCGCTTCTTTTTCCTGGACTTGGATTTGGTCTGAACAAAATTAGATTCGGCTTCGTCGGATTGTTTCTGCGCCTCACGAACAACTGGCGCGCGCTGGAAAAAGTCACCGCCGATCAGTGGATGTTGAAATACGCGGGCAAACAAGTCTACGAGCAGATGTGGAAGCCGCTGTTGATAGGGAAGTTTGGTCCCTACTACATGGATGTTAACATGGCGTGGATGTGGGCGCGCATTCACGCACGCACGACGCGGCTTGGCACGTTCGAGGGCGGCTTTCAAAGGTTCGCCGATCTGTTTGCTGAGAAACTGCGGGAGATGGGGGTGGAGATCAGACTCAAAGCGCAGATTAAATCCATTAAGCGGAATCAGGCGTCGGGTAGTTTGACCGTGGATGGTGAATACTTCGACAAGGCGCTTGTCACCACGTCGCCGAATCTCATGGCAAGACTCTGCCCCGATCTGCCCGAAAATTATTTAAAGGGTTTGCTCGATTTGAAATCGATGGGCGCGGTGGTGATGACGCTGGCGCTGAATCGTTCGCTTTCGAAGGATGGCTATTACTGGTTCAACGTGCCGAAGGATGAAGGCTATCCGTTTTTGGCGCTGGTGGAACATACGAATTTTGTGCCGAAGGAAAATTTTGGCGGCGACCATATTGTTTACGCCGGTGATTATCTTGAAGCGGGTCACGAATATTTTTCGATGAGCGATGATGAATTGCTGGAACGATTTATTCCCGCCTTCCAGAAATTCAACCCGGAGTTCTCGCGTGATTGGGTGAAGAAAATTTGGGTACACAAAACAAATTACGCGCAACCCGTGCCGTTGGTGAATCATTCGAAAAATATCCCTGAGATACAAACGCCAATTGAAGGATTGTATTTTGCTTCGATGAGTCAAGTGTATCCGTGGGATCGGGGAACGAACTTCGCGGTGGAGATCGGAAGGAAAGCTGCGAGGATGATGAAGTAAATTCTTACGCATGTCGTTCTGAGCGACAGCGAAGAACCTCGGATTTCTGTGTTAGTGACCCTTCGCTTTGCTCAGGGAGTCATGGTTATAGGTGAGTTAATAAAAGGTGGTAGTTTGAACAAATCTTTTATCAAACCAAGCTACGACTCAGGCGGATTTGCAGGAATCCCGAATCGAATCAAGGATGCGTTCACATCCAAAAAATATGACGCGGTAGTCTTACTCTTCGTAGATGCTTTTGGCTGGAGATTTTATGAACGGTTTCAGGATGCGGCTTTCATTAAGCGCATCACCAGGCACGGCAAAATCGAAAAGCTAACCTCGCAATTCCCATCTACAACTGCCGCGCATGTGACAACGCTTCATACAGGTCTGCCTGTTGGCGTGAGCGGCGTGCATGAATGGTATTACTACGAACCACGAGTGGATCGGATCATCGCGCCTTTGTTATTTTCGTTTGCAGGGACGAAGGAACGTGATTCGCTAAAAACAAGAAAAGTGAATGCGACAGAGATATATCCAAAAGGAATGCTTTATCCAGAATTGAAAGAGATGGGTGTGGATGCTTTCAACTTCGGCCTGCGCGAGTATACACCCTCGGTGTATTCAAGCGCTGTAATGGCAGGCTCGGAGATGCGCTCCTTCAAAACGCTATCGGAGGCGTTTGTAAATGTGGGACGCTTGCTGGAGGCGCAGAAGAATCCCACCTATATCCAGCTTTACTTCGACAAGATCGATACGGTTGCCCATGAATATGGTCCGGCAGCGCCGCAGACCGAGGCCGAGATCGAAACTTTCCTGCTGATGATGGAACATTATTTCGAGCGTATCTTTGGCGGAAGGAAGCGAATTCTTTTCATGCTGACGGCTGATCATGGCATGTGCGAGGTTGATCCGCAGACCACGATCTTCTTGAATATTGATCCGAATTTTTCAGGCTTCAATCGTTTCTTGAAGAAAAATCGCAAGGGACATTTACTGGTCCCGGCCGGCTCGCCGCGTGACATGTTCCTTTACATCAAGGATGATATGCTCGATGAAGCTCAATCCTTTCTTGCCAAAAGATTGGAAGGCAAGGCGGATGTCGTCAAGACAGGATCGCTAATCGCAGACGGATATTTCGGGGATGAAACCTCAGCCCGTTTTCGGGAACGTGTGGCGAATTTGGTGATTTTGCCCCATCGCTATGAGTCTGTGTGGTGGTATGAAAAGGATAAGTATGAACAGAAATTTTATGGACATCATGGCGGACTGACTCCGCAGGAGATGGAAATTCCCCTTTACTCTTGTGAGATTGGATGAACAAAAAAGACGACCGATGCCGGTCGTCTTTTTTGTTCATTTCTATGGCCGCTTGTCCAGCGTAACAGTTACATCCACTTTTTCACTGCCCCGTAACACTTGTAGAACAACCGTATCGCCCGGGCCTTTGTTCGTGATAAGGTAGGCCAGCATTTCATCAAAAGTGCGGACGTTGTGTCCGTCAATGGCGATAATGAGGTCGCCGCCGCCAAACAAGTTGGGGATGCTGGTGGGGTTATTGCCGGCAATGATGCCGGCTTTATCGGCGGGGCCGCCGGGCACAACATCGGTCACATACGCGCCGGTGAATGAGTTCAATCCCAGTTCCTTGATCATTTCAAGGCTCAAAGAATCCATGGAGGAGACACCCAAAAATGGATAATCGTACGTTCCGGTCTCGATCAAAACCGGGGCAACGCGTTTGATCATATTGATGGAGACCGCAAAGCCAATGCCGGAATTCACCGGCTGGCCGGTATCGGTTGAGCTTAAGGTGCGGATGGCGCGGTTGATGCCGATCACTTCACCTTTGGTATTGAAAAGCGGACCGCCTGAGTTACCCGGGTTAATGGCCGCATCGGTCTGGATAATATCTCCGGCGGTGAATGGCTGTCCCTCGGGAGTCTCATGAATGGCGTCCAATGTGCGCCCAAGCGCCGAGACGATGCCAACGGTCATTGTGCCGTTCAAACCAAAAGGGTTGCCAATGGCTATTACGGTCTGACCAACTTTCAGTGAGTTTGAATCGCCCAGCGGCAGCGGATGAATCTCCCCGGCGGGAGCATCCACTTTGATAATGGCGAGGTCGGAATCAGTATCGGTCCCGATGACCGTTCCATACGCCATGAAACCGGAGTTGAATCTAACCTCCACGATTGTTGCGCCTTCGATGACGTGGAAGTTCGTTATGACATGTCCATTTGCATCATACACAAACCCCGAGCCCTGTCCCTGATCTGTGAGGATCGCAACCGTGCCTGGGCTGACGTTTTCATAGAGCGTCACCAGCCCATCCTGTTCCGCGACCGGGTTTGCGGCATTCGAATCGATGGGGGCTATGAGTTGGGGTACGACGACAGTGGACGGCTGTTGATTGGAGAACGGCAGCGACTGACATGCAAGCATTGCAACAAGTAAAACTGCAAAAGCAAAAATACTTCGCTTTGTTTTCATGAATACTCCTTACACTAAAATTTTATTCGCGCTGCTTCTTCGAGCAGCTCTCTCTGTTTGGATGACAGATATTTTGGAACCTGTACCTTCAACTTCACATAAAGATCGCCCTTTGTTTTCGGGTCTTTCAAATGCGGCATCCCGCGCCCTGTCAAACGAAAAACCTGATCGGTCTGTGTGCCTGCGGGAATACTCAACTTCACTTTTCCAGTGGGCGTTTCCACTTCTGTTTCACCGCCCAATATCAGGGTAAATACACTTAATGTGGATGTCGTGTAAAGGTCCTGCCCTTCGCGTTCGAACTTATCCTCATCTGTGACATTGACCACCAGATAGAGATCGAGTCCTTCGGGACCCGCGCCTGCCACTCTTACTTTGGAACCGGTCTTCACCCCGGCAGGGATGCGTACCTGTAACTTACGTCCGTTCGTTTGTAACTGGCGCATCGAGCCTTCATACGCTTCTTGAAAACTGATCTGCACTTCCTGCTGGTAACCCTGTTGCGCGGCCTGACTGCGCGCAGAATTACGGACTGCCTCCCCAAAGATCGAGCGGAAGAAATCGGAGAACCCGCCCGCACCCCCAAAGGGATCATCGGTATTTCCATAACCTCTTTGCTGGCCGCCCTGCTGGAACCAATCATCCCATTGAAAGTCGCCCGGCCGGCCGCCGCTGGTGCGGAAGTTGGAATAGGCGCTCCCCAACTGATCATAACGCGCTCGTTTTTGATCATCGCTCAAGACCTGATAGGCTTCGTTGATCTCCTTGAATTTATCCTCGGCTTTTTTGTCACCCGGGTTTTTATCGGGATGATATTTCATGGCAAGTTTGCGATACGCCGAGCGGATATCATCTGCGCTGGCTTTGCGTTCCACACCGAGGATCTTATAGTAGTCTTTGTAGTCCATGAGGCTATTGTTATCACCGCGCAATGGCTTCGTCAAGCGCCCATAAGGCACGCTAACATAACTCTAACCTGTATTTTTTACAGCAGGGCTGCTGGCAATCATTCTACAAAGGAAAGATGAATGGATGATGAAATCAATGTGTGTTTTTTGTGGGCGCTGTAATTCAATTGTTGAATGTGAGGAGGGAACAGGATTAGCGTAAATTAGCGAAGATTAGCGGACTCTTTTATCGCCTTCTCGATCGTTTCGCGGTGTTCGGCAAAATGATCAGTGGTATCTCCCATGATCCAAAGAACCAGGGGATTTCTTTCGGGATCACCTGCATGACGGGGCTGCATATAATCCTCGAAGGTCATTGACTCCAGTTTGGCCGTCAATTGTTCATATACCCGTTTCATCTCATCCAAAACATCCTGCCTTGAGCGATTGCGGTTTCGCTCAAAGAGGACCGGGTTGATGTTTCCCATATCCCAGCCTTTTGTTACATCTTCGGAGACCCCAAGGACCTCATGACTCGGGCGATGATCCATGTGATACCCCATGAGCACTTTCATCCATTCCGTGAGGTGCGCAAAGTTATCCTTCGGCGACCAGCCGCCTGTATCAGGAGTCAACATTTGTTTATCGGTAAGTTTTTCCGCTGCATTTAACAAGAGCTTCCACTCCCGCTCGATCGCGGATAGTAGATCAGGTTTATCTTTGGGCATCCGTGGTTCGGTCATAATAGTTCTCCTGAAAAGTGATCAACTTTCCAACCTCAAGTTTTTCCTTTTCCTGACCCTTACGCCAAATCCATGCCTCGCCGCTGGCGAGTGTTGTTTTCTTTCCTTCCACTTTGATGTATGCTCCGTCAGACAGCATGATCACCGGGTTATCGTGGAAGAAATGATAATCTGAAAGCCAGTCATCACGGACGGATTGACCGTAGGCATCCTGCTCCTGCGGATAATGAGGGGAGAAATTGAAAGGTGTGGCATTCAAACCGTCAAAATAGGTTGTGCCAATCATGTTTATATCCCTGGATGTGAGAATGTTTGGCCCGCATAAAATTGCGCCGGCGCTAAAGGCAACGACAGGCAGACCAGCCGGTACCTTCCTGCGCAGGAAAATCATCAAGCGGCTGATGTGCAAACGATGATTGAGCAGAAAAGTATTCCCGCCCGGAATATAGATCAGAGAAGCGCGGCGGACAATATCTTCCATCTCCGGCAGCGACATGGTCTCGGCGTTGACCGCTTCAAGGCGCGCCAGACCCTTGAATGAATTTTCTGTGTATTCCTGCCATCTTTCGGCGTACAGTGATGCAAGCGGCAGATACGCTATGGATGCATCCGCCTTGCCTTCCAGATATGGACGGCAGGCTTCGACAATATAGCCAATGTCATTTTGGCCGGGGGAGGAGAATAGATGAAGGTTTGGCATTTTTCCTTTTCTAATGTTTTTGCAAGGGGATTGCTTCGCGAAGTACACTCGCAACGACATACATTATTCGGAAGTCATTAATTCAATACCTTCTGAATCTGGCACTACCGTTTTTAACGGGAAAGCTACCGCCAACTAAAAAATCTGCCGCGAATTTCGCTAATTCACGCGAATTTTCAAACTAATCTGCGAAAATTCGCGTAATTCGCGGCAAAAGGTTTGTTGTTTGAAATTCAATCCC
>JACRBH010000064.1 GCA_016234535.1 Chloroflexota bacterium
CCGCGTAATGTCCAGTGTGTAGGCGATGATCGAACCGGCCGCAGAGCCGCGTGCGTTGTACCAGATCCCGTTATCACGGGCGAAGCGGCACAAGTCCCATACGATCAGGAAGTAGGCATCGAATCCCATTTTGTGGACGACGCCTAATTCGTAGTCGAGTCTATCGTGGACCTCGGGGCTGGTGGCGCGATCCTGATATTTTTTCCTCAGCCCTTCCTCGCACAAAGCCCGCAGATAAGTTTCGGTTGTATATCCTTCAGGGACGGTGAAATCGGGCAGGTGATATCCCTTGAATCCCAAATCCACATTGCAGCGTTCAGCGATGAGAAGCGTATTGCTCAACGCGTCTGGGACTTCCGAGAAGATCTTGCTCATCTCCAAAGGCGAGCGCAGATAGTACGAGTCGTCGCTCATCTTCATGCGCTCGGGGTCGGACAGCACAGTCTGCGTTTGAATGGCGAGCAGGATTTCCTGCAATTTCGCGTCTTCCTGATTGATGTAATGCACATCGTTGGTGGCGATGAATCTTGCAGAGTAGCGCGCGCCCAAACTTAGAAGCTGCTTGTTTAAGTCGGTGATCTCTTTAATATTGTGCTGTTGTAATTCAACAAAGAATTTGTCACGGCCAAAGACCTCGGAATACCAGTCCCATTTTTTCACGGCTTCAGCAGGATTTTCATTTAATAGCGCGCGCGGAATTTCGGCGGACATACAGCCCGAAGTGCAGATCAACCCCTCAGCGTGTGAGGCGAGGAAGTCATGGTCGATGCGCGGATAATAATAGAAGCCGTCCATCTGCGCGGCGGATGCTATTTTTAGAAGATTCTTATAGCCAGTTTCATTCTCAGCAAGCAGGAGCAGGTGCGAGGAAGTCCGATCGAGCTTTGAATCCTTATCCTTCATTCCGCGCGCGGCCATGTAGGCTTCGAGTCCAATGATCGGCTTGATTCCCTCCGCTTTCGCGGCTTTGTAAAAATCGATCACCCCAAACATGGTGCCATGATCAGTGATGGCCACCGATTCCATGTTCATCTCTTTAACGCGTTTGACCAGCTTCTTGATATTCGAGAAGCCGTCGAGTAATGAGTATTCAGTGTGGACGTGTAAGTGGGCGAAGGACATGGTCGGATAGTCGCTAGTCAGGTAGTTGGGTAGTCAGACTGATGACTATTCGACCGGTGACTATAAGACTAATCCGCATTATAGCACGCATGTTCAACTATGAAGTCTACGACAGGCTTAAAAAATTGAATAACAGGATAGAATATAAATTGAAGGTTAAGGTTTGTGCCTGCAAATCTTTTTTGGCCTGCCTGGATTCGTATCCTGTAGGAAAAATGCCAACCATTCCTGTAAGTAAGACCAAGATCGTTCTTCCAAAACGCCGCGCGGGATTTCTCACGCGCAAGCGGCTCATCGACCAATTGTTTGAGTCGCTCGACAAAAAGCTGGTGCTTGTTTCCGCGCCGGCCGGGTCTGGAAAAACATCCCTGTTGATAGACCTCGCCCATCAAAGTGAGCTGCCTTGCTGCTGGCTGTCCCTGGATGAACTGGACCGCGACCCGCAGCGCTTCATTGCATACTTTATTGCCGCCATAAGGGAGGAGTATAAAAAATTCGGCAGGCAATCCACATCCATGTTGAATGAGATAAATTCCTTCGACACCAACATGGAGGGATTGGTTGTAACCCTGGTCAATGAAATATACGAGCATGTTCAGGAACATTTTATTCTTGTGCTGGATGACCTTCACCTGGTCGAGGGTATTCCACATATTCAAAACTTCCTGGATCGTTTTACCCAACTGGCGGGGGAAAATTGTCACCTGATATTTTCTTCACGCACCCTGAGTTCGTTATCGGGCCTGCCCTTGATGGTCGCCCGTGGACAGGTGGCGGGAGTGGGCTTTTCGGATCTCTCCTTCCGCGCCGATGAGATTCAGGCGCTGTTGGAGCAAAATAATAATGTCCGCATCACTGATGATGAAGCAAGGGAAATCATGGAAAGTACCGAGGGGTGGATCACCGGCCTGCAATTCTCCGGTTCGCAAATTTTCCCGAATCAGAAATTAACATCAGAAAAAGTGGGGGCGGGATTGTTCGAATATTTGGGTCAGCAGGTTCTGGGCCGCCAGCCTTTGGAACTTCAGAAGTTTCTGATGCAAACATCCATGCTGGAGGAGTTTGACGTCAGCCTGTGTCAGGAGGTGTTGGCCGGGTTCCACCGCAAGCCGCAGAATTGGCAGGCTTCCATAAACACGATTGTTCGAAAAAACCTATTTGTATTTCCAATTGGCGCGGATGGGAAATGGGTCCGCTATCATCATCTCTTCCGCGATTTTTTGCAGGCGCAATATAAACAATTACATCCAAAAGAGATCGCGCCGCTCTACTCCCGTCTGGGCCAGGCTTATGAGAAACTGGGTGAATGGGAAAAGGCCCATCATATCTGCAAACAACTGGGGGATAAAACTGTCCTTGCCGAAATGATCGAGCGCGCCAGCGTATATATGCTGCGGCACTCCCTGCATACCCTTGCATCCTGGCTGGATGATCTTCCGCCATCCATGCTGCGCACCCGGCCGGGATTACTCTCGACCCGCGGCGCGCTCCTACAAATGAAGGGAGATATGCCCGCAGCGCTGGAACTGCTCAATCAGGCAGAGCAGCTCTTCCGCCGGGAAGGGGACGTTTTCGGTCTGACTCTCACCCTGACCCGGCGGGCGACGACTCTCCGCTCATTGGGAAATAACTCTGCATCCATGCACGATGCAGATGAAGTGATCGGGCTGGCCGAAGCCAGTGATGAACTGCAATTACTCCATGCCGAAGCCCTGCGAATGAAGGGACTGGTGTTTTACCGCCTTGGAAATTTCCATGAGTCGATTGTTTTTTTGGAACGTTCGCTAAACATCAACATCCGAATAAACGACACTCCCCACATCCCGATCCTGTTGCTGGATTTGGGAACAGCATATCAGGCTGTCAGCGATTATCAAAAAGCATCGGCGGCTTATGAACGGGCGCTCAAAACCTGGAGACAGGACGGTAATCTTTTCTGGCAGGCAATGCTGCTCAACAACATGGGCGTCATGTATCATGAAAACGGCGAATACGAAAAATCCGCGCAGGCCCTTGAAGAAGGTTTATTATGCGCCCAGCGCACAGGCTACACCCGCGTCGAGGCGTTGACCTCCCTCAGCCTTGGCGACCTGTACGCCGAGGTGGAAGGGTTCGAAGCGGCGCAACAAAATTATCAACACGCGGCCGGGATCATTCAAAACATGAAGAACCTTTTCATGACCCACATGCTCGGTCTTTCGCAAAGCAATCTCGCCTTGTTGAAAAATGATTTCGAAGCTGCGCGACTAACGATCGAGACGGTGAAGGATTCAATCCGCTCCAGCCATACGCGCCATGAGAACGGTCTTCTTGACCTTTTTTATGGCCACTTGTTTTTGATGCAGGATGAGCCTGCAAAAGCACTCTCGAGTTTACTGGAGGCGGAAAATTTATTTTTGGAGGATGAAAGCGAGCTCGATGCTGCAATAACCCGGGTATGGCTGGCGGCCGCCCATGTCCAAAACGGGGATCGCGCTGCCGGCGCCGAAACGATCAGATTAGTTGCCGGCGCGAAAATTCCGAACCCGGTCTTGATTGCGTTTCATCAGGCTTCTGTCTGGCTGGAGGGATTGAAAAAAGACCGCGAACTTATGCGGAGCGCGGGCGGACTCTTTACACAAGCCGCCCGCCTCGGCGAAAAATTACCTGCAATTCGTCGTCAATTGCGAAGACAGGCTCACACCATGCAGGTCACTGCTCCTCATATTTCCATTCAAGCGCTGGGACAGGCGCAAGTCAGCGTGGATGGCAGGTCCCTGACCCTTTCCGATTGGCAGACTCAATCGGTCCGCGATCTCTTCTTTTATTTACTGGGAACCGCCAAACCTTTAACCAAGGAACAAATCGGAGAAACGCTTTGGCCGGATCACTATGACGCGTCCAAATTGAAACTGCGTTTCAAGAACGATATCTATCGTTTGCGCAGGGCAGTCGGACAGGACGTCATTTTGTTCGAAGGCATATTCTACGCCTTCAACCGCAGCCTTGATTATGAGTATGATGTCGAAGCGTTTGAAGCCTATGTTGCAAAAGCAAAAGCGGCGCAATCTCCGAAGGAACAGATCGAACTTTATCAAAAAGCGGTTGACCTCGTGCAGGGTCAATACCTCGCTGATATTTACTTGGATTGGGCGCGGCCTGACCGTGAAAGGTTGAGGCAAATGATCCTGAATTCGCTAGAAACACTGGCCGAACTATTTTTGCATCAGGCTCAGCCTGAAGAAGCGCTTACCTCCTGTCGGCGCGCCATTGAACTCGAACCTGGGTTCGAGCCGGCCTATCGAATATCCATGCTTGCGTACAGCCGCCTCAACGACAAAGCATCCATTACCCGCGTTTATCTGGCCTGCCGCGAGGCCTGCATGAAACAATTCGATCTTCCCCCTTCAAAGGAAACCGATGATCTTTACTATCGTCTGATTAGTTGAATCTTCACTGACAGGGAAAACTGAGCAAAAAAGCAAGCCCAAATGGGCTTGCTTTTTTAATCTTTTGAAGCCTGTTTTGAAGCCTGCCCAAAAGTATCTTGTTGACAGTAGCCCGCCCTATTTGTCGAAAGGATACTCACATGAACAGGAAACTTGCTTTACTTGCCGCTTTTGTCAGCAAGATCAGCCGCCAGCACATTCAACTGGCATTTGTGATGATCAGCCTGACCCTGCTTGTTTTAGGCGCAGGCGCCCCAACAGACAACGGAGAAGTAGGTCATTAGTGATCCTGCTGACGGCTCTCGCAGCCGGGTTGGCGGTTGGGTTGGCCTCCGCGCACTGGCGCGGCCATCCCTACCAGCCGCCTGAATTGCGGGCCGGATGGCTGGCGCTTCCCGCCTTTCTGCCGCAATTCACCTTGTTGTATGTGCCGCATTTTCGATTCCAAATCAGTGACCGGGTCTCCGCAACCTGCCTGCTGGCATCTCTCCTGGCCTTTCTTGGCTTCACCTGGGTCAACCGTAAAATGCCGGGCATGAGCATCCTGCTCCTTGGTCTGGCACTCAACCTCACAGTCATGGCAGCGAACGGCGGCTTCATGCCAATCGGCCCGCAAACTGCCGGTCAATTAATCCATGAAAGCATATTGATTGACTTCCAGTCTGGAGACCGCTTCGGCATAAAGGATATTTACCTGTCCCCGCAGGAGACCCGCTTCGAGTGGCTTGCGGATCGATTCCTCACCCCGGCCTGGTTCTCCTACCGGGCGGCATTCAGCCTCGGTGACGTTTTCATCGCAACCGGGGCCTTTTTCATTCTGGCTTGGCCAGGTTTGGCCGGTAAAAAGAACAGAGGTACAGCATTATGATCTCGTTTCAAATTTTCAAGAAGCAGCGTTTTATCTCTCTCGCTTCGAATCAAAATTGCTCTTCCGAACTAAGCCGGGTTTTTGCGGCAGCGGTTGTCGACCAGCAATTCTGCGAAACGCTGCTGGAAGATCCACAGCAGGCCCTGCAAAATGGGTACCTGGGAGAACACTTTTTACTGAGCAGGGAGGAACAGGATTTGCTTACCTCGATCCGCGCCGGCTCGCTCGCCGATCTTGCAAAACAGGTGAATAAGGCTCTGCGAAAACAATAATCAAACAGAACACAGCCGCATACTCAACTATATGAACTCGAAAATGTCGCAGCAAAATCTGCCTGATGCCTTTCAACAACTGGAAGCCATATTTCAAGCCTATGGTGACCTGCTGCTCGTTCTCAGCGGGGATGGAACCATCCAGTATTACAGGGCCGGGGATGGCGCGCAATCATATCTTGAACCTTCGCAATTTCCCGGGCAAAAAATTCAGGAAGTCTATCCGTACAAAGTTGGCAGGAAATATGCAAACGCCATATTTAACGTGCGTACTCACAAGAAAATCGTCACGATGGAATATTCCCTTCCTGTGTCTTCCGGTGAAGGCCGGTATGAAGCCCGCCTAATTCCGCTTGCGAACAGGCAGATCATCGTGTGCGTGCGGGATATAACCGGGCATAAACAATCGGAATTAGTACTGGAGCGCCAGCTAAAGCAGCTTGCCGCACTCCGCGCGATAGACCTGTCCATCACGAGCAATGCAAAATTGAGCACCACCTTCTCGGCAATATTGGATTTCATCCGCGCGCAGTTGAATATTGACGCGGCTTCGATCTGGCTCTTGAATTCACACGATCACCTGCTGGAACATGCCGCAGGCGCTGGTTTTTATACAGCGGCCCTGGCGCACACTCATCTGCCTGCTGACGAAGGCTATGCGGGGATGGCGGTTTCAGAAAACCGGTTGATCCATGTTTCCAATTTGCAATCCGGCGAGGCTGATTTCCCGCTCTCCCCTTATTTACGGATGGAAAATTTTATGGACTACTATGCCGTCCCATTATTCGCCAAAGGAAAGCCTCTGGGAGTCATGGAAATATTCCATCGTTCCGCCCTCTCAGCCAATGCTGAATGGCTGAGTCTCCTTGAAACTATCGCAGGGCAGGCGGCCGCTGCAATTGACAGCGCCATAATGTTCAAGGAGTTACAGCGAACGAACACGGAATTAAAGCACGCCTACGATAAAACAATCGAGGGCTGGTCACGGGCGTTGAGCCTGCGTGACAGGGAAACAGAAGGCCACACCCGCCGCGTGACCGAAATGACCATGAAGCTCGCCCGCCGCATCGGCATTACCAGCTCCGAATTGATCCATATTCAACGAGGCAGCACTTTGCACGATATAGGAAAAGCGGGCATACCGGATGGCATTTTATTCAAACCCGGCCCGTTGACAGACGATGAATGGAAGATCATGCGTCGTCATCCCTCCATCGCTGCGGATCTACTAAAGCCAATTTCATATTTGGCGCCAGCCATGCATATTCCCCATTCGCATCATGAAAAATGGGATGGGACCGGCTACCCAGACAGACTCGCCGGAGAAGCCATACCTCTTGCCGCGCGCATCTTCGCCTTTGCCGATGTCTACGATTCGTTGATGTCAGACCGCCCTTACCGCCCTGCCTGGCCGAAAGCCAGCGCCCTTGAATACATTCACAACAACTCAGGGACGCATTTCGACCCAAACATCATCCCTGAATTTGAAAGCATGATCGCAGAGTAATTTACTTTTCCCATTTTCCTTGTCGGTGGTTCTGAGGGGAATACCGATGGTACCGGGGGCGGGGGACTTGTGAGTACACGCCGAATCATTTTCGGCGTGTACTGTTTAATGAGAAATCATCTCTTTTCGCAAAGATAACACAGCCTCAGAATTTTCAACTCATCGTAATTCACCGTACTGTTCAGCTTGTCATACACGGGCTTCAACATATCCGAGCCAAGCATATCGAATGCTTTGAATACCGCCATTTGTTGATCGGGGTCGAGATTCGATAAAGCGATCAAATCCTCCGCCGAGCGCAGCGGATTGCCCGCCATGATAAATCTTGCCAGATGATTCAAGATCGTATCCGCGCTGACATCATAGCGTTTCATTAAATCCGCAACACTCTCGCCGTCATTGTAGGCTTCACCAACTGCAACATAGCGCCGCCCCGCATCATCCTTCTCGCGCATCGGCGCTTTATATTTTTCATCAACCTTGTTCGACCGGCAATACTCCTTGATGATCACCAGAAAATCATTTCCATAGCGTTCATTTTTTACCTTGCCCACACCGCTGATGTTCAACAAACTTTCACGGCTCTGCGGGAAATATCCCGCCATCTCCACCAAAGTTTTATCGGAGAAAATCACATACGGCGGGACGCCAGCTTCGTCAGCCAGTTCCTTTCTTTTATTGCGAAGCAGACTGAACAGCGACTTGTCATATTCGAACTCGGATGATTTGACTCTCGCTCCCCGTTCCTTCTTCTGCGCTTCATTGATCTGACCTCGAACCTGCTCCCGTGACTTGAGCATTTCCAGCCCTTTGGCAGTGACCGACAACACGCGATAGGCAGGTTCCTGATTCAGCAAGCCCTTCTCCACCAGTTGACGGGAGATATGCATCCACTGGCTTTTGGTCAGTTC
>JACRBH010000065.1 GCA_016234535.1 Chloroflexota bacterium
AACTCGGTCTGCGTTGGTTGAAGCGCACTCTTGCCGTTGCCGCACATCTTCTGCCTATCTTCAAAATCAAATTATCTAATCTGAAATTGAAGCCTGTTTTAATTCCGGTCACTCAAAATTCAATTGTGTAAGGGTATCAGTGAAATTCTATAATCAATCCTATGTAGGAAATTATGATTCTCATGATCCCTTGATTTCGCCAGTGTTTGGCAATTTGCGTGATCTGCCGCCATTGCTGGTGCATGTTGGAGAAGACGAGATTTTGCGTGATGACGCGGCACGTATTGCAAGTTTAGCTAAATCCATGGATGTTGATGTTCGGCTGGAGATTTACCCGCGCATGTGGCACGTATGGCAATTCAATCTGACGTTGCCACAAGCTATTCAATCACTGGACGGCATTGCACAGTTTCTCAAAGCACATTTGGCGCCCGCCACACAGCAAATCACTCCTATCTGACCGATGCACTCATCATATCCTCCCTGCGCCCAACACAGCATGCAAGCGGATGGCTGGGATTGCGCCGCACGCCAGTGCAGGTGTGGCGAAAAACGGCTGTTTGTACGGTGGTGAATCAGATTATCGCTTGAATAGTCTCTGACCCTCTTTACTATCTTGAACAACCCACCCCAGCGCAGCGATATGGTCGCGCAACCTATCTGATTCGGCGAAGTCTTTTCGGGCACGCGCCTCTTTGCGTTGTTCGAGCAGCTTCAAGGCTTCGTCAGGAGGCGACACTTCATCATCCACATTCAAGGCATTGACGGCCATTTCCCACACCTCGGGACGAATCCCTTTTTCGACAGGGTCAGGGGATGTGATATGACCCAATTCACTTAATGGAAAACTCGCGCCTGTTGGGTACATTTCCATGCTGTCAGGTTTGATGATGGTAATGGAACTCACGCCGCTTACATCACAGGTCTTTTCTTCGCAATTCAGAATAATGCCGGTGTGTTCATCCAGGCCGAGCATCACGGAGTCAGCGGGCAGTAATTTGCGCCATTGATCGAAACGTTCCTTGCCGACAAAACAGCGGCTGGTGTCGAGGTCAATGCCGCCCTCGGCATTATTCCAATGCGGGACGAAGGATAGGTTCAACCCAAAGTCTGAAAAGAAATGCAGACCTTCTTTGGTATGCACATCCTCCCCCACTTTGTAAATTTCATAAACCGGCAATACCCACGCGCCAATCGAGATCGTCGCGGCGGACGAAAAAATCAGCGTAGCGCCAAGCCTGTGTCGTGCGCGGATAATGTCCCAGGCCAGTGTGCCGCGCAGTTGACGCGCCAAATACGTGGGACTGCCCGGCCCCATAAAGATAATGTTTGCGCGCAATAAAGGTCTTAAGATTTCAAGGTTATCCGGGCCGAATTCCGTGCCTTGTTTGCGCGCAGGGATCAGGTCTATTGTTGGCTTGTAATTTTGCAAGCGAGTCTTGAGAAAATCTCCCACACGGCCCGCGACGATCGAGGCATTTAACTCAAAGCCTGCTGGCGTTTCCAGTATGGAAACATGCAAAGGCGCGGAAATGAAGCGGGCGAGAGATTCAAAGATACGGCCTCCGGCGAGTGAAGTCTCGCCTGAACCAAGAAAAGCAATGCGTCCCAAAGTCATGTTAGTTTGATGACGTGTTGAGATGGTCTATTACGTTGAGAAAAGTTTCGTTATCTGGAATATCAGACATGGACGAACCAAAATGGACATAGCGAATGCGCCCGTCAACATCAAGGACAGTGTTCAACGGCATACGTCCCAATTTAAATAAATTCACTTCCTGACGATATAGTTTGGCAATACGATGGTCAGGGTCGGGCAGTCCGATAAACGGAATATTTTCATTTGCCCAATATCGCTGGAATGATTCCATATCATTCGGGCCAACGGCAACAATCTCAACGCCGCGTTCCGCGAACTCGGCATAGTGATCTCTCATGCGCGCCAACTGCGCGCGGCAGTACGGTCACAGGAAGCCGCGCAGGAAGGTCAGCACAATCGGCTTGCTTCCGCGAAAGCTCGACAAGCGAACAACATTTCCATTTATATCTTTGAGTTCGAAGTCAGGGGCAAGCTGGCCCGGGGAGATAATATTTCTATGAGTCATTCGAGGTACGATTTTGCCTTTTCCCAAATTTTGTCGAACATTTCAATTGTCAATTTTCCAGTCAACGTGTTTTGCTGGCTCGGGTGATAGGATGCCAGTAACCAGCGATCAGTCATCAGTTCAAAAACTGCGCCGTGTGCGAACTTCAAGTTGCGAAGCGCGAATACTTTGAGGATTCTATCGAACGCAATCTTACCCAAACACACGATGACTTTGGGCTTGAGGATTTCCAATTCGCGCTCAAGAAATGGCTGGCAATTATTTAATTCTTCTGGACTTGGCTTATTATCCGGCGGAGCGCAACGACCTGACGCGGTGATATACATATCTTTGAGGGTGAGACCATCGCTTCTGGACTCCGCCCCGGCTTGATTCGCGAACCCGGCCCGGTGCAACGCTGGGAAAAGAAATCCGCCCGAAGCGTCACCCGTGAATTGGCGGCCTGTACGGTTTGAGCCGTGGGCGCCGGGAGCGAGTCCCACCACCAGGACGCGCGCCTGCGGGTCACCAAACCCGGGGACCGGTTTACCCCAATACTCTTCGTTCATGTAAGCCTTGCGTTTCACACGCGCCACTTCCTCGCGCCATTCCACAAGGCGGGGGCATTTGCGGCAGGATATGATTTCTTTGTTAAGTTCATCCATTTCTGACATGACTTGATTGTATACTGGATTTTGTAACTTTTCGCCCAGTCCTGCATATTGTATTATAGAGACGTTCATGCTTACCTTTGAAGAATTATACGTGGCCTACTCACCAGACGTATACCGTTTTGCCAACTGGCTTTCCGGCAATGCCAACGACGCCGAGGATATTGCAGCCGAAACCTTTACAAGAGCATGGACAAACTTTGCCATCATCCGAACCGAGACTTTGAAAGCATATCTATTTACGATCGCGCGCAATATCTACCTTGAATCGTTAAGAAAGCATCGAGATCAGGAAGCATTAAACGACATCCATCCAGACCCACATCCCTCAATAGAAAAGGTTCTGGAAACACAAAGCGAACTTGATCAAATCCGCGCTGTTTTGCTTACATTGGCTGAAATTGACCGATCTGCATTTGTCATGCGGGTTCAATATGACCTGCCCTATGCTGAAATTGCGCGTGTCTTACAGCTCTCTGAGAGTGCAGTGAAAGTCAAAGTTCATCGCGTGCGAAAGTTATTATTCGCCGTTCATTCAAAAAAGGAGACAACATGAAAGAAATCACCAAGGATGTTATTTTGGATCTCCTGCCCCTGTATCTGGCCGGGGAGGTTAGCGAAGAGACAGCCGCGCTGGTCAAAAAGCATCTTGAAACAGACCCGGAATTGGCTGAGACCGCCAAGGAAATGGCAAAAGCCGATTCCCTCAATAAAGTCCCCATCCCATTTAGAAAGGAGACAGCCATGGAAACTTATCAGGAAGCCAAAAAGTGGATGACGATCAGGCTGCTTGGATTTGCAGCGCTCGGCACCGTGATGTTCATATGCACAATGTTCATCTTGTTTGCATACCTCATCAGCGGTAGATAACTCTCGACATATCCAAAACGAAGCAATTTTGCAGCAAGATGCAGAGATTGCTTCGTTTACAGGATCAACATCGCATCCCCAAAAGAATAGAAACAATATCCCTCTTGAATGGCTATGTTATATGCCTCAAGAATTTTTTCACGCCCTGCGAACGCGCTGACCAACATAATCAGCGTGGACTTGGGCAAATGAAAATTCGTAACCATTGCGTCCACGACTTTGAATTGGTAGCCGGGGAGGATGAAGATGGAAGTGGGGCCGAGGAAAGGAGAGACTGTGGACGGTAGACCGTGGATGGTAGGTACGGTCTGTCGTCCATCGTCTATTGTCGCTTGCCCGGCAGATTCAAGTGTGCGGACAGAGGTTGTCCCAACCGCAACCACGCGCCCGCCGATCTGTTTGGTTTGATTAATTAAATCGGCTGTTTCCTGTGGGAGTTCACACCACTCGGTATGGATTTTATGTTCTTCAGGATTCTCTTCTGTGACGGGAGCGAATGTATCCAAGCCAACGTGCAAAGTGACATAAGCGATCTTCACACCTTTTGCTTGTAGTTCATCGAGCAATTGCGGTGTGAAATGTAAGCCCGCTGTCGGCGCGGCAGCGGAACCAACATCACGTGAGTAGACAGTTTGATAGCGTTCGGGGTCAGCTAATTTTTCGTGAATATATGGTGGAAGAGGAACGTTGCCCACGTTGGAAAAATACGGCTCGATCGGTTCGGAGAATTTAATAAGTCTTGCTGAGCCTTCGAGGATTTCGATAATCTCTGCACGGAGTCCGAAGTCTCCTGACTTCGGCACTTCATTCCGACGACTGGAGTCGTCGGACTCCACAAGCACCTTCTTCCCTACGCGCAAGCCTTTGCCGCCCACCAGAGCTTCCCATATCAACTCGTCACGGCGGCGGAGGAGGAGAATTTCCACGCGACCACCCATTTCTTTTTTGGCGAAAATTCTGGCAGGGATGACCCGAGTCCTGTTGAGGACGAGAAGATCGTTCGGTTGCAGGAGCAGGTTGAGGTCACGAAAGATGCGATGCTCCACATCAGATGAATCTCGATGCAAAATTAATAATCGGGATGAGTCACGCGGTTCGGCGGGAGTTTGCGCGATGGACGATTCGGGGAGATGATAGTCGAAGTCAGATGTTTTCATATTGTGCGTACATGATAATGGATTAGAATCAAAAGCGGAAGCAAAACTGCAAATCACGGAGGCCAATATGAAACTCAGTTTTCACGGGGCGGCACAAACAGTAACTGGCTCGATGCATTTGGTGGAAGTGAACGGCTCGCGGTTACTGCTCGACTGCGGCATGTATCAGGGGCGACGAAAAGAGTCGTACGAAAAAAATCACAATTTTCCATTTGATGTCAGCACGATTGACGCGGTGATTCTCTCTCACGCGCACATAGATCATTCAGGGAATTTGCCTAATTTGATCAACCAGGGATTTAGCGGGCCGATCTATGCAACGCGCGCAACCGCGCATCTCACCGATCTCATGCTGCGCGACTCGGGACACATTCAGGAGAAACAGGCGTCGAGCATTAATTTTCACAACAAAAAACGCGGCGGACCAATTGCGGTGCCGCTTTATACCGAGGAAGATGCGAAGCAGGTCAAGCCGTTGTTAAAAGAATTTAATTACGATGAAGAATTTGAACCTGCGCCGGGCGCGCTTGCAACCTTTCATGACGCGGGTCATATTCTCGGCTCCGCATCCATTGCGCTGGAACTCGAAGAGAAAAAACGCAAAACAAAATTGTGGTTCTCGGGTGATATTGGCCGCCGCAACCTGCCGATCATTCGCGACCCTGTACTGCCAAAGCAGGCGGATGTCTTGCTAATGGAATCAACCTACGGCGACAAACCTCACCGCTCCCCGGAAGAAGCCTACATCGAAATGCGCGACGTTATCTTGCGGACGCTTGATCGGAAAGGCAAGGTGATCATCCCATCTTTTGCAGTGGGCCGCACGCAGGAAATTGTCTACAACCTGAGCCGTATGCACGACGAGGGAGATTTGCCCGCCGTCCCCGTGTATGTGGATAGTCCGCTGGCTGTGAATGCATCCAATATTTTCCGCAACCATACTGAATGTTATGACAAGGATATGAACGAATTGATCCGCAGCGGGCATCCCGCGCTGGATTTCAAACTGCTGACCTATGTCTCTGATGTGGAAGAATCGAAAGAATTGAATCAGCGCAAGGACCCGATGATCATTATCTCAGCCGCGGGCATGGCAGAGACGGGACGCGTGGTGTATCACATCCGCTGGGCGATTGAGAACAAACGCAACACGATCATGATCGTCTCATGGCAGGCTCCAGAGACTTTGGGCCGCAGACTCGCTGACCGCGAGAAAAAAGTAAAGATATTCGGCGAGTCGTATCACTGCAAGGCAGAGATCGCCACCATCAACGGACTCTCATCCCACGCGGGGCAGGACTTGCTGGTGGAATATGCATCAGGAGTGAAGCAGAGTGCGAAGAATATATTTTTAGTCCACGGGGAGGAAAGAGGTGCACTGCCACTGATTGAGAAGTTAAAGGAAAACCGTGTGAAGCATGTGGCCTATCCCGCCATGCATACGAGTGTGGAGTTGTAGTAAGATAGCGATATGAGCAGCAATCCTGTTCCTCCCGCCATTGCCCGAATCGCGCCAGACGGCAACCTGACTCCGCGCCAAATGCGGCATTTTATGATTGACATGATAAAGCGGCGCGTAAAACCCGGCACAGGAAGCAGTCATGAATTTATGCGAAGGAGAACAGCAATGAACCCCTGGCCTGATTTACGTCCCATCCTAAAGGGAATTGACTGGGCAATCGTGGGCGGCGTCGCCACACGCGCCTACATGCCTGAGCGCATGACCAAAGATTTGGATATCATCGTTCACCAAAAGTTCGGCGAGACTGCGATCAAACAACTTGAACAGGCGGGCTATCATATTGTTTCCCAATTATCCATCCCTGGGTATTTGATGCTTTCGCCAGAAGGAACAGAACTGGACGTACTCTTTGGAAATTATGCATGGCTTGACGAAGCATTAAGTCACACAGCGAATGACCCTGCGGGCTATCCCATTGTCAAGCTGCCTTATTTGATCCTCTTAAAAATGGAGGCGCAGCGGGCGCAGGATTGGGCGGACGTTTCACGCATGTTAGGCTGGGCGTCTGAAACAGACCTGGATGAGGTGCGGGCGATTGTGAAACGATACATGCCACAGGATTTGGAAGATTTGGAATCCCTGATCTTTATTGGGAAGAAGGAACAGGAACTTCCGCCATCAGATGAAACAGGCAAGGGGAATTGAATCAAAATTGCAGACCTCCGAGTTCTTGAAGAACTCGGAGGTTTTATTTCCATATTTTCAGAAGGATTATGAGGCCTACAATATGAGCATACTCGCCGCACTCGATTATTACTATAATAACAAGTCTGATGATTATGTTGAAGTTGAATATCGTCTGTTAAGTTGGGGCGAAATTTATCCGCCCTTTTTTGGTGATCGTGAGCACTCACTCTCAGCCAAATTTATTCTCAGAGAATATCCTTTTAAATTATTTAGCATCTCAACTCCATATTCAGAAATTCCACAAAAATTATGTCTTACTTTCAAAGCGCCAATTCAAACTCAGGTTATAGGCAGGACTACTTCAATTAGTCCGAGACAAGGTGCAATAGCAAAAGAGTTTACAGCTTTCTTATCTCTTATAACGCGTCGTAGGGTTTTCGCAGTAGGGCAGACACGTGAAAGTGGGCTACCAACAGAGACAACTACGGAAATCTACACACGATCTCATCAGCAGGAGAGACAGCAACTAAAGGAGATCGACCCTGAATATATTTACAGGTTGTTAAATAACCTCCAAGCTATGGATAGACAGATTGCAGAAAGCTATGTTCTTGGAATGCGTCTTTATCATTCAGCAATCGAAATGATGTATACAGAGCCTGACTTTGCTTATCTTTTCTTGGTAATGAGTCTTGAAGCAATTTCATCAGTTGTAAACAAGGATATAAGTCTCGACAAATATGACGACAAAGAATTGGAGCAATATCTTAATTCAAGCTATCCTGGATGGAAAAATTTCACGACATCCGAGTCGCGCCTGAGTGTTATTCAGATGCTCTTAAGTAATAAAGTTTATCTTACGGGTCGGAAATTAAGAGATTATGTCTCAGAGAATTTGCCTGACATTTTTTGGACAGAAAATGAAGATGATGCAAAGCCAGATTACCATTACACCCTAATTGTTCCCGGAGAAGATGGTCTCGGAAAAGAAGAACTACATCACTCAGAAAAAATAATTAATGATTATGAAAAAATAGACAGAAACAAACTCAAAAGAACACTAGATGAAATTTACAAGGCAAGGTCAAAGCTTGTTCATGAAGGGAAAAGACTTCCAGCAAGCATTTTGATAGGACATTTCAGAAGATTCCCATCTAATGCTTTTGGTGAATTAATGGAACAAATATCTGATGCAAAGGATGATTCTTCAACAATAAAATTACCACCATTTATTACTCTGGAGAGGTTGGTAAGCTATACACTAGTTGAATTCTTGAGAAAACAGGGATAGAAGAAAAATATAAGCCAGTATATTTACTTTCTCCACAACCGCACAATTAAATTCACCACAATCGTCAACACCACCGAAACCAAAATCGAACTTGTGATTGGGAAATAAAAACTGCCATTCTCCCCTTCGATGCGGATGTCACCGGGCAACCTTCCAAGCGGGATACCGAATTTCACGGCGAGATATATCCCACCGCCGATGAGGAATAATGCTATTCCGCCGAGCATTAGGGTACGGGCAAGGGATTCCATTGCCTCACCCTATCTCTGCCTCGCTAAGCGATTGGTACTGTCCCTCCAGCAAACGCAGGGCGGCGAGTTCCATGTTCCAATCTATGGTTTCAATTGTCTCGTCAACCTCTTCAGTTTGTATTTTTTTCTCGAACTCAATTGAAGACATTCCCGCACGTTTTTCAAATTCAGCCACTCGCTCTTTGGTGCGTTGAATACCATGCTGCAAGGCTTTTAATTGATTCTGAATCGCTACTTCCAATAAAGGTTTGAGCGACTCATTGGCATTGGTTGTGATAACAACTTCTTGTAACATAATTTATCCTTTCTTCTTCATTTTCCATAAGGGCGACGTTCTTTTGCTCAGGGCAGGGAGACCCCGCCCCTACATTTAAAATAATTTTGCCTGTCCCTGTTCCGTGTAGGTAAACCCCAAATGTTCATACGCGGATTTGGTGGCGACTCGTCCCTGTGGAGTGCGGTCAAGGAAGCCGAGTTGCAGCAGATACGGCTCGACCACATCCATGATGGTGTCTTGTTCCTCGCTGATGGATGCGGCGATGGTGTTCAGGCCGACAGGCCCGCCATTGTATTTTTCGATGATGGTCTTGAGGACGCGGCGATCCACATCATCGAGACCGAGCGGATCAACTTGTAACAAGTCCAAGGCTTCTTTGGCAACCCTTTTTGTAATGACCCCATCCGCGCGGACTTGGGCGAAGTCACGCACACGGCGCAGCAGGCGCAATGCCACACGCGGAGTCCCACGGGCGCGGCGTGCCATTTCTGTAATGCCGTCTGTCTCGGCTTCCACTTTCAACATCCGCGCTGCGCGAGAGACAATGGATTGCATGGCGGGCAGATCATAATAGTCCAGGCGATAGACTGCGCCGAAGCGCGCCCGCAATGGAGCAGTGACCAATGCCAAACGTGTCGTCGCGCCAACGATGGTGAAGCGCGGAAGTTTCAAGCGAATGGAACGCGCGGAAGGGCCTTTGCCGATGACAATGTCCAAGGCGAAATCTTCCATGGCGGGATAAAGCACTTCTTCCACGGCGCGTCCGAGGCGGTGGACTTCGTCAATGAATAAGACGTCACCGGCACGTAAGTTGGTGAGAATGGCGGCAAGATCACCTGCGCGTTCGATGACAGGGCCAGCCGTCACTTTGACGTTGACGCCCATCTCATTGGCAAGCACATGCGCGAGAGTCGTTTTACCCAAGCCGGGAGGCCCGTAAAAGAGAACATGATCCAATGCTTCGCCGCGTTTGCGTGCGGCATCGATCAGAATCGATAAATTCTCTTTGACCTGATCCTGCCCGATCAAGTCGTTTAATTTTTCGGGACGAAGGGCGTTATCCACGCGGTCATCGGGTTTGGCTTCGGGGTCGAGGGGGCGTTTGCGGGTGTCACTCATAGGGCGATTATACCCAAAGAAAACCGCCACCCACTGTCGGTTAAGCGGGAGGCGGTTTTATATCCACAAAAGATTTATGAACTCAAGTGATTTTCACTAGCGGGTACGCGCGCGTTCCTTTACGCGTTTGAGTCCTTCTCCGGCATTCTCCGGCGGATTTTGTTTATGGTCTTCCTTGCTGTAAAGATATGCAAGGTCTTCCAGAAATGCGCCCAACGGGTCAAGGGGAGTTTGCAGCGCCGAAGGTTTGCCGTACATAATCGAGGCGACAACGGCTTCGCCGGCATAGGGAATTACAACATCTATTTGTTTTTTCAATGCGCTTTCAATGCCCGCGCGCGGCAATCCTTTTCCCTTAAACGGCCAATTCAGGATCAGCGTAGTACGCTCAGGCGGATAATTAAGCTGGGCAAAAGTTTCCATGGCGTTTGCGGCGCAACGGACAGATGCTGTTTCGGGGGCCAGCATGAGCAGGATTTGATCCGCATTATCCAGGCCGGTCAGTGTAGTTTCGGAAAAATCGTGGGGTAAATCCAGGACGATGTAGTGATAGAAAGTGCGAAGCAATCCAATCGTGCGGTTGACATGCTCCGCGGTGATGCCTTCAGCGTCTTCGGGCCGGCGGGGCGACGCAAGAACATGCACGCCCGCGCCATGACGAAGCAAGACAGAGTTAATCAGGTCTATATCTATTTCATTGGCCGGGGATCGTCCCACGTCGGCCCATGTATTTCGGAGAGGGAGATCCATAAGGAGAGCGCTCTGCCCGTTCATAAACGCCAAATCCACCAATACCGCGGGGTTCCCCCAAATTTGCGATAGCGACGCGGCCAGGTTCGATGAAAGCATGGAGACTCCCGCCCCCCCGCGCAATGAAAACACCGCGATTACCTTGCCTGCGACGATGTCGCTTTGAACAGTTTCGCTTTCCGAGACCCGCCGCAATAGAACCTTGATCCTGGCCCGCAGTTCCGGTGGTTCGAACGGCTTTGCCAAAAAATCATCGGCCCCCGAATCAAAGGCCTTTATTTTATCGTCAACACCGCTCAGGGCAGTCAGAATGATGATCGGTATTTTTGCGGTGGTGAGAGTTTGGCGAAGAAGCTGGCAGAGTGTATAGCCATCCATATCGGGCATCATTACGTCGAGAATGGCCAAGACAGGCGGGGACGTTTTGATGATCTCCAACGCTTCGAAACCGTTTCGAGCGGTTATTACTTCATAACCATCTTTTTGAAGAATGGAGCCAACCATCTTCAGGTTCAACTCGGTATCGTCCACAACCAGGATTCTTGCAGACATAGGGTCTCCTTTTTTTCCAGGGTTGAGTATAGCATGGAGGTGAAACTCAAACTACCAGATTTTATTACAATTTATTGACAAATGGATGCATCCTGAAATCAAACAGGGATGACCCAGCGTAGGTCATCCCTGAAAAAAGATTTGCTCTTCGGCAGTCTGGCGATCCTGGTCATGAACAATAAAATGACTTTAGATCCATGACTTTGCGTCATCAGGTTTCCCTGATTTTGCCTTTCGGTAGTCGGTCAGTCCTGACCTCGCAGTTTGCGATGGTTTTAGACGCCTGACTTTGCGTCGCCGTCTTTTGGCGGTTTTGCTTTATCGGCAGTCTGGCGGTCCTGGCTCAGTTCAGCGTTAGACCCATGACTTTGCGTCGCCGGGTTTCCCCGGCTTTGCTCTTTCTC
>JACRBH010000062.1 GCA_016234535.1 Chloroflexota bacterium
CCCGGCACGTTCACTTTTATGCCCATTGCCGATCGTGAATATCAAACCTGTTTCAAGTGCCACTCATCTTTCACCACACTGCCGACTTATAGCCCGGATGGCTATCAGGATGGAACCGGCTATGTTGCGAATGGCTTGTTCAAATTGGATAATAGCACCCTTCCACAGGTTCCGGATAGCCGTGACCTTGCAAAGGAGTTCAACTCCTATCAAGTCAGT
Source organism: Chloroflexota bacterium (assembly GCA_016234535.1). Taxonomy (GTDB): domain Bacteria; phylum Chloroflexota; class Anaerolineae; order Anaerolineales; family Villigracilaceae; genus Villigracilis. The sequence goes on from JACRBH010000062.1 coordinate 220, forward strand.
TTCCATCCGGTGACAGCTCTGGGACGTAACCGCAACATTCCCGACGCCAGTTTTGTAGCGGGCTGGTCGAGGGATTCGATGGTTTACTGCTCAGATTGTCACCAAAATGCAATTGCTCCGACCAATGGCAAAGGTCCGCATGGTTCGCCGCTCCTGCATCTTCTGGATGGCTCATTGGTTGGTTCGGCGGAATACATTACGAAGTCTGATGGCACTGGCGGACCCACGCATAACATAGGCGAGTTATGTTTCAAATGCCACCAATATAATACGTATGTTTCCGGCAGTAATTCGCCCACCACCACCAACTTCAGGGATATCAATAACAACCTGCATATGCAGCATGAATTTAGCTCATGCTATACCTGCCACGACTCGCATGGCAGTGAACAGGATCACCTGATAAATTTCGACACATCAGTGGTTACAGTTGATACAGGACTCACCAGCCAGAGTGCCTGGCAGTTTGACGCCGCTACTGGCGTAGGTACCTGTGCTATTGCCTGCCATAGTGTGCCACATGGCCTGGGTAAATCCTATTCCCCGTAGTTCTTATTAGGGTAAGGCACTATACAAGGTTGGCAAGAGACATTCTGCTAATTCAGCAAATGTCTCTTGTTGTTACAATATGGGAGCTTCCATGAAAAAGTCACCGCAAGCCTTTTGGCGTTTTGCCGCACTCTTTTTATTTATACCGGTCACCGGCTTTTTTTGGATTAATCCCGCACTGGCAAATGGCGGACCCCACGGCGGATTCACAGCCACTACAGACGCCTGCGCCGGCTGTCATCGTTCGCACTCGGCTCAAACGGCACAATTATTGACCACAAGTGAACCGGGTCTCTGTCTCTCCTGTCATGATGGATCGGGCGCAAATACGAATGTCATCGATGGTACGTATTTTGGGGCTGGCCTGCGCGGTGGCGGTTTTTCCAATGCCCTCATGGATGTTGCCCTTGATAACTCGGCTGTAACCACGCCTGTCACATCCTCCCATACCATGAACGGCAGCCTCGGAACAATGTGGGGAAATGGCGCGATCAACAGCGGCGCTGGCCCCAGTTATTTCATGGTTTGCACCGATTGTCATAACCCGCACGGTGAAAGCACCTATCGCATGTTACGCCCCATTCCGGTTGATTCAGGCGCGACTGTACCCGTAGCAGTTCCAGATCAATCCCCGACAGTCTATACCGTTAGTGATCCAAACAACCGCTATATCGGCGAAGCCTATGGCAGTCTCAGCGGCAATATAAGCAATTGGTGTTCCCAATGTCACACCCGTTATCTGGCAGGTTCCGGAAGTGGACATTCCGACTCTGGCGATGCCATATTTCCCTTCCGTCATAACACATTCGCAGTTCCCTGCATTGTCTGTCATGTGTCGCACGGCACGTCCGCCACAATGGGGACTCATTCCGGCGCAGTCGCATGGCCGGACGATTCAAACTCGCCCAATGGCGATGCGCGCAGTAGTTTGTTGCGCGGCAATAACCGGGCCATCTGCGTTAACTGCCATGTGGATGCTAATGGGCGGGTCGGCACAGGCGGTTGTAACAGTTGCCATGACGCAGTGCCCGCCACCGGCGCTCACCTCACTCATACCGACGCAAGCGTGGTTGGATATGGCATAACAGGCTCATACAGCAACGGCGCCAAATATATTTTCGGCTGCGGGGAATGTCATTCCACCGATAACGCATCGCATCAAAACGGCGCGGTGGATGTAGTGCTCGCTTCGACCGGCGCTCCGGCAGGATCGCTCAAGGAAAGGAATTCTCCCACTGCGGCTTTTAGCGGCGGAACCTGCGGCGGTGTTTATTGCCATTCCGGTGAAGGAGTTGATCCAACCGGCCCGGTCGGCTGGCCTTTGGAAAACCCTCCCGGCAGTGGAAACTATCTTTTGGATTCGCATGATAACCCCACGTTTCAAGTATATACAGCGAATAAATACCGTGTGTATGCGACCACCCCAAACTGGGTAGGCGGCACACTGCCTGATAATGGCGGCCCCGAAGGAACATGCGATGCCTGCCATCAGTTCCCATTAACCACCAGTTCCCCGGATGTGCAAACCGCAGCCGTGGACAGCCATCAGTGGATCGCACCTGATGGCTGGGGTTCCCTGCATGGCAATTCCTACATGACGGACCCAATCCCCTGCCGGACTTGTCATTACTCCACAGTAAAAGAAGCGGGCGCAGCCAGTCTGGTGCCCACAGCTTCCGGTGGTTTGTATGCTGTGTACAATGCAGTTGCGATTGATAATCGCGGTGCGCATGTCAATGGGGCAGCGGATGTGGTCTTTGACCAGGTTGACCCGATCACATTCACCGGCTTTAGCTCGACGCAGATTAACGTAACCGGTACATACTATCCGCTTCAAAATTCGTGCGGCAATGTCAGTTGTCACGCCTCTCAAACGTATGTAGTTTGGGGTGCCCCCTTCGCTGATGATCCCTTCGAGCGCTGCGCTTTTTGCCATCGCCCCGGATATGCTGTTTTGGATTTCCCCGTTCTACCTGCTTGTATTACCTGCCACCCCTCAGGCACAGTAGCTCCATCCCCGGCACCTTTCGCGGTCCCAGTTTCAAAGGATCACCCATCCGGCGCCTGCGTCGATTGTCATGCACAATCACACGGGAAATGACCCATGAATAAACCCCGTCCAAAATTCTTTTCCCTCCTGTTTGACCTGTTGATAGACTTCGCCCTTATCGGCGTTGGTGCTGTGCTTTACTATCACTTTGAAGTGCTTCCATTGGCGTCAGTCGGCCTTAGCCCGCTGATCATCAATTTGTTTGGGAGCAGAGAGTTGGCTATCCTGGTCATTTCCCTGCTTCCTTTTGGAATCGGTTTGATCAGCCTTATACGGACGATCTATCGCGCAATCACCGGATTAGTTCTTTCAACCAAATTGTAGAACAAAAGTAACGAGCGTGCGCCAGACTTGAAATAAGGCGCTCTCAAAAATTGTTGGCTCATCTGTAAAGAATGTGCAAAATGGTTATCGCGTAGCGGACGTTCTCTAACGTTCGCACACGGATTACACATGAGCCAAATTGTGTATACCCAAAGGCAGTGCATGAAAAAGTTCATTCTTTTCTGGAAAAAAGACATTATCAACAAGCTCATTGTTATCACTTCAACAATGTTGGCAGTGGGAGCCTTTGCATTAACCTATATGATTTTCAATATGCCAGAGGGAAAATCGTTAAGTGAGGCGGTCTCTGAAATTATTCCCTTTCCCCCTACATCCGACCCTGATGGCATCCCAGCATCCGCTCTCGAAGTGACGTCCACTTCCCTGCCATTCAACATCATACCGTCTGCTGCGGCAGGAGGAGTTGATGCTGCTACACCCACGCTGGCTCCCGCGCTTATATTGTCCACGCTTACACTGGAGCAATTTACTCCAACCCCTTTTGCCACCACGACCCCTGTCGTTTCTCTTAATGCAGATTGTATCCCCAACAATACCCCCCAGACTGGCAAGGCAGTTTCAGTCCTGGATGGAAATACAATAAATGTGTTGATTGATGGTTTGGTATATGTTGTCCGTTATATAGGTGTGGCTGCTCCCGAAGATCCAATCGACGCTGAAAAAGCCCAGGTGGAAAATGCAAACCTCGTCTTTGGCAAAGAGATCGTTCTTACAGTCGATCAGACAGATAAGGATGCGAGAGGTCGCCTGCTGCGTTATGTGATGGTTGGGGAGACTTTTGTAAACCTCAAATTGATCCAGCAGGGACTCGGATCCGCTCTCGATATCCCGCCTGATTCCGCCTGCGCCCGGACTTTTCAAGAGGCTGACCATGCCGCCTCCAATACCCCATCCGGCGTTTTCGGAAATACCCCCACTATTTCTCCAACGCCGTGAAAGTGAAAGACTGGGGTGTAAGCAGGGGGAAGTCGGTGTGGTTTTAGGAAGATGACTGGGCAATCATTCCTGCATTTCTCCATACAAGTAATTTGACCTGACCTGCTGCCTCAAATGTTACTGAAAATCGTGGGGTGAATCCCCCATGCAGGGGCGTGAAAAACGCAATATTTTATGGGGTGGCGGGGGAAAACTGTTATAAAAAGATTGGGCGCTTACCGAATGTACATCCTTTCAGGAAACATATAAACTGTAAACAGAGATTTGAATACCGGAAAGGATAAGCCCATGAACGCCTCAATTGCAATGCTAACCTTGTTCGTCATCCGCCTTGCTGCCCCCATCGTGGTTTTGTTCATATTCGGGGAATGGCTGTCAAAACGTGAAGGTTCAAGCTTTCCGGGGGAAAATTAACATTCCTGATTGCATCAACGACAGTTTCGAGGAAACCTTACTATGAAATTTAAATTCCCAGGCAAAAGAGATGGCAATGCCGCAGGGCGTGGAAAAATGCTTTCCCACTACATCCGTATCGTTACAGTGCTCATCGTCATCCTGGTGGTCACAGGCGTAACTCTGGCTTTGGCCCATGTGCAGATATCGACTTCAGCGCAGGTGCCTACTCCAACTGTGCCAGTCAAGGCTACGGCAGATAATTGCGATACCTGTCATGAAGAAGTGCATGAACTGTGGCATAAGGGCGGTCATGGAGATATTCGTGGCGCTGACGCATTGGCGCAGCGGGATGACTGCCTGGCATGTCATAAGGAAATCCCTGTTGCCAGTATGCCAGACCTAACCGAGACAAATTCAATGTTTAGTGATTTTTGGGAGAATCAGGGCAAACCGACCAATTGTTTGCAGTGCCATGCCACAGGTTATGACCCAGAGGCCGGCACCTGGAAGGCAGATGGCATCACATGCGAGTCCTGTCACAGCCCCATTCCACCAAATCACCCGGACGATAATATACCGGTGGATAAAAACGCCGATCTTTGCCGTACCTGCCATACCGATGCCCGCTTTGGGTGGGATGCCTGGAACGAGAGCGCGCACTCCCAAAATAATGTAACCTGTACGAACTGCCATAACCCGCATTCGACATCCCTCAAGCCGATTGACCAATCTGCAACAGATACATCTTCCCTGTGCGAGAACTGCCATAAGGAGTTGGCGCAGAATATTACACATTCCCAGCATGGTGCTGAATCAGGCGCAACATGTGTCATGTGTCACCTCGGGGATTCAAAAGGCGACGATGATTTTCACAAGGTTCCAGACCATGATTTCAAACCAAAGCTGGAAGCTTGCAACACTTGTCATGCCGATCAAATGCACGGCGCGGGCAAATCGGTGTCTCTCGCGATAGAGCAGAATATCCCTGTCAACGAAGGCGTTTCGCCAGAGATTGCTTCCGTGATAACCGACACGCCTCCACAAGTAAGCCCGATTGGATACGCCGGCTTGGCCGCTGTCACTGGCCTGTTTATCGGAGTGGTGGGAAACAAAATATTAAAGCAACGTTCCCGGCGCAAATAAGCCAAGATGGATTTACATATTTCGTAATTAGAACAGAAAGCAGACGCATCGCAGTCTGCTTTTTGATTTGTGAAGCATCGACTGGCAGGCGTTACAATATGGGGCAATCCGCGCCATGGCGCGAATCTGGTTGATACAAGTCACTTTTATAATATTGCATAAGTAGCCACAGAGCACACAGAGACCCTTGAGAAAAGCCTCTAACTCTCTTTTTTCTCTATGGCACAATAGATTTTTGCAAAAGGTCAAATGGAGATTTTATGAGTGAATCAGGAAAGGCATTTTGGAATGGCGTGCGCGCTGAAATTCCACTTTTGATCGGAGTGTTTCCCTTTGGTATGATTTATGGCGCGCTTGCGCTCAATGCGGGTTTATCCACACCGGCAGCTCAATTAATGTCGTCCATTGTGTTCGCAGGATCAGCGCAATTCGTTACAACGCAACTTGTGCATGATGCCGCGCCCGGGTTTGTCATTGTGCTGACTATTGCCGTGGTGAATTTGCGTCACATGTTGTACAGCGCATCGCTTGCGCCTTATTTGAAAAACCTTTCATTAAAGTGGAAAGCCCTGCTCTCATACCTGCTAACAGATGAAGCGTATGCTCCGACAATTCTCAATTATGAAAAAGAAGGTATAACGCCTGTGAGTCACTGGTTTTTGTTTGGTGCGGGATTTTCATTATGGTTTAATTGGCAAGTCAGCACCGCGCTTGGAATTTTTCTTGGCGCGGCCATCCCAAGTGAATGGCCGCTTGATTTTGCGCTGCCCCTTACCTTTATAGCAATGGTGGTTCCCATCCTCAGGAATCGCCCCATGATCGCTGCTGCAACTTCAGCAGGCCTGATTGCGTTGCTTGCGTTTAGCCTGCCTTATAAACTTGGAATCATTCTCGCCGCGCTCACGGGTATTACCGTTGGGACAATTTTAGAGAGTGGAAAATCCCCAAAGGGGATGCTATGAATATCTGGCTGATCATGCTCATTGGCGGTTTGCTCACCTACGGGATGAGATTCTCCCTCATTTTTTTGTTTGGCAGGTTCGAGGTCCCGGACACGATGCGCAAGGCGCTGCATTATGTCCCGCCCGCGGTGCTCTCTGCCATCATCTTCCCCGAACTGATTTATCCTTCAGGCAATTTGAACCTGTCGTTTGGTAATACGCGTTTACTGGCGGGTATCATCGCCATGTTGGTGGCATGGTATACAAAAAACACGCTGCTCACCATTCTGGCAGGGATGGCCGCACTGCTGATTTTGCAATTGTTTTACACGTAAACTAAAAAGACCTGATTGCCCCCGGCTTCTTTTGCATGTGCCATTGCCTGCCGTGCCTGCTGGATCAATGGATCAACTTCGGTCGCCGCGCTGATGCGGGCTGCAGATGCGATTCCCGCGCTGATCTTGACCATAAGAGGCGGTTCGTTCTGGACCTCGACCCGGGTCCCGCGTACTCCGGCGATGATCCTCTCTGCTATTTTTTCCGCATCCGCGCCGATTACACCAGTGAGCATGATTACGAATTCGTCGCCAGTCCAACGGCCAATACAATCGTAGGGGCGGCTTTTCTCGCGAATGGTTTGCGCCACCACCCGCAGGACTTCGTCACCGATGCTTATGCCGAAAGAATCATTGATAAGCTTGAAGTTATCAACATCCAAAGCGATCAAGCTCAATGGTTGGGATATTCGCCGGGCACGTTCCAATTCCCCGGTGGACTGTCTAAAGAAAGCCGGGCGATTCATAAACCCTGTCAGGTTATCATACACGGCCTGGTTTTCCAGTTGCTCACGCACAGATGCAAGGCTTTTGGAAAGTGAAATGATGCGCTCAGCCATCGCAATACGGTTCTTTAAGTCCCGCATCCTGAATGGCTTTTGAATGAAATCATCCGCACCAGACGGGGCAAGCTCCTCATCCGAGTTCATCATCGTGGTTAATAAAATGAAAAAGGAATCCGCGGGTTTCATTGCGCGAACACGCGGAATGAATTGCAGCTTGCGTAGATCGCTAGTGTCCCAGTTTGCGATCAGAAAATGAGATTCGCCGGATTGAATGTACGGCCAGATCTCTTCGCTGGAAACAAGCGGGATGAGAATATCCCTGGCGTTATTCAAGGCTTGTTGAATTAACGCGAATTCTTTTGGATTATTTTCAAGCACCAATATTTTCATCAGGCACCTTTTTATCCATTATAGCAGGGTGTCAATCACGCCGACCCATGAATTTGAATCCCAACTTGATTTTGATATGAAAGTTTTATGCTTACGTTGACAAATGCCCTCTCCCATAGTAATATTTGCCCCGCTCCAGCCCCAACGCCGAGGTAGCTCAGTGGTAGAGCAGGGGACTCATAAGCCCTTGGTCGGGAGTCCAAATCTCCCCCTCGGCACACAAAAACCCGCGCGAGCGGGTTTTTTATTATCATGCAAATCCAAATAGATAAACTCACCCGCAGTAAACGCAGGACCATCTCATTGATCATCGAACGTGACGGCACCCTCACAGTCCGCGCCCCGCTGCGTGTGTCTCAGTCCATGATCGAATCGTTTATTCAACAAAAAGCGGATTGGATCATGCGGACGCGTAAAAAGATCGAATCCATCGAACAGATACCAGCAAAACGATATGTTGATGGGGAAAAGTTTTTATTTCTCGGTTCTTTCTTTGACCTGAAACTGGTGCGCCCACAACAACCTTCCCTTCAGTTTGACAGTGGATTCACTCTCAGCCAAAGTGTGCAGCCAAAAGGCGGACAGCACTTTACCAAATGGTATAAGGATCGCGCCTATGAGATCATCTCTGAGCGTGTGCAGGAGTATGCTCAGAGATTTTCTTTCACTCCCAAAAAGGTGAAGATCAGTTCTGCCAGAACGCGCTGGGGATCATGCAGCCCGGATGGGACACTTAATTTCACCTGGCGTTTGGTCATGGCGCCGCTTGATGTGATCGATTATGTGGTCGTTCATGAGCTCACGCATCTGCGCGTTAAAAACCACTCCAGCAAATTTTGGCAAGCCGTCGAGTCGATTGATCCCGAATATAGAAGAAAACGGAAGTGGTTGCGGGAAAATGGGGAGAAATTAAATTTATAACCCTTTAGACCGTGTCAAAACACTTCGTTACTGGTGCGCTCTCTTATTTCTTTCGTTTGTCCGGAAAGGGAGCGAACAGTTCATATCCTTCTCCCACTGTTTTTGATATTTTTTCAATTCGTTCAGCGGTCTTTCGGTTCAAAGGCAATATCTGATGCATATATAATTCGCCATAGGGAGTCAGCGCCAGCAATGATTCAACTGCCACAAATGAATGAGCATTATTTGGGTCCGATCTTTGAATGGGTAGGGAGAAATCATCATGATCTTCAAACAATATCTTTCGCCAGCATCTTTCGAACGAAGGATATTTTTTGTTATCAAGCAGTTCCCTCAGCAGGTCGGCGAAATATGGCTTGGATCGAACTCGCAAGGTGCGCCTTCGAAAATAACGGGCATTGATCAGAGCTAGTCGCTCCCAACTGTCATTGCCGATGGCCTCAGGGAAGTTTGAAAGCGGGTCAAATATATAACGCATCGTATTGTATCCGCCGATGATATGTTCTGCGTTTTTCAATAATTCCGGCGCCGCGCCATAAAATTCAATCAAACAGTGGTTGGTTAGTAAAATATCGCAAAATGCGTCAGTAACCAGGACTGGCAGGGCAATGCAGGCAATATGTTCTCCAGTTTCCTTCAGGAAGGCCTTGGGGTCGAATTGTTTCTTCGCACGGATATGTTCCTTTCGAACCATTTCCAACTCAGTTACACCGCTGGCGGCAAACAGGAATTCCTGTCGTTCCATGGAGGTCAATTGAAGCCCGTCGGCCAGCTTCACCAAAATATTATCCTTTAGCAGCGTTTTTCTTTCCCCGCGCTCAATATTGCTGATCGCAGATACGTCCACTCCCGATCTCTCAGCCAGCTCCATTTGAGTCCAGCGCATATCTTCGCGTAGAGAAGCCACAAGTGTGCCGAATTCGAAACGGTTCATGCCTCCTCCTGAAGGTGAACGAACTCGAAAAAATCTTTGAGTTTATTCATACAAATTTTTTTGACATTTACGTAACATAAGAGATAATTATCAGTAGTTCACGAAAGGGCTTGAACATGGTTTACTTGGCTCTTACCAAGGAGACCAAACCGCCATGTCCAAGCTTGATGTTAAAAATAACCGAATCTTGCGATCTCAACAAGTGCTGAACGCCCTGATTGCAATCG
>JACRBH010000068.1 GCA_016234535.1 Chloroflexota bacterium
CCGCCGACGCAGGCATCTGTGTGAAAGAGGAATCCATGCTCGAGTGCAATCGCCGCCATTTCGCGGATCGGGTCAATCACGCCATGCGGGTACGCGGGAGCAGAGCCGATCATCAGGATGGTATTGGCAGTCACAGCTTTTCGCGCTGATTCTACGTCGGCGCGGTAATCAGCCCGAAGCGCGGAGCGAACCGGTTTCACATCAAAATATTCTGCGGCTTTTTCAAAGGCGGGATGTCCGCTAATGGGCAGGATCATCTCTGGGTGTTTGATCTCAGGGCGGTTTTTGCGTGCCCAATCACGAGCGGTCTTGACCGTCATTAGGAGGGATTCTGTTCCCCCGGAAGTGACCGTCCCTGCGGCATGATCGTCGCCGCCCAAAAGTGACGCCGCCATTGCGATGATCTCTGTTTCAAATTTTCGCAGGGATGGAAAGGCCGTTGGGTTCAGGCCGTTTTCGGAGAAAAATAAAAGAGACGCTTCCTTCAGCAGGTCATCCACATCCTTGCCGGCGTGATAAACCAGGCTGAAGGCGCGTCCCTTTTGCCATTGCACATCATGGTCGCGCGCTACGCGCATGGCTGCAAGGACTTCATCTTTTGTTTTTCCAGTGATGGGGAAAGGGAGTGTCATGCGAAATAGTTTAACATAAAAAGCAAATGCTCCGACCTTCATCAGAGCATTTGCTTTTTTGCTGGGGAACCTGGATTCGAACCAAGATACCATCCTCCAGAGGGACGTGTACTGCCGTTGTACGATTCCCCAATGAACCAGCGGGGCGTATTCTATCATGCCATTTATGTGCAGGCAAGGGATTTATTTTCTCGCGGCGCGGCGGGTATTATCCTCCATATCCATAAAAATGAGAAGAATTTTTCCGATTGCCTGAATGCCGATGAAATACCACAAACCTGGTATTGCTGGTTGAAGAATCCAAATGATCTGCTGGGCATAATCAGTAAATCCTGGAAGCGCCATTAGGCCTCTTAATATCTGGAGAATAAAGATTGTCAAAGCCATTCCGGCTTGAGCCGCATAATAAATTAATGAAGCCCAGGCAAAGATATTTGCCGTTCGCGCCAGGCGCAGGACAGAGTCGCGGTCAAAGTATGTTCCGGCGAAGTTCGTTTTTGAATTATCAGATTCGGTCATGAGTACCTCCAACTGGAATTATAAATCATCCCTGCCGTTTGTTATAATTGTGGACAGAAACATAACTACCATCAGGGTGGGGAATGTTCCTCTTTGGCGTATCAAATCAATGGTCAGAAAGAGGCGGCTCCACATCTCCCTGAAATTCATTTCGAAGGCAATCCATCCATGAGTGACGAAGAAACAAAACCCACCGATTTTATTCGCGAAGCAATCCTTGAAGATTTGAAGAAAGGACGCTTTAATTATGTTCGCACACGCCTGCCCCCCGAACCGAACGGTTATTTGCACATCGGACACGTGAAGGCATTTATGATCGATTATCTCAACGCAAAAGAAAACGGCGGCGAGTTGATCTTGCGCTTCGATGATACAAACCCTGCAAAGGAAGAAACAGAATTTGTGGAAGCCATCGAAGAGGATGCGCGCTGGCTGGGAATCGAATGGGTGAAGGTAACCTTCGCCTCGGACTATTTTGATGAGTTGTATGAGTGGGCGAAGAAATTGGTGTTGATGGGTAAGGCGTATGTGGACGACCAGACTCCAGATGAAGTCAGCGCCAATCGCGGCACTTTGACTGCGCCAGGAAAAAATTCTCCATTCCGCGACCGCGATGTGGAAGAGAATATGGACTTGCTCGAACGCATGAAGAATGGCGAGTTCCCTGACGGCTCGCGGATTTTACGCGCCAAGATCGATATGGCACATCCAAACATCAATATGCGCGATCCTGCCATGTATCGCATTATCCATGAGCCTACACACCACCGCACGGGTGACAAATGGAAAATTTACCCGATGTACGATTGGTCACACGGGCAGAACGATTCAATGGAAGGCATCACCCATTCCCTGTGTTCGCTTGAATATGAAGACCATCGTCCGCTGTATGAATGGTTCCTGGATCAGCTCGGCGTTTTCAAACCGCGTCAGATCGAATTTGCGCGTTTGAATATTAATTACACGGTCATGAGTAAACGCAAACTTCGCCGGCTGGTGGAAGAGAAACATGTCAGCGGCTGGGATGATCCGCGCATGCCGACATTGCGGGCCATGCGCCGCCGTGGATATACCGCCGAAGCAATTCTCGATTTTATTCGGCGCGTGGGTGTGGCAAAGAATTACAGTGTGAGCGATGTTTCTTTGCTTGAGGCTTGCGCGCGTGATGATCTCAACAAAAATTCATTGCGCCGCATGGCAGTTATCAAGCCGTTGAAAGTGGTGATTGACAACTATCCCGACAACCTCGTCGAAGAGATGGACGCGGTCAATAACCCCGAAGATCCATCCGCTGGCACACGCAAAGTCCCATTCTCGAAGGTGCTTTACATCGAGCAGGATGACTTCCGCGAAACGCCTCCGCCGAAATATTATCGCCTGTTCCCTGGAAATGAAGTGAGATTGCGCTACGCATATTTCATCAAATGCACACATGTGGTCAAAGATGACAAGGGCGAAGTAGTTGAAGTCCACGCGACCTACGACCCCACCACACGCGGCGGCGATTCAGCCGATGGGCGCAAAGTGAAATCTACAATTCATTGGGTCTCTGCGAAGCACGCCAAAGAGGTGGAAGTCCGCATGTATGATCGCTTGTTTACAAAAGAAGACCCCGAGGAAGGCGAAGAAGGATTCCTTGCCTGCTTGAATCCAAACTCGCTGCAGATCCTTACTGGATATGTGGAACCGTCCCTTGCTTCGGTGACAGTTGGTGAGCGTTTCCAGTTTGAGCGCCTCGGCTACTTCTGCGTGGATTCGGATTCTTCACCTGATAAACTTGTTTTCAATCTAACTGTGAATTTGAAAGACACATGGGCAAAGATGGAGAAGAAGTCAAAATAACCTTGACAACTCATCCTGCTTTAATGTAAACTGACGCAGTAATTAAATCTAACGAAAGGAGCGCACCCAAAATGCTGAAACTATTCATAGCCAAACGTGAACGAAAATTGAATACATCTCGAAGTGCGCCTGTGGATTGTTAAAGGTCCATCCTTCTGTGTCTTTTCAGCCACGGTGCATTTCTGCACCGTGGCTTTTTTATTGTCAAATGTTCGTCATTGCGAGGAGCGCTCTTGCTCTTTGCGACGAAGCAATCCCAACTCAACGAGGAGATTGCTTCGTCGGGAAAAGCACCCTCCTCGCAATGACGGAAACGTAATGGAATAAACATCATGAACCTATCATTCAAATCCTATTGGAACCTACTCTCCAACCACATCCGCCCGCAAAAGGGACGGTTTATCCTGCTCGCGTGTTTGATGTTCGGCAGCATCGGCTTGCGGATATTCGCTCCGCAAATCATGCGGAAGTTTATCGACTCTGCGCTGGCTGGTGAAGCCTTACAAACCCTCACGTGGACCGCAATTGCGTTTATCGGTATCGCGCTGATTCAACAAGCCGTCGCTGTGAGCGTGACTTACCTCGGCGAAAACGTCGCATGGACAGCCACCAACGATCTTCGCGCTGAACTCGCGGAACACGCCCTTCACCTGGACATGAAATTTCACAACGACCACACTCCCGGTGAATTGATCGAACGCATCGACGGTGACGTGACCGAACTGGCGACCTTCTTCTCGCAATTTGCCCTGAACCTAATCGCAAACGGACTGTTGCTCGTCGGCATTCTGATTGCCCTATTCATAGAAGACTGGCGCGCAGGCCTGGCATTTACTGTCTATTCGTTCCTCACCATCACCATTCTTGGCCGCCTCAAGGATATTGCAGTGCCGCACCAAAAGGCGCGCCGCGAAGCAGAAGCTCAACTTTATGGCTTTGTCGAAGAGCAGTTGGCGGGCACGGAAGATATCCGCTCCAGCGGCGCAGTGGACTTCTCCATCCGCGAGCTGTTCCGCCACCAAAGCACAATCCTCGGTCACAACCGCAAGGCGCATTTCAAACGCTGGATCATCGAAAACGCAATGGGATTCGCGCTCACCGCAGGCAACCTGCTCGCCATCACCAGCGGATATTGGTTATTCTCCGCAGGCATCATCACCATCGGCACAGTGTATCTGTTCGTGCATTACATCAACCTGCTCGAAGAACCTTTCTGGGCAATGACGCATGAGATCGAAAGTTTCCAGACTATCGGTGCATGTGTTGAACGCTTGACCGAGTTCCGCAATTTCAAAGCGGAAGTGATCAACGGCGCTGGCGTGGAGATTCCGTCTCAACCGCTTTCACTAAAGTTTGATGATGTATTCTTCTCCTACAACGGCAGCGACACTGTCATCTGCGGTCTTTCCTTTGACCTGAAACCTGGCTCCATACTCGGGCTTCTCGGCCGCACAGGCAGCGGCAAGACCACACTCGGACGATTGATCTTCCGCCTTTACGATGTGAAATCGGGCAGCATCAAAGTCAACGACTCAGATCTGCGTGAAGCGCATCTTGAAACGTTGCGGCGCAACATCGCCATCGTCACACAGGATGTGCAGCTATTCCGCGCCAGCATCCGCGACAACCTGACTTTCTTCGACCGCACGATACCCGATGAAAGAATCATCGCGACTCTCGAAGAATTGGAACTCGGTGATTGGATGCGGAGTCAGCCCAAAGGTTTGGACACTGAACTCGAAACAGGATCAAGATCATTGTCGGCAGGTGAAGCGCAACTTTTAGCTTTCACGCGAGTCTTCCTGCGAAATCCAGGTCTGGTGATTCTCGACGAAGCCTCATCGCGTCTCGATCCCGCAACGGAACAAAAGCTCGAACGCGCGATAGACAAGCTACTACAAAACCGCACCGCCATCATCATCGCGCATCGGCTGGACACGATCCATCGCGCAGACGAGATCATGATTCTGGATAAAGGCAACGTCAGCGAATACGGCGACCGCAAGCAATTAGCCGCAGACCCAGCCTCGCGTTTTTATCAACTTCTGCAAACTGGCTTGGAAGAAGTATTGGCGTAAAGCTCTCGCCACAGAGACCACGGAGAGCACAGAGAAAACCTTTTAAAAAATCTCCGTGAACTCTGTGCCCTCTGTGGTAAATGCTCTTGAACCACCGTACTTCAAGGAAAATATCATGACAGAAACAACCTTCACACAAAAAATCCCCGCGCTGCCCGCATGGAAAGTCATCTGGGAAATGCTGCGCTTTCGACCCTGGCTCTGGTTTGTGGATTTAATCAGCGTGTCGCTCATCCGCTTGTGTTGGCACGTCGCGCCTGCGCTCATCATCAAAGCCTTCTTCGATATGGTTACCGGCGAAACGCAACTAACATTCGGCATTTGGGCCATCGTCGCGTTCTTAGCCGCCATATGGATTGGGCGCGTCATCGCGAGCTACGGCTTTTATTATGCCGATGTGCCCATCTTCGCAGACATGAACACGTTATTGCGCAAGAATCTTTTACGCTACATCTTGAAGAGACCCGGCGCATCACAACTCCCCGACTCGGCAGGCGAAGCCGTCAGCCGTTTCAAAAAAGATGTGGATGAAATTCCATTGTTCGTCATTTTGATCAACGACGTCATGATCGGGCTAGTCATCATCGCCATCGCCATCGTCCTCATGACACAGATCAGTCCATCGGTAACGGTGATGGCATTAATTCCTTTGGTGATCGTCGGCATTGTTGCAAACCTCGCCACGAGCCGTATCGAACACTATCGCCGCACATCGCGTCAGGCTGGCGGCAAGGTGACCGGCTTCATCGGTGAATTCTTCGGCGCGGTGCAGGCTGTCAAAGTTGCCACTGCTGAAAAGAATGTCATCGGCTATTTTCATAAACTCAATGATGAGCGGCGCGTCTTAACAATTCGCGAAAAACTTTTCGACGAAGTGCTTGGCTCGATCTATCGCAACACATCCACGCTGGGCACGGGCGTTATTCTCGTCCTCGTCGGCCAGTCCATGCGCACAGGCAACTTCACCCTCGGTGATTTTTCACTCTTCGTTTATCTGCTGCAAAGCATGGGCGATCTCACAACTTTCGGCGGTATGCTTTGGGCGCGTTACAAGCAGCTCAACGTCTCCGTCCAGCGTATGTATCACCTCATGGAAAACGCGCCGCTGGATGCCCTGGTCGAGCATAGCCCAATTAATCTGGATGGTCCATTGCCGGAAGTGATCTACCCGACAAAGAGCGCATCAGACCGACTGAATGAGCTGGTCGCTGAACAATTGACATTTCACTACCCTGAATCATCGAGCGGCATCGAAGGCATATCGCTGAAAATAAAACGCAACACGCTGACAGTCATCACAGGCCGCATCGGCTCTGGCAAGACAACTTTGCTGCGAACATTGCTCGGACTATTGCCCATACAGTCTGGCGAAATAACATGGAACGGAACTACGATACACACGCCAGGCAATTTCTTCGTCCCGCCGCGCTGCGCCTACACCGCACAAGTTCCGCGCCTGTTCAGCAACACTCTGCGAAACAACATATTGCTCGGTCTCGAACGCAGCGACGATGAAATCTACAAAGCGACAAAGCTCGCCGTCATGGATCGTGACCTGGAGCAAATGGATGACAATCTCGAAACCCTGGTCGGCGCGCGCGGCGTAAAACTGTCGGGCGGGCAGGCGCAGCGAGCCGCGGCAGCGCGCATGTTCATCCGCGAACCAGAACTTATTGTGTTTGACGATCTGTCCAGCGCGTTGGATGTTGAAACCGAGCAGCAGCTTTGGGAGCGAATCTTCGAGCAGCAGAATACAACCTGTCTCGTCGTCTCCCATCGCCGTCCGCTTTTGCGGCGCGCAGACCATATCATTGTGCTGAAAGACGGCAGAGTTGAATCCGAAGGCACGCTGGACGTACTACTTGAATCCAGCCCCGAAATGCGTGAGTTGTGGAAGTTGGAAGAAAGTTAACTCGTCATTGCGAGGGCGATCTTGTTCTTTGCCCGAAGCAATCTCCTTATTGTGTTGGGGATTGCTTCGTCGGAAAGAGCAAGTGCCCTCCTCGCAATGACGGATGATCAAAGGAAAATAAAATGGGCATTATCACTGGCAAGATTCTTAAGTTAAACAACTGGCCCGACGGAAAAATTATCGGGATTGCAAAAAGCATCTCGGCGCAGCTGACAGCCCAAGGGTTGGAACGCGACGCGATCCTGAGCCAGTTGGATGCTGTTCGGCAGGATCCCGGTCCCTTTCTCGCCGATCCAATAATGGCTGACCTCGCGCGCGAATGTATTCGGCTAACTCAAAAGGATGAACCATCGGCGGATATTCTGCACGAGTCCCCAATCTCTTATCCAATCTGGGGAAGAGATCAAATTGACGATGGCGCGGTTGCCCAAATGGATGCAGCCATGCGCCTGCCTGTCAGCGTGGCTGGCGCGTTGATGCCCGACGCCCACGTCGGGTATGGACTTCCCATCGGCGGCGTGCTGGCAACAGACAATGCGGTCATCCCGTATGCCGTGGGCGTGGACATTGCCTGTCGCATGAGACTCTCCCTTTATGATGTCTCTCCGCACTTGCTTGGCCAAAAGCCGGGCATGTTCGAAGATGCGCTGTGGAATGAAACCGCCTTCGGCATGGGCGCAAAGTGGACAGGCAGCAAGAAGGCGCAGCACGCCGTATTAGATGATGATGCCTGGTATGCCACTTCGCAACTTAAAATGTTGAAGGACACCGCCATGAATCAACTTGGCACAAGCGGAACAGGCAATCACTTCGTTGAATTTGGGTCATTTCATTTGACTGAACCCATGTTTGGGTTGAAACCCGGTATTTATCTTGCGCTGCTTTCACACAGCGGCTCAAGAGGAGTCGGCGCAAAGATCGCTGACCGCTACAGCAAGATTGCAAGGGAGAAACATCCCGATCTCGATAAGTCCGTGAGTTATCTCTCGTGGCTCTCGCTTGATTCAGAAGACGGTCAGGAATACTGGCTTTCGATGGAACTCGCGGGCAGGTTCGCTTCGGCAAATCACTACATCATTCATCAACGGGTCGCCGCCGCTGTCGGACTCAAGGAAGTTGGCGTGGTCGAGAATCATCACAACTTCGCATGGAAGGAAAAACTGCCTGACGGCAGAACGGTTATCGTGCATCGCAAGGGAGCAACGCCCGCTGGTGTCGGTGTGCTGGGAATCATCCCCGGGTCCATGGGAGATGCGGGCTATCTCGTGCGCGGCAAGGGGATTGCGTCATCACTTGAGTCCGCTTCACATGGGGCGGGCAGGCAGATGAGCCGCAGAGTCGCATTGAACTCGATCAGCAAGTCGGCGCGGGATGAATACCTCAAGAAGAATGACGTCATCCTGCTCGGCGGCGGCATGGATGAATCGCCGCAAGCCTATAAGCCAATTGAAGCCGTAATAAGGGCCCAAACCGAGCTTGTGGATGTGCTTGGCAAGTTCACACCGCGCATCGTCCGCATGGCGGATGAACCGGGCGATAACTAAAAACGGAGTCTGAGAAATTTCTCGGACTCCGTTTTTGTTTTAAAACTCCTGCGGTAACCCTTAAGTTTGTCTTTATAATAGGAACATCACCTCCAAAATATTTATTGATATGGAAAACGAGGCAAAATGTTTAACAATCGTAAAGAACAACTTGCGGATTTGGAACTGGCATATGCAGAGTTTATGCAGACTGCAAGAGGCCTCTCATCTGAAGACCTGATGAAGTCACTTGGCGATTGGACGCCACGCGATATTCTCGCTCATTTCACAGGATGGAATCGCATTACTCTGGTCGGCTGCGCGGAACTTTGCGAGGGAGTGGAGCCGTTCTATTTTTACGATGGAACGAATGACTACCGCAAAGTCAACGCGCAATTCCTTATGCGATACAACTCAATAGATCCAAATGTTTTGTTGACTCAGATAAAGGCCACAATAGATGCGTTGATTTCTTATTTGTGGACAATTGAAGAAAGCGAGTGGGAACTTGATACAGGAATAGTTCATTATCGCGGAGGTCCTGCGACTGTTGCGCGATGCGTCGATTCGCTCATCCGCGATTACCGAAAACATAGGGAAGAAATTATTTCAGGGCTTTAGGCTGAGGTGGTAGTTTGATTACATTATCTCCAATTGGAACGGTGCAAAATATCCGCAAGGCAGTGGAAGATGACAATTGGGGCAGGATTGTCTCAGTGGTCGAATTGGAGGCTTCGTTTCGGGAAGAAGCGTTATTTCAAATCGAAGAATTCTCGCACGCTGAAATCATCTATTATTTTCATCTGGTTGAAGCAGGCAAAATAGAAACAGGCGCACGTCACCCGCGCAACAACATGGATTGGCCCAGAGTTGGCATCTTCGCGCAAAGAGGAAAAAATCGACCCAACCGTTTGGGAGCAACAATCGTGAAGATCATCAAGCGCGAAGGCAATCAACTATTCGTTCAAGGATTGGACGCGATTGACGGTACGCCCGTGCTGGACATCAAACCAGTGATGAGGGAGTTTTTGCCGCGCGAGGAAGTCCGTCAGCCAGAATGGGCAACCGAGTTGATGAAGAGCTATTGGTAGCACCACTATGGAGTCCGAGCACTTCGCGTCCCTACTTCGGTGCAAAATCAGGAGATTTTGCACTCCAAAACAGATACAAGGAGCAACCGCATGAAAGCCATTCGATTTGTCGGCGTCAATCAGCCATTACAAATGCAGGAAATTCCAATTCCCGAGATTGGTAGAAGCGGCATATTAGTGAAGGTCAAAGCCGCCGGGGTTTGTCACTCGGATGTGCATTATCGCGCAGGCATTTCGCCCGTCAAACCTGTTCCGCTCACGCTTGGGCACGAGGTTGCGGGCGTCGTGGAGAAAATTGGGGCGCAGGTGACGAATGTCCATGTGGGCGACAGGGTCAGTTTGCATTACAACATCGCCTGCGGAAATTGTTATCACTGCCAGACGGGGAATGATCAATTTTGCGAAAAGGTTTTGATGCTTGGGCATTATGTCGATGGAGGCTATGCGGAATATATCGCCGTCCCCGCGCGCAATGCAATTCATCTTCCCGATGAAATTCCATTCGAGCAGGGCGCGATATTGATGTGCGCATCGGCGACGGCCTTCCATGCACTGCGCAAGAGCAGAGTCAAGCCGGGAGAAACAGTGGCAATTTTCGGCGCGGGAGGACTCGGTCAGTCCGCCATCCAACTGGCGCGCGCATTCGGCGCAATTGAAGTCTACGCGGTCGACATCAATGAGGAAAAATTAGGCCTCGCCGCACATTACGGCGCGATCCCAGTCCATGCGCAAAATGCGAACGCGGTCGAAGAAATCAAAAGGCTCACGAAAGGCAGGGGCGTGGATGTTGCCATCGAGATGATCGGCCTGCCAGCTACGATGAAGCAAGCCGTTCAATGCGCGGGTATAATGGCGCGCGTCGTGATTGTTGGGCTGTCGAATAAGCCGCTTGCCATTGACCCATACAACGAGTTGATCGGC
>JACRBH010000067.1 GCA_016234535.1 Chloroflexota bacterium
CATCACCGGTGGCTGTACAGCAGTCCCGTTGAATTACTGTCCCACCAACTCTGTCACCCGCGCACAGATGGCAGTCTTCCTCGTGCGCGCCATGCACGGCGTTGCATTCGTACCTCCCACAGCAACGGGAGTCTTTTCTGACGTCCCAGTTGGTTCCTTCGGCGCGGACTTCATCGAGCAGTTGGCCGCAGACTCGATCACCAGCGGATGCGGAGGCGGCAACTTCTGCCCGGGCGCATCCGTTACCCGCGCACAGATGGCGATCTTCCTCGTGCGCGCCATGCATGGTATCGCATTCGTTCCTCCCACAGCAACGGGTGTCTTTAGTGATGTGCCCGTCGGCTCCTTCGGCGCAGACTTCATCGAGCAGTTGGCCGCCGACTCGATCACCAGCGGGTGCGGTGCCGGTATCTATTGTCCCAGCACCACGGTCAAGCGGGATTCGATGGCCGTCTTCCTGGTGAGAGCGTTCAATCTGCCGTAGGAGAAATCATACAATAAGATCGTACGTCAATAGAGTCGCGAGAGAAATCCCGCGACTCTATTTGTTTAGATACCATGATGTTGAATTTCCTGAAATTGGCGGGAAAACCCAAATTTGGAATATCTTATTGACAAAAAGCCAGGCCTACATGAAAATCTCAAACACAATAATTCATCCCCTACACACACTGAGTGGATATCTTATGAAGAAAGCCGCCATGGAAAACCGATAACATATGTGGAACATAATTTTGGATGGTTTGTTCATTTTCAATGAATACAAGCTGGGAATTATCCCTTTCCTTGTTTGTGTTTTTGGACTGGGTTTTTTTCAAGTCAACCTATTAACAAACAACAAATTGGATGCGAAGTTAGGGTTGTTTGCCAGCCTCGGTATCGGCAGCATCAACCTGTGCATAATTTCCTATCTCCTTGTTGTCGTTGCGCATTTTTGGCCGCGATTGCTTCAGCCGAGAAGCTTTGCAGTGTTATTGCTGGCAGGTTTACTTCCATTGAAGGTGCTTATTTCCGAAAAGAAAAAAATCAACTTCAACCATCAAATGATCGCGGTAGTTGCGGGGGCATTCCTTCTGTTAATAATCCGATTGGCTTATTTAAGGCATATCATCCTGCCTCCCTATTCAGATTCTCCAATTCATTATCAGATCATAGCGGGGTTTATAGATCCCGGCGCAGGTTATGACTCGAAATTATCCCTGGAAAATATCTTTACGAATTATTACCATTTCGGATTTCACAGTATTACCGCATGGACTGCATTAATATCCGGGCTTGACCCATTAAATGTAATTCCATTGCTGGGTCAATTATTTCTGGTTATCGCCCCCGTCTCTGTTGCAACCCTGACTTATGCTGCGACAAACAATTTTTACAGCGCATTATTCTCCGGGCTGCTGGCAGCCGTCGGTTGGTTTATGCCCGCATTTTCCGCAAACTGGGGTAAATATCCGGCCTTAACGGCCATAGCGGTATTACCCGTTGTATTGGCGCTGCCCTGGCTGTATCAATATCGCAGGGACAGGCAATCGAGCTTTCTTTTTTACACCCTTATACTGGTAATCGGCATCGTCTTAATCCACAGTAGAATTTTGATCAGTTTATTACTGGCGGTTTTATGTTATTTCCTGTCGGGCAAATTCCAATTCAAGGAACGATTGAGCTTTTTTCAATCCATTCGATTATCTCTTTTGTTTGCGATTTCACTGTGGCCGCTTTCGCAGTTTTTTCTGGAATTTTACAAGGGGATTCCTGTTTGGATCATGTTACTGATCCTCCTGCCTTTTGCGTTTCAATCCCATCCGCGGATGACTACGGGAATATTTTTCTTCATGTTTGGGTTATGGTTTGTTGACCTTATTCCAAATCTATTGAAATTAAACAACCCCCTGCTGGATCGTCAATTCCTTGAGATGCTGCTGTATATCCCCTGTTCGGTCATTGGTGGAATCGGATTCGATGGGCTTGTCAGGAAACTGGAACCAAACCAAATCTTGAAATGGGGAACCGTCGTCGCCCTGGTTGGAGGAGTAATGCTCAACTTCCAACAACATAACTCGTTCTTTCCAGACTCGTGTTGCAATTATTTCACCCCGGATGACCAGCTTGCATTTCAATGGATTCAAAACAATGCATCAACCCGCACTCTTTTTATCATTCCAACTTTTAGTGAGGGTGGTAAAATGTACGGTACAGATGCGGGGATATGGATTACCCCAATCACAAAAATAGCCACAAACAAATTGTCATTCAATACCAAATGGAGTTTGGATAATATATTCAGCGAGATTTGTCGTGCCGGCGAAAATGAGACTTATATTTACGCGGGCGGGAACAAATACAGTTTCGACCGAGCGCAATTATCCAGTGAGGAGTGGCTAAAACCTGTTTTCCAAAATAGAGCAGTCATGATCTACAAGGTTGATGACTGCACAAAATAATTTACCCCGGGAGGGTACGCCATGAAGAATCTAAAAACTGAGTTCATTTTTTTGATCATCACTATTTTTGCGGGCCTTGTAGGATTTGCGTCAAATACAGGTTCGGCCAAGGGAAATGAAAAGGGAAATTCTCTTTATCCAACCCCCTATCCAACAGTATATCCACCGCCTATTGTGGGAGTCGGGCTGGCCCCTGAGTATCAAGGAAGCTTCTCCACCCCCGGAGAAATGAAAACCTTCCAAATTAATCTTTATAATATTGGTGGATTAGGCAGCGATACATACGACCTGACTCTATCCACTGTCTGGCCGGTCACGCTCTATGCGGCAAATGGATCCACTCTGCTCACCGATACCGATAGCGATGGCGCTGTGGACACTGGCTCCATGTCCCAAGGAAGTAGTGTGGTCATCACAGCCAAAGTCGCCATACCCATTGGAGCGATAGTGGGCGATGCCAATACTGCCACTATCACAGCCACCTCTTCTCTGGATGTTAGCGTGAGCAAGACTGCCACTCTACAGGCTGCCGTCCCCGCGCCCTTCGCTCAAACTTATATTGATGAAACCGATGGCGCTATGAGTCTGGAACTTATTCAGCCTGATATTCAGGTTGTTAAGAAGGCTTCTGCAGATGGGTACTACGGCGATGGCATGGCAGTGACTGCCGCTCCGAACGGCAATTTTGTTTATGTATGGAGTAAAGGCCGCTGTCTCGATATCCTATGCAGCATCTACATTAATGAGATCGAATATACGTTGTTGGATCACTCTGGTAACACTGTGCGGGCAGTGGGCAAACTCACAGACCACAGTGGGGCAACAAACTACACCGACGACTTCCCGTCTTCCGTTGCAGTTGCGTCCAACGGTACCATTGGAATAATTTGGGCGCGTTATCTTTACAATTCCTCCACCCTTCAGTTAAATTACAATATCTATTTTGCTACACTGGATGGCGCGGGTAACCTGACTAGTGGGCCGACAAACCTGACTAACAACGATGTTTGGGGAATGTATGCTGACTCAGACATTCCCCGTTTCGAATCCCCTACCATTGCAGCTAGCGACGACAATCACTTTATCCTCAGTTGGGAAGAGTACATCCCATCCTACAATCCACCCTACATTAACATCAATAACATCTGGTACACCACGTGCGATACTGCTGGAAGCATTGTATTTCCCCCAACCGCACTGACCAGCGACGATGGCAGCCATTCGCCCGTTCTCAACAGCTTGGCGAGTGGAAATGCTATATTGACGTGGTACAGTAGTGTTGGCCTGAATTATGGCACCCCGACTTACGCGGTACTCAATAGCAGTGGAGCCGTATCCAAAACTGCCACAACGCTAGGCGTTGGATATATTTATCAAACTCCTGATGCGGTACAAATGCTTAATGGCAAAGTGGCCGTTGCTTGGCCTACCTTCACGGGTATCCAGTACTCCATCCTGAATTCATCCTACGTGCTTGAGGCTGGCCCGATTTCAGCAAGTGGTCCTGTTTCTCAGGAGGGTTATAGTCTCTCTGTAACTTCCGACCCATCCGATCACGTGATCATGACCTGGAGGGGTGTACATCTAAACAAAACCCTGTTATATGCTTTGGGAGACAGCACTGGCGCTTTTATAACGCTACCAATGGTTTATAAGACAAGCTTGACTGGCATTTACACTGGCAGTAATGCTCCATACACCAAGTTTGGAGACGTTCCTCTCAATTACTGGTCTGCATCTTGGATAGAGCGCCTGTACAACGCCGGCATCACCGGCGGATGTACAGCAATCCCGTTGAACTATTGCCCCACCAACCAGGTGACCCGCGCACAGATGGCGATCTTCCTTGTGCGCGCCATGCACGGCGTTGCATTCGTACCTCCCACAGCAACGGGAGTCTTTTCTGACGTCCCAGTTGGTTCCTTCGGCGCGGACTTCATCGAGCAGTTGGCCGCAGACTCGATCACCAGCGGATGCGGCGGCGGCAAATATTGCCCGGGCGCATCCGTTACCCGCGCGCAAATGGCGATCTTCCTGGTGCGCGCCATGCACGGTATCGCATTCGTTCCTCCCACAGCAACGGGTATCTTTAGTGATGTGCCCGTCGGCTCCTTCGGCGCAGACTTCATCGAGCAGTTGGCCGCCGACTCGATCACCAGTGGATGCGGTGCCGGGATTTACTGTCCCAGCACCACGGTCAAGCGGGATTCGATGGCCGTCTTCCTCGTGAGAGCGTTCAATCTGCCATAGGAAAAAGATAGTGAGAGCCTCTGAAATTTTCAGAGGCTCTTTTATAGATGAAGATTTGTTGACGGCTTAATGGTTGCAGAAGCCATGAGAGAGATCTTGTGGCTTCTCATTATTAATTGGTAAAGATTCTGCCAAAATCTGCGGGATGATGTCTATGAACAGAAATAATTTACCAGCCCGAAAACATTCATTATTGTAAGGGACGAGTTTTTAACAAAAATGTAATTAACTTTGCGGCTTCGGGACTATGCAGGTTTTCACCCTGTATGTAATGATAAGTTTATCTTTGCTTTCAATAAGAAATAAAAGGTAACCAAAGGATAAACGGTTGAAGAAGAAAGTCCATAGAACCCTTAGTCTCGTTCTTGCCTGCGGGCTGTTATTCACGACATTCGGCAATGTTTACGCGTCCCCCCCGATTAATGGCAGGCAGCAGGATGCTGTGATGCAGGCAGTCGCCAGCACCTATATTGTAGATAAAAATAACATTGGTGGTAATGGTTGTAATGATTCATGGGCGGGTACGCTTGCCCAGCCCTTTTGTACAATAAATAAAGGGATCACACTTCTCCAGCCCGGTGATACGCTGCTAATTCGGAGAGGAATCTATCCATCTTTCTTCGTATCCAAATCCGGGACGGCGGGCAATCCCATTACGATCTCTGGATATGACAACGAAATGCCTCTTATTAACAGCGGCCAGGGAATTGAATTAAAAGGCACGTCTTATATAAATCTAAGGGGGTTTGAAGTAACTGGCGCAACGGGTAACTGGGCTGGCGGGATTAATGTTGTGGAAACAAGCACTGCCAGGCCTCTTTACAATATTATTGAAGGGAATAAAGTTCACGATAATACCTTTGCCAGCATGTCCGGTATAAAAATATCGGAAGGCTCGTACAATAAAGTCCTTCATAACGAGGTTTACAACAATTATTTTGTTGGAATACGAATAGCTGGCGTATCGAGTGCCATCACAGATAATGAGATCGGTTATAACACTGTCTATAATCACACCCTTGCCGGGGTTGATTCGGATGGCATCGGTCTGTATGGAGAAACGGTAACCAGAACCTACATCCATGACAATATTGTGCATGATAATAGCGATGATGGTATCGATACCTGGAATAGTTCAAACAACATTATCATCGGTAACATTTCTTATAATCATGTTGGGGTTGGGGATGGGAATGGCTTTAAGATGGGCGGCACTGGCGGAGGAAGTAATATCATCAAAAATAACATTGCCTACAATAACAAAGCCAGAGGATTCGATTCAAATGGCAGTGGCGGCAATGTCTATTATCATAACGTGGCATACAACAACACCGGTTTTGGATTTCAAGATACCTGGAGGCGTGACACCTCCTGCACTGCCAATAGTTGTCCGGGAATTTTTATTAATAATATTGGTTATAACAACGTAAAAGGCAACTTTTCTGCCGGCCCATCCACGCTAACCTCACACAACAATATCTGGTACTCTGATTCAGGCTCCCCCAGAACAGCTTACAATGCCACCGTATATTCATCCCTGCCGGCTTTTTATGCGGCATCGGGCAACAGGCTTGATAACCCCAATGCGGGAGATTTATCTTCGCTTTGGGTAAACCCCCAATTCACCAACCCGTCGGTCTTTCAATTTGATTTATTGCCAACATCGCCCGCCATCGACCATGGCGATCCATCCAACCCCGGGCAGGTCACAGCCATTAATCGGGTTGATATCGGTTCTTTTGAGTACGGTTCCAACTTTATATCTGTTGTTAATATTGTGCGGGCCGGCATCACCCCAACCAACCTTGCCAGTGTGGACTTTACAGTCACTTTCTCTGTCCCCGTAACAGGAGTGGACGTTGGTGATTTTACGTTGACAACAACCGGCAGCGTATCTGACTCCGCCGTCAGCGGGACCAGCGGTTCGGGCAGTGTCTACACTGTGACAGTTAATACTGGCAGCGGGGATGGCACTCTCCGTTTGGATGTCTTGAACGACGGCACTATTAAGGATGCTGCCCTCAACCCTCTGGGAGCAGGCTTCACCAGCGGTGAATTTTATACAATAGTCAAATCATCCACCTTTGCCGATGCTCCGTTAACATATTGGGCTAATACGTTTATCGAGCGCCTGTACAACGCCGGCATCACTGGCGGCTGTACAACAGTCCCATTGAACTACTGCCCCACCAACTCTGTCACCCGCGCACAGATGGCGATCTTCCTTGTGCGCGCCATGCATGGTGTGGCATTTGTACCTCCTACAGCAACTGGCATCTTTACCGATGTTCCTGTGGGTTCCTTCGGCGCGGACTTCATCGAGCAGTTGGCCGCAGACTCGATCACCAGTGGATGCGGCGGCGGCAAATATTGCCCGGGCGCATCCGTTACCCGCGCGCAAATGGCAATCTTCCTCGTGCGCGCCATGCATGGTATCGCATTCGTTCCTCCCACAGCAACGGGTGTCTTCACCGATGTGCCCGTCGGCTCCTTCGGCGCGGACTTCATCGAGCAGTTGGCCGCAGACTCGATCACCAGTGGATGCGATGCCGGGATTTACTGTCCCAGCACCACGGTCAAGCGTGACTCGATGGCCGTCTTCCTGGTGAGAGCGTTTAATCTGCCGTAGGAGAAAGATGAAGTGTTGTTAACAAGTCTGGATAGGAGAAGCTGTGCGTTTCTGATGAAATAAATTGAATATGAAAAGAGCCGTGAGAGAAATCTTGCGGCTCTTTTGGCTAATAAAATAAATGACATTTGCCCCTTGTTTCCATATTTATTTCTGTATATACTAAGCTCCAGTTGGCGGTATTTTACAAAATCAATCAAATCAATAAAACCAAAAAAGGAGAGGTTATGATAACTAGAAATTCAATTTTCCGAATGTTCTCTGTTTTATTCATCGCAGTGTTTCTGCTAATGGGTGTTCTACCCGTACAAGCAGAAGCACTTGGTAATCCGCACTATGCCAGCGGCGATTTCCTTTGGGCAAAGGGCATGGGCGGACCGAACCAGGATGAAGGCAACAGCATTACCGTTGACTCAGCCGGCAACGTTTATACAACTGGGGATTTTCAAAACACGGTTGATTTCGACCCCGGCACAGGTATAGCCAACTTGACCAGCGCAGGGGGGGCCGACATCTTCATCTCCAAGTCTGACAGCGATGGCAATTTCCTTTGGGCAAAAAACATGGGTGGGGTGGGTGGTGATGATGGTATTTGCATCGCCGTAGACTCGAATGGAAATATTTATACGATAGGAGACTTTACAGGCACCGCCGACTTTGATCCCAACGCAGGCACATCCAGCCTGACAAGTGCGGGGGGACGCGATATTTTCGTCTCCAAGTTGGACGGCAACGGCAACTTTGTTTGGGCAAAGAATATGGGTGGAACGTATTCTGATGTAGGTTTGGATATTACACTGGACTCGAGCGGAAATGTTTATACAACGGGTGGCTTTGTCGACACTGCCGACTTTGATCCTGGCGTGGGCGTTTCCAACTTGAGCAGCGCAGGAAGTGCTGATATCTTTGTTTCCAAGTTAGACAGCAACGGCGGCTTCGTCTGGGCAAAAAGCATGGGGGGAATGGGTAAAGATGATGGCTTGGAAATAAGGCTGGATTCAAACGGTAACATCTATACAATAGGACGCTTTGAAAATACTGCAGACTTTGACCCCGGCGCGAGTGCATTCAACCTGACCAGTGCGGGACTAAGCGACAGTTTCATCTCCAAGTTAGACCACAACGGTAACTTTGTTTGGGCAAAGAGCATGGGTGGGGCAGATTATGATGATGGTTACAGTATTGCCTTGGACTCTAACGACAATATCTATGCAATGGGGGGATTTTCTGGCACCGCTGATTTTGACCCCGGCCCAGGCATATTCAACCTGACAAGTGCCGGATACGAAGATATATTTATTTCCAAATTGGATGCGGATGGCAATCTTCTCTGGGCAAAGAGTATAGGTGGCACTGACTATGATTACGGCGGTACCATCGCCCTGGACTCAGGGAACAATATTTACATGACAGGAGATTATAGCGGTACTGTTGACTTTGACTCCGGCACTGGTATAACTAATCTGGTCAGTGTGGGAGGGAGTACTGATATATTCGTTTCCAAATCGGACAGCAGCGGTAACTTCGTTTGGGCAAAGAGCATGGGTGGGACATGGGTGGATTCTGGATTTAGTATTGCCGTTGATTTAAGTGGCAGTATCTATACAACGGGATTTTATTCAGATACCGCAGACTTTGACCCCGGCCCAGGCATATCCAACCTTACTAGTGCAGGAGATTGGGATATCTTCGTCTCCAAACTCTTTAACGATAGTGTTGCGCCTATTGTTACTTCCTCTGTTCGCGCCAGCGCAAGTCCCACCAATCTTGCCAGCGTGGATTTTACGGTGACATTCTCCGAACCTGTTACAGGTGTAGTTACAGGTGATTTCAGCTTGACGACAACTGCCGGCATCTCAGGCGCAACTGTGAGCGGAGTTAGCGGTTCGGGTAGTGTCTACACGGTGACAGTCAACACTGGCAGTGGAGATGGCACGATCCGCTTGGACGTGGTGGATGACAATTCAATTGTGGATGCAGCTAGTAATCAGCTGGGTGGGGTGGCTTTGGGCGATGGTAATTTCGCAAGTGGTGAAGTTTATACAGTAAACAAGTCATCTATTTTTGCCGATGTTCCCTTATCCTATTGGTCTTGGAGTTTTATCGAGCGCCTGTACAACGCCGGCATCACTGGCGGCTGTACAACAGTCCCATTGAACTACTGCCCCACCAACTCCGTCACTCGCGCACAGATGGCGATCTTCCTCGTGCGCGCCATGCACGGTGTTGCGTTTGTACCTCCCACAGCAACGGGAGTCTTTTCTGATGTGCCCGTCGGTTCCTTTGGCGCGGACTACATCGAGCAGTTGGCCGCAGACTCCATCACCAGTGGATGCGGCGGCGGCAACTTCTGCCCGGGCGCATCCGTTACCCGCGCGCAGATGGCGATCTTCCTCGTGCGCGCCATGCATGGTATCGCATTCGTTCCTCCCACAGCAACGGGTGTCTTTAGTGATGTGCCCGTCGGCTCCTTCGGCGCGGACTACATCGAGCAGTTGGCCGCAGACTCGATCACCAGTGGATGCGGTGCCGGGATTTACTGTCCCAGCACCACGGTCAAGCGGGATTCGATGGCCGTCTTCCTGGTGAGAGCGTTTAATCTGCCGTAGGGAAACACCTTCCACTTATAAAACAAAAAGAGCCTTCGTGTTATGCGAAGGCTCTTTCATGTAACAGTCTGTTTCATTATCTCAATATTATTCCTTCATTGCCAGTACCACTGCTTTTTCAAGGGACATGGATTGACCGCTCGACCAGGCTTTCTTGAATCTGGCATCGCCTAATTTTGCGCGCAACAGGGCGATGAAATTTTCATTCTCTGCGCGCGTGGCAGGAGCGATGAGCAACCCAAGTTCCTTGCGGATCTTGTGACTGGCGCTTTCCAATTGCGCAGCCAAAACACTGTCACCAAGATGATTCACCGACATGGCGAGTGAGCCCAGTGAAAACGCCAGACCCTTTAGTTCCCCAACCTGATGTCGAATGGAAATCGTTTCGCGCAATAATTGAACGGCGGTGGCATGATCTTTTAGTTCCATGTGGACTTCCGCCAGACCGTACAAGGCATGAGCAAACGACCGTGGCATTCCCATATTTTTCGTAACCGTAATCACTTCCTCGTAGAGTTGTTTGGCGCGCTCGATGTTTCCCAGCCGCCGCATGGCGATGGCGAGATTGTTCAAGGTGGGCGTCAGGCGCAATGTGTCGTTGGTCTTCCGCCGGTAGGCAAGCACCTGCTCCAATAATTCGGCGGCCTGTTTGTAATCTCCCTGCATACCGGCCATCATTGCCAGACCATCCAGTGAATAATAAATCCCCACTTCATCGCCTAATATTTTTGAGATTTCCATTCCTTCTTCTTCACAGGCGCGCGCGCTTTCGAAATCGCCCTGCGAACTGGCGTAATCGCTTGCGTACCTCAACAGGTCGGCGCGTGTCGGGGTCGGTGTTGGGTCGAGAGCCAGTATCTTCTTTAACCATTGGCGTGCTTCCGTCACATAGCTTCGCGCAGACCAAAGTGAATGCATCGCCCAGCCAAGTTCCATGGCGGTTGCCGCATGAGACGGCGCTTCGATTGCCCAGTTCATTGCCGCGCGCAGGTTGTTGTGCTCGATCTCCATCTGATTTAGCAAACGCGCCAGGTCGTTGCTTTGCAGGATGTGAGGCCGCATGGATTGCGCGTATTTC
>JACRBH010000069.1 GCA_016234535.1 Chloroflexota bacterium
CCCGAAGCCATCAAATATTTCACGGGCAAAATTCCTGTGCTAGGCGTCTGTCTCGGACATCAATGCCTCGGCGCAGTCTACGGCGGCAAAGTGGATCGCGCTCCGCGCCTGATGCATGGCAAGACTTCGCCTGTCACTCACAACGGGCAGGGTGTCTTCAAAGATATTCCTTCGCCGTTTGAAGCCATGCGCTATCACTCGCTCGTGGTCTACGAACCGATTCCCGCCGAACTCGAAATCATCGCCCAAACTTCCGAAGGCGAAATCATGGCGCTCAAACATCGTCAGCACCCGACCTATGGTGTGCAATTCCATCCCGAGTCAATTCTCACTGAGCACGGCAAAGCGTTGTTGAAAAATTTTCTTGAAATCAAAATGCCCGTTTCGGAAAACGGAACACGCAACACTGAACTTCTCAAACCATTTATTGCCAAAACCATCACCAACCAAAACCTCACCGCCGAAGAAGCCGAAGAAGCGATGAACGTCATCATGACAGGTCAAGCTACGCCCGCGCAGATCAGCGCGTATCTGGTTTCTCTGCGCATGAAAGGGGAGACCATTCCTGAGATTACAGGTTCAGTCCGCGCCATGCGCGCCAATTCAGTCAAAGTAAATCTCGCTGATCCAAACGAATGCATTTACGATATCGTCGGCACAGGCGGCGACGGCGCACAGACATTCAACATTTCCACTGCCGCCGCATTCGTCCTCGCGGGCGCTGGGCGCAAAGTTGCAAAACATGGCAATCGCGCCGCGTCATCGCAATGCGGTTCGGCGGATGTGCTCTCTGCGCTTGGCGTCAATCTTGAGCTTACGCCTGAGCAGATTGCAAAAGCTATTGATACCATTGGCATTGGTTTTATGTTCGCTCAAAAATTCCATCCAGCCATGAAACATGTCGGTGGTCCGCGCAAGGAAATTGGTCAGCGCACCATCTTCAATATTCTTGGTCCGCTCACCAACCCAGCAGGCGCACATATTCAACTGACGGGTGTCTTCGATCCCAATTTAACTGAACCGCTCGCCAACGTTCTTAAAGAACTTGGTTCACGCGCTGCGCTTGTCATCCACGGCGCGGGTAACACCGATGAACTCAACACCTGCGGCGTCAATCGCATCAGCCATCTCAAAGATGGCGTGGTCAAAACTTATGACCTTGATCCCACCACACTTGGTTTCTCCCTCGCCACCATGGAAGATTTGCGCGGCGGCACGCCCGACGAATCCGCAGCGATGATGCGTGACCTTCTCAGCGGCAAACTCAAAGGCGCGCGCCGCGACTCTGTTCTGCTCAACGCTGCTGGCGCTCTCGCCGCCGAAACAGGTGATTTCAAGTCCGCGCTTGTGGAAGTCACCGCTTCTCTTGATAGCGGCAAAGCCCTCGCCAAACTCAACGCCCTCGTTGAGTTTTCAAAATCCGTTTTGCCCTGATCCGTTCATCCGTTTTTCATCCGTTGAGTACATCCGTTAACTATGAACATACTCGAAAAAATCATCGCTCAAAAGAAATTGGAAATTGCGGCGCTCGACGCCCCAGCATTGCGCCACGCCGCCGAGTCTTCTCCTGCGCCTCGAGATTTCCTCGCCGCCATCAAACGCCGCCGCTTCGCCCCCCGCCCGAGCCTGATTGCTGAACTAAAGAGAGCATCTCCCTCCAAAGGGATTCTCGCCCCGCACCTTGACCTTTTCCAAGTGGCAGACATCTATACCCAAAACGGCGCATCTGCCATATCCGTTTTGACCGACGAAAAGTTTTTTCTGGGCAAACTAGAAACACTTTACGAATTACGCAACACGCAACATGCAACACTCCCGCTCTTAAGAAAAGACTTCACCATAGACGAAACCCAAATCTACGAAGCCCGAGCTAACGGAGCCGACGCCATCCTCCTCATCGCCGCCGCACTCACCGATGACAAACACTTTGCTGATCTACACGCCTGCGCCCTGAGTTTGGGATTGACCGCCCTGGTCGAAGTCCACGATGAAGCGGAAACCGAGCGAGCGCTGAAGTTGAAAGATGTAAAACTAATTGGAATCAATAATCGTAATCTTGCTACCTTCGAAGTCTCGCTCACAACGACAGAACGAATCCGCCCGATGATCTCACCTGAGATTGCCGTCGTCGCCGAAAGCGGAATCTTCACCGCCAGTGACGTAGACCGTCTGTCAAACATAAACATTGATGCGATCTTGGTGGGGGAGGCGTTGGTTACCTCAGATGATATTCCTGCGAAAGTGCGTGAACTAAGTGGTGTCACCCTGAGCGAAGCGAAGGGTCTCTACCCTGACGAGCGAGATGCTTCGCTTCGCTCAGCATGACACGGATTTCATAATGACCAAAATAAAAATCTGCGGAATCAAAACATTGAAAGACGCCCTCGCCGCCATTGATGCAGGCGCGGATTATTTGGGATTCAATTTTTATTCCAAGAGTGTGCGCTTTATTGAGAAAGAAACCTGCGCAGAAATAACATCTGTTTTGAAACGCGAACATCCACAAATAAAACTCGTCGGTGTGTTTGTCAATTCATCAGTGGATGATGTGAAGAATATTTTGGAAACTTGTTCATTGGATTTGGCTCAACTTCACGGCGACGAAACGCCAGAGATGGTCACCGCCTTTAATGGAAAAGCCTTCAAAGCCATCCGCTTATCCGCCCAACCCGTTGACACATCCGTTTATCCGTTCTTATCCGTTGATACATCCGTTCGTCCGTTTGCGAAGCAATCCGTTGATACATCCGCTCATCCGTTTGCGAAGCAATCCGTTGATATATCCGCTCATCTGTTTGCGAAGCAATCCGTTGAGTGCCCTGCGTTGTTGGTGGATGCCGCCGTCAAAGGGGTCTACGGCGGGAGTGGCGTCACAGCAGATTGGTCAGCGGCGGCGGAGTTGGCGAAGAAATATCCGCTGTTGCTTGCGGGTGGGTTGACTCCAGAGAATGTCGCGGATGCGGTGCGGCGGGTTAAGCCCTGGGGCGTGGATGTTGCCTCTGGCGTAGAATCCAGCCCAGGGTCGAAGGATGTAGCGAAGACGTCCGCATTTGTGAAAGAAGTCAAGAGATTAGAGATTGGTAATTAGTGATGAGTCAATCTCCAATCTCTAATTACCAATTACCAAGAGGAATTATGACAACATTATTACCCCCTAAATTTGGCCCGTACGGCGGACAGTTCGTGCCAGAGACGTTGATGCCCGCGTTGATCGAGTTGGAGCAGGCGTTCGTGGATGCGCAAAAAGACCCAGCCTTTCGGCGCGAGTTCGAAGGATTGCTGGCGTCGTTTGTAGGCAGACCCACACCGTTGACTTATGCGAAAAGATTATCGGAACAATTAGGCGGCGCACAAATTTATTTGAAGCGCGAGGATTTGGCACACACGGGTGCGCATAAAATCAACAACGCATTGGGACAGGCGTTGCTCGTAAAACGCATGGGGAAAAAGCGTATCGTCGCTGAGACAGGCGCAGGTCAACATGGTGTAGCTTCTGCAACTGTCGCGGCGTTGCTTGGACTTGAATGTGTTGTGTACATGGGCGTGGTGGATATTGCGCGGCAGGAGCCAAACGTGTTCCGCATGAAATTGCTCGGCGCCGAAGTGCGCCACGTGACATCGGGCACACAGACCTTGAAGGATGCCATCAACGAAGCCATCCGCGATTGGGTGACGAATGTGGGCGACACGCATTATTTATTGGGTTCGGCGTTGGGTCCACATCCATATCCGACCATCGTGCGCGAGTTTCAATCGGTGATCGGCATCGAAGCGCGCGAACAAATGTTACGCGATGTGGGTCGCTTGCCCGATACGGTGATTGCCTGTGTGGGCGGCGGGTCAAATGCCATCGGCGTCTTCAGCGGATTTGTGGACGATGAACATGTTGAATTGATCGGCGTCGAAGCGGGCGGCAGCGGAATCGCTTCGGGCAAACATGCGGCTCGATTTGGCGACACAACAAAAGGGCGGATTGGTGTCATTCACGGAACGAGAACCTATGTCTTGCAGGATGAAGATGGACAAATTGCCGAGACTCATTCTGTCTCTGCGGGGTTGGACTACGCGGCAGTTGGTCCCGAGCACGCGATGATGCGAGACAACGAACGCGCGTTTTACACATCCGCGACCGATGTGGAAGCGTTAAGCGCCTTTCAAACTTTATGCCACACCGAAGGGATTATTCCCGCGTTGGAATCATCTCATGCCGTGGCTGAGGTCATCAAGCGCGCACCGACGATGAGGAAGGATCAGGTGATCCTGGTCAATTTGTCGGGAAGAGGGGATAAGGATTTGAATACGGTGATTAAAGAAATGCAGAAGTCAGAATGAGGAATGCAGAATGAAAAACAGAATTGATGAAGCGTTCAAAAATAGACCTATTTTCATGCCTTATTTTCCGCTGGGTTATCCTGATTTGGAAACATCGGTGAATGTCATTGAAGCCTTGGCAAAATACGGCGCGGACTTGATCGAAATAGGGCTTTCCTTTTCCGACCCGCTGGCGGATGGGCCTGTCATTCAGCAAGCCACGCAGGTTGCGCTGGAAAAAGGAATCACGGTCAAGAAGTCATTGGCGGCTGTTGCGGAGTTACGCAAGCGCGGCGTGACCATCCCACTGATTCTGATGGGATATTTCAATCCCATGCTGGCGTATGGACTGGAGAAATTTGTCTACGATGCGCGTGAAGCAGGCGCGGATGGATTTATCATTCCTGATCTTCCATTGGAGGAGGCGGGCGAGTTTCAAGCCTTGGTGGGGGATATGCCGTTGATCCAAATGCTCGCGCCGACATCACCGAATGAGCGTATGGAATCCATTGCGCGCAATGCGAAGGGATTTATATATCTTGTCTCGGTCACAGGTGTGACAGGTGCGCGCGCAGCCATTTCAGATGGGCTTGGCGATTTGATTAATCGCGTGCGGGAACACACGTCCTCGCCAGTGTGTGTGGGGTTTGGCATTAGCACGCCCGAACAAGCCAAACAAATCGGTGCGCTGGCTGATGGAGTCATTGTCGGCTCGGCGTGTGTGAAGACGATTGGCGGGAGTGAAAATCCAGTTGAAGCGGCGAAGCAGTTTGCGGCGGAGTTCCGAAGCGCGTTGAAGTCGATTGACTTATAATCGCGGAATGAATTCCCTCAAACAATACTTCCTCCTTGATCCAAATATCTGTTTTCTGAATCACGGCTCGTTTGGCGCGACACCAAAGCCGGTCTTCGATGAATATCAACGCTGGCAGCGTGAACTTGAAAGCCAGCCCGTTGAATTTTTAGGCAGGCGATTTACAGGGTTGATGGCCGATGCGCGCGCGGCGCTTGGCGCATACCTTGGCACACATGCGGATAATCTAGTCTATACCCAAAACGTGACCATCTCCATGAACATCGTTGCGCGTTCGCTTGAATTGGGCGCAGGCGACGAAGTGCTGTCCAGCGATCATGAATACGGCGCAATGGATCGCACGTGGCGCTTCCTTGCCAAGGAACGCGGTTTTACTTATATCAACCAATCTGTTTCTTTGGAATCGAAAGAAGCATTTGTTGATTCATTTTGGGCAGGGGTCACTCCGCGTACGCGGGTTATTTTTCTAAGTCACATCACTTCGCCGACTGCCTTGATCTTTCCTGTGAAGGAAATTATTCAACGCGCTCGTACCGCAGGAATTATCACGGTCATTGACGGCGCTCATGTGCCGGGACAAATCCCTTTGAATCTCGATTCGCTAGGCGCGGACTTCAGCGGCGGAAATTTGCACAAGTGGCTGTGCGCGCCAAAGGGTGCGGGCTTTTTATTTGCGCGGCCAGAAATGCAGCGCCTCATAAAACCTTTGGTTGTTTCGTGGGGCTATGAATCCGAAACGCCGGGCGTCTCCACTTTTGTAGACTATCAAGAATGGTGGGGCACGCGCGATGTCGCTGCGTTTTTATCTGTCCCTGCGGCGATAAAATTTCAACAGGAACATGAATGGGATAAGGTGCGGATTGCCTGTCATGAACTTGCGGAAGCCGCACAGCGCAGGATTTGTGAATTAA
This sequence comes from Chloroflexota bacterium, assembly GCA_016234535.1. Taxonomy (GTDB): domain Bacteria; phylum Chloroflexota; class Anaerolineae; order Anaerolineales; family Villigracilaceae; genus Villigracilis. The sequence continues at coordinate 6,037 of JACRBH010000069.1, forward strand.
CAGGACTCGCCCCGCTTCACGCTTCGCGTTCCGCCGACAATTGGTTCGCCCAATTGACCGCCGCTCCTCTGCCAGTTGACACTGACCTCACCGCGCTTAAAGCGCGTTTGTATGATGAGCATCGTATTGAAATCCCATTGATCGCGTGGAAGGATAAAAAATTGATCCGCGTTTCCATTCAGGGATATAACTCAAAAGAAGATGTGGATCGTTTACTCAAGGCCCTGGCCATTCTCTTATGAATTGGCCTCCAAATGTTGATGTGGGGATTGCTTCGGGCAGAAATTAAAGCACCCTCGCAATGACATAAATCCCCCTCAAGGTATAATCCCCGCCATTCATGCTGTCTGATTATCGGAAGGTTCTGGAAAAAATATGGAAATAACATTGGCATTAGGCGGCGGTGGAGCCAAGGGAAACTCACACATCGGCGTCATTCGACGCCTTGAAAAAGAAGGTTATAAAATCCGCTCTGTGGCAGGGACGAGTTTTGGCGGGATCGTTGCTGCCCTTTATGCTGTCGGTTACTCGCCCGATGAGATTCAATCCTCATTTGAGGCCGTGGATCAGACTCGTTTATATGCGCGCGATGCCGAGGACGGCCCTTCTTTGCTTGGATTATCCGGCGTGCGAAAGTGGCTGGATTCGGTATTGGGCGAGAAGACGTTTGATGATCTGAAGATTCCGTGTGCCGTCACAGCGGTGGATAAAAACAGCGGCGGTGAGATTATCATCTCCGAAGGGCGGTTGAAGGATGCCGTTTTGGGGACCATTGCGCTGCCGGGCATTTTCCCGACATTTCACTTGAATGGCTGGGACCTGATGGATGGCGGCGTCTTGAATCCAGTCCCTGTTTCGGTGGCGCGCATGTTATCACCCGACCTGCCGGTTGTGGCGGTTGTGCTCAATGACCCAATGGATAAACCTGTCAGCGGGTTTTCCATTCCATTGCCGGGGCTGGTTCCGCGTGCCATTGCTGAACGAATTACGCGCATGAACTTTGCCCAGTCGCTGGATATTTTTATGCGCGCTGTGGAAGTCAGCAGCCGGGCTGTGGCACACTTGCGTTTGGAACTGGATGCTCCAGATGTTATCATCCGCCCGAATGTGCGTGATGTTGGATTGCTGGATAAAGTGGTGGTGGCAGATATAGCACAGCTCGGCGAACAGGCGACTGAAGAAGTTTTGCCGCAGCTCAAACGCGCGGTCTCCTGGTCGAATCGAATCGGCAAAAAACTTTTCGGAGTAAAGCGATGAGCCGTGATCTTAGAAAATATGCGAAGGACACAAATGTCCAATTATTGTTTGGCGCATTCGTCGCGCTTTTCATCATTGGAATCGGTTTGATCTGGTGGATCTATGGCGCCGGCGCGGCGTTGATGGGTTTCCTTTGCCTGCTTGGCGCGCTCGTTCCTATCGGTTTGATCTTCCTTATACTCTTTATTTCAGATTGGATTTTAAAACGTGCCGGCCGCGACTGACTCTGAACTCATCACATTCGATAACTGGACACTGCGGGTACGTGCTTCACAGGTTGAACATCCGCGCCTGTTGGTTCTTATCCACGGTTGGACGGGCGATGAAAATTCCATGTGGGTTTTCGCGCGTGGATTATCGCCCGATTATTGGATCATTGCGCCGCGTGCGCCATATCCTGCGCAGCCTAGCGGATTCTCATGGCGCCCGCCTCAGCCCGAAACGTTTGGCAGGCCCAGCCTCGAGACGCTTCGTCCAGCCGCTGACGGGTTGATCCGCCTCATTGACGAGTACTCTGCCTCAGTTAAGGTGGATGCGCTGCAATTTGATTTGGCAGGATTCAGTCAAGGCGCGGCAATGGTCAATTTGGTGGGGATGCTCCATCCGCACAGAATCCGCAAGATGGGTGTGCTGGCCGGCTTTGTTCCATCGGGACTTGATGAAGTGATCGCGCGAAGACCGCTTGCGGGCAAGTCTGTTTTTGTGGCGCACGGCACGCAGGATGAAATGGTTCCCATTGACCGCGCGCGGAATTCCATTGAGTTGCTGGAACAAGCCGGCGCGCAGGTGACTTACTGCGAGGATGAGGTCGGTCATAAAGTGAGCGCTACTTGTATGCGCGCGTTGGAAAATTACCTGCAAGATTAATCCATTCTCACAAGTCCGTTGACGCTCTTTTTGTTTGCAGGTATCCTTGCCCCATGCCCGTAACGCGACATTTATGTCGCAGATCTTGGGAAGGCGACATGAATGTCGCGTTACATTTTTTGTAATACAAAGGTGAATATGCATCAATCGTTTTCCCGTCGTGATTTTCTGAAAGTGACAGGCCTTGGGCTGGGCGCGCTGGCGTTCAACCCTTTCAAATTTCCTCTCGATTATCTTGAACGATATTACGCTCCGAAGCGTCTACCTCAATTTCCTAGTGGAGATATTATTGGGCGTCTTGTAGACGCCACCGACCTGCGAAGCCGCCCAACCAATGACCCGGTGTTGAATACATCGATCCGCACCCTGCCTGCCGATACGTTAATCCCGTGGACGCGCGAGGTGATCGGCAATGTAGTGGCTTTGACGAATCAAAAATACCTCGAAACACCGGAAGGATATATTTGGGCTTCACGAATTCAGCCCACGCGGAATGTCCCCAACACTCCGATAACAGAAATACCCGCTGGTCAGGCAGGCTTTTGGGCTGAAGTGACTGTCCCGTATATTGACCTGACGCTCGATGGTGCGCCTGTTTCTCCGTGGATTCAAAGTTTGATCCAGTACAACTTTCCGCCGCGCGCGTATTACAGCCAGGTGCTTTGGATTGACCAGATCCGTCAGGCAAACGGCTTTGTTGAATATCGCTGGAATGAATCGCCCAACGGGCACGGCTATGGCTTTGGCGATATTTTTTGGGCGGATGGCGCGGGGCTTAAAGTTTTGACAGAGCAGGATATTGCTCCCATCAGCCCGGATATTGACCCGAAAGAGAAGAAGATCGTTGCTGATTTAACTTACCAAACGCTTTCTGCCTTTGAAGGAAAGAACGAAGTTTACTTTTGCCGTATTTCCAGCGGCGCGGTCTATGACCCCGCGACCGGTGCCATCTCTGATGAACGCGCGACCCCGGTGGGTGATCTGTTGACCCATTGGAAAATCATCTCGTTGAATATGAGCGGCGGCGGTTCTGCTTCCGGATATTCCACGCCGGCGGTTCCCTGGGATACGGTCATCTCCGGCGATGGAATCGCCATTCACGGTGCTTTCTGGCATAACGATTTCGGCGAGAGGCGTTCGCATGGCTGTATTAATGTGAAACCGGAAGATGCAAAATGGATATTCCGCTGGACGACACCTCATATCTCACTGGCTCAAAGTGAAATGAGAATGTCCCTTCCTGATCACGGTACAGTGGTCACTACAACTGAATTAAAGATTTAGGCTCATCTGTAAAGAATGTGCAAAATGGTTATCGCGTAGCGGACGTTCTCTAACGTCCACACACGGATTACACATGAGCCAAGATTTAATAACCACCTTGCGCAGTGTCGTTATCGCTCACATCGTCCCGATGCTTTTCGGGAGGGAATCACGATCGGGTGTGTAAGGTAAGTTAATAACTGACGTTACGCAGTCCAGCCTGTAGCGCGACATTTATGTCGCCCATTTTGCGAGACTGCGAAGCGTCTCGCGTTACTGCGTAAGGTGAGTTAATAACAGGCGCGACGCACATCCGTCAATTTATGTTTTACGAGGTAATGAATGGATATTTCACAAATTAGTGTTGGGCTTGCTTTCCTGGCAGGGTTGGCTTCATTTTTGTCCCCCTGTGTTTTTTCATTGGTTCCCGCCTATGTCGGTTACCTTGGCGGACTGGCCGCTGGCGGCGAAAGGTCTCAACCGTCCAACCGCTGGCTTACCTTCACTCACGGGATCGCTTTCGTGCTGGGGTTTAGCACGGTGTTTGTCCTGCTCGGTGTGGCGGCCTCCTTTGCGGGCGGCCTGCTTTTTGACCTGCGCTATTGGCTGGCAAAGATCGGCGGCCTCGTTGTAATTATTTTCGGTCTGCACATGATTGGTGTTTTTCACATCCCATTCCTTGCTTATGATACGCGTGTTCAACAAGCTCCAGACCCGAAGTGGGGCTATTTATCCTCCGCGTTGATGGGCGTGTTTTTCTCGGCGGGCTGGTCTCCCTGTGTGGGACCTGTCCTCGGCGCGATTCTCACGCTGGCCCTAAACGGCGGCTCCGTTTCACTTGGAGCGCTGCTTCTGACTTCTTATTCAGCCGGATTAGCCATCCCGTTCCTGTTTGCCGCGCTTGGTATTGGTTGGGTATCAACCACGTTGAAAAAATACAGTAAGGTCATGCGTTATGTTGAGATTGCAATGGGGGTTATTCTGGTGATTGTAGGCGTTATGCTTCTAACTGGTATTTATTCATTAATTGCCCTGCGCTTTCAAAACGTTTTCTTTGATTTCGGAATTTAAACGTCCATCGTCCCACAGGTTAAGCGAATTTATTCCCGATCATTTCGGGAAGCCTGTGGGATATTTTTTTTTTATCAGATCTCTCGCAAAAATCTTTTTTGCCACAGAGGCCGCAGAGAAAACATTGATTTTTTAAGTGGTTTGCCTCAAAAGCTCTGTGCTCTCTGTGGCTGATGCGCTCACTTATGCAAGAAGTCAATTAAAGGATTGGCCATGCTTAATGTAACCCTCTATACCAGCAAAAATTGTAAATTATGCGATGAAGTAAAGGCAGATTTGAATGATCTGCAAGGCCAATATCCGCACCGCCTCGCGGAAGTGGATATTGATTCTGACAATGCTCTCCTATTGAAATTTCATGATGTGATCCCCGTCGTGGAAGTTGGACCGTACAGCCTGAAAGCTCCCATCACACGCCAGAAATTGCAAATGACCCTCGGCGCAGCTTCCGATAGAAAGAAGCAGTTGGAACAGCTCGGCGACCCGCAATATCAGATGAAGATAAAAAAAGGACAAACAGTGACAACCGGAGACCGCGTCTCGTTTTGGATCGCCAAACGTTATTTGCTGATGTTGAACTTGTTTATGTTGATTTATGTCGGCCTGCCCTTTCTCGCGCCCACCTTGATGAAGATGGGCGCGGAATTACCGGCACGGGCCATCTATCGTATTTACAGCCCGCTTTGCCATCAATTCGGTTTTCGCTCATTCTTTTTATATGGAGATCAGGTTGTGTACCCGCTTGCCGAAGCGGGTATGTCAGATCTAAAAACATTTGAGCAGGCAACGGGCATTCAAAACCTGGCTGATCCTTACAGTGTTACGCGTTTTGACGCGCGCAAATATACCGGCGATGAAACGGTTGGATACAAGGTCGCGCTTTGCGAGCGTGACGTTGCAATTTATTTGGCCATCCTGCTTTTTGGAATTATCTATGGTTTGTCCGGCCGCCGCATAAAATCATTGCATTGGATGCTGTGGCTTCTTATCGGCCTTGGCCCGATTGGGCTGGATGGCTTCTCGCAACTCCTTAGTCAGTTCAATTGGGAATGGCTCGCTTCCGTTCTCCCATATCGCGAGAGCACGGTCTACCTGCGCATCATCACCGGCGCACTCTTTGGTTTTATGACCGCATGGTTTGCGTATCCGAGCATCGAAGAATCGATGAATGAAACGCGCCAGTATTACATCAAAAAATTTGCAGTTCATCAGGTTTCGAAATAATGCCCTTTCACGAACAAAATGGACTCCGCTATTACAGCTTCGATATTTTTTCCAGTGCCGTGACCCAGGCGGTCTTTACCCGGCGCGGCGGTGTAAGCCCCGCACCCTGGCATTCGCTTAATCTTGGCGGATCGGTGGGGGATGAACCTGCGCACGTGGCGGAGAATCGAGTCCGCGCGTTTCATGCTTTGGGATGTAAACCCGCTTCATTACATGACGTGTGGCTGGTCCACGGCACAGACATTGTCTACGCTGACGCACCGCGCCCGCTCGATCAACCATCCGCGAAGGCTGATATTATTTTTACCGACAATCCGAATGTCACATTGTTCATGCGTTTTGGCGATTGTGTTCCCATCCTGCTCCACGACCCGAAGAAGAATGTGATCGGCATTGCCCATGCCGGTTGGATGGGAACCATGCGCGGCGTGGTGAAAGCCGCCGTAGAAGGGATGCGGTCGCGTTACGGCAGCAAGCCTGAAAATATTGTCGCCGGCATCGGCCCGTCCATTGGAGTGGATCATTACGAAGTCGGCGAAGATGTGGTCTCGCAATTTCAAGAAAAATATAAGCAGGATGCAGACCAAATATTACAGTCCAGAAATGGAAGTATATACCTTGACCTTTGGACTGCGAACGCCATCCAATTACAAAACGCGGGAGTGGAGCAAATCCAAATTTCAGGCGTGTGTACGGCCTGTCATCTGGATGATTGGTTCTCGCATCGCGCCGAAAAAGGTAAAACAGGCCGGTTCGGCGCATTGCTGGCGCTTGCGTAATATCGGAGTCAAAAGTCTCCCGACTTTTGCATTCCTCCTAAAGGTAGCGAATCCCTCTGTCGCTTCAACAGTTTTGGGGTCGGAAAGATGCGAGGTTCGGTTACAGAGTACTGCGTAATTTGCTAAACCGAAATCTTGATTTTTGCCCATATTTCCGCACTTGAAAGTTTAGATTTCATATAATGAGCAGTAAAATAAACTCATGAGTGAATTAGTCGAATCCATCCGCGAGAGATATCTATCTACGCTTGAAAAAATCGCAGGCGCTGCCAATCATGTTGGCCGCAATCCTGAATCCGTAAAGTTGGTGGTGGTGACAAAATCCCAGCCTGTTGAAGTGGTGCGCGCGGCAATCGAGGCGGGCGCGCGCATTTTGGGCGAGAATTACCCCGAAGAAGGTGTCACGAAACTTCAATCTATGGCCGGAGTTTCTGCGGTAGAATGGCACATGATAGGTCATGTGCAGAGTCGAAAGGCACAGCTTGTGGCTGGGAACTTTAACTTGTTACATTCTTTGGATAACCTGAAACTTGCAAAGAGGCTGGATCGGTTCTGTGCAGAGGCAGGGCGTTCTTTACCTACGCTTTTGGAGTTCAACCTCGGCGGCGAGGACAGTAAATCCGGCTGGCACGCGTGGGACGAATCTCAGTGGCCTTCATTACTGGGCGAGCTTTCATCCATTATCGCTCTGCCAAATTTGCAGGTACGGGGGCTGATGGTCATGCCGCCGCTCGGGGCGGATGCCGAATTTTCCCGCCCATACTTTCAGAAGTTGAAGCGCCTCCAGGAATATCTGGTTTCACAATTTCCACGTGTGGATTTTTCAGAATTATCCATGGGAACCAGCGCTGATTTTGAAGCGGCTGTTCAGGAAGGCGCCACCCTGGTGCGGGTGGGCACTGCGATCGTTGGCGCGCGTCAATATAAAACGGAGGTTTAATGAATTTTGTGATTTTGGCTACGTTAATAAGGGCGGTTGCCCAGTTGTTCATCTGGATAGTGATCGCTTCGTCATTGCTTTCATTTTTCCTCCCATCGTATCACCCTGTACGCGAGGCGTTGGATCGCATTGTGGACCCTTTTCTGACGCCGATCCGCCGCTTCATACCGCTTGCGGGGACAATGGATTTTAGTCCGTTGATATTAATCATCGCGGTTGAGTTTTTGTCGCGTTTGTTGGTCGCTATTTTAAGTTTTTAAGTTGAGGCGAATCATGACCATGACCAGGAATTTTGATCTTCATAATGGACGGCGCGGGGCTGCTCTGGCTGTACGCATCACACCGCGGGCCAGCCGCAATCAAATCGTCGGTGTGTTGAACGATGGCACGGTCAAAGTGCATCTTGCCGCCGAGACTTCGGATGAAGAAACCAATCAGGAATTGATCAGTTTTCTTTCTGACGTGCTCGGCGCGCCGCGATCACGCCTTGAGATCGTGGCAGGGATCAGCGGCAGGGATAAGATCGTCTCTGTGTTGGATATGGACGTGGAAACGGTAAATCAACGCATCATCGCGCATTTGGATTAGCGGGTTTTCTCGAAATTTCGGTATCTTCTCAATAAACCGGGACGCTCCCTTCTTTTTGAGATGATACAAATTTTGAATCAAAAAAGGATGAAGCGCTTCATCCTTTTTTGATTCGGGGTAAGGGCGAGTCACCCCGCCCTTTTCATGATTTTGGTTTTCTACTGTGTGGCCGCGCCGTATAAACGCCTGTAAATAACATATATCTCGTAAATGTTGCGGATGTAATTCCGCGTTTCTTCAAAGCGCACGCTTTCGAGGAACAGGTCGGGGTCATCGCCTGATAGTGACTTCCATTGCTGCGCATTGCCCGGCCCGCCGTTGTATGCGGCCAGAGCGGCGTAGATGTCGCCATTTAGTAGATCCCGATTCCTTGCGAGATAGTGGGTGCCAAATCTGACGCTAACATTCGGGCGGTATAGATCCTTGTCTGTATAGTTGAGAGGCCACCCGAGTCGAGAGGTGATTTCCGCGCCTGTTGGAGGTATGATTTGCATTAACCCGCGTGCGCCTGCGCCTGAGCTGACAAATCCTTCAAAGAGACTCTCCTGACGGATCACGCTGAATATAAATAATGGATCGAAGCCATTTGTTTGGGCATCCGCTATGACAAGATCTGAATAATATAAACCGTAACGCAAATGGCTGAAATAGGGCGGTGCCATCATCGATTCTGTATGTTCGTTCAGCCCGGCCATTGTCAGTGTTTGGCGGGCCGCGAATATGGCCGTGCGATATAGACCCAGATCAAGCAGATGGTTTGCCAGCCGATAGCTGCCGATGGCATCCTGATTTAGTTCCAGTTCTGCGCGCAGGCTTTCAAATTCGAGCCGCGCCTTCTCGTAAAGGCCGAGATTCCACAATTCCATTCCACGCACCACACGTTGATCCGAGGCGAGCGGGCCGAGGCCGCTTATGTCAGTGTCCGCTGTTGGATTGAATGTCAACTTTACCCAATCATCCGCATCCCTGCGTTCGGCTTCGAGGTTTGGCGTGAGGTTCACTGAAACGGGCGGAGTAAAAGGAGGATTATCAACGAGCAGGTCGCGGGCGCGTTCGCTGTAATAGCCGCCGGGGTCAACCGTTTGACCTTCACGCCATGCGTTCATGGCAGAGTCGTTCTCTCCTAGTTTTTGATAGGCTTTGCCCAGCCATAAATAGGCGCGCGCCTTGTCTGTTGAAGATATTGCCAAACTGAGACTTCGGCTAAATGAATCCAGCGCGGCGTTGGCATCCCCGTTGCGATAATTGATAATCCCAATGAAAAAGACGGCCGTGGAGGCTGGCTCTGTGCCGGGATATTCATTCGCAACGCGCGCCCAGATTTGCAGAGCCTCATCGTATTGCGCGTTGCTTTCATAGATACGCGCTGCGCTCATTAAATAATCTTCCGCCAGTGTGTTGTTCGGGGCCGCCGATACAAAGTCGATAAGTGTTTTTGCGCTTTCGTCAGACAGGTCCATGTTGTATCTTAGAATGTCGGCCTTTTCACTCCAGGCGTCTCCCCATCTGGGATGTGTCGGATAACCCGCAATGAAAGTTGACAGGTCCTGTACTGCCTCATCGTAAAAATTCAAGGCCCTTCTGGCGAGGGCGCGGTAGAAATATGGCGTGCCGTCGTTCGATGGATTCGCCGCGATATATATATCGAGCCGTTGAATGGCGACATCATATTGCCCTGCGAAATAATCCACGATGCCGCGGTC
>JACRBH010000070.1 GCA_016234535.1 Chloroflexota bacterium
CTGATGGCGTTACTGTCGTTACTTCAATCTGATATAATCGCGACCATTATTGCTGGATCAAAAGGTATGTTAGATGACGCTTGAGAAAAACACTCTCCTCCATAACCGTTACCGCATCGTTGAAATTCTCGGCCAGGGTGGTATGGGTTCGGTCTATCGCGCCATAGACGAAAATCTTGGTGTGGTGATTGCGCTAAAAGAAAACCTTTTTACAACAGACGAATATTCGCGCCAATTCCGGCTTGAGGCGGTGATTCTTGCGAACCTGCGTCACCCAAATTTGCCGCGTGTTTCTGATCATATTGTATTGGGAGATCAGGGACAATACCTAGTCATGGATTTTATCGAGGGTGAGGATTTGCGCTACCGAATGGAGCGGCTTGGCATGTTGGGCGAGGATGATGCAATACACATCGGTGCGGCGATTTGCGACGCCCTTTCTTATTTGCACACGCGTAAACCGCCCATTTTGCATCGCGATATTAAACCTGGCAATGTGAAGATTACGCCGGACGGTCACATCTTTTTGGTGGACTTTGGATTGGCCAAGGTCTATCAAAATGCAAGTCAGGCTACCACTACTGGTGCCCGCGCAATGACACCCGGTTATTCTCCACCGGAGCAATATGGCACTGCGCGTACAGATCCGCGGACAGATGTTTATTCGTTGGGAGCCACATTGTACGCGGCTCTAAGTGGTGTGATTCCTGAAGATGGGCTGGCACGCGCGATGGATAACGCGCAGCTAACCCCGCTTCGCAAGCGTAATTCAAAAGTCTCGCGTCGTTTGGCTGCGGCAATTGAAAAGGCGATGGCTGTTGACCCGAGTGACCGTTTTCAGGATGCGGAAGAGTTTAAGAAAGCACTGCTTGGTGCAAAATCCAAGACACAGCAAATAACCGGTGGTTATACTGTTGCGCCTCCCCCAGTCGATTCTTTCCCGAAGAAGGATATGACTGATTCAGTTGCATCCGTTGAAGCCAAGGCGCCGGTTCCCTCCACACCGCCAATAACAATTAAGGAAAATCTTCCCTTTGTTTCTCCGCTTAAGAAGCAAAAGGAACGCGAACGTAAGCGCCGCTTTGCCTTGATCCGTTTTACGTTAATTTTGCTTGTTCTGCTTTTGGCCAGTGTTCCGTTTTTTGCTCCGGGTATTTTGTCCGCCAACTTGCGCGGCATGATTCCTTTCCTCCCGCCTGCCAATACGGCAGTTCCGACTGCTTCACCAACAGCACTACCCACGCAAACTCAGACGACTGCTTTCACCCCAACGGCGATTAAACCCACCTCAACAATTGCTCCGACGAAAACAGCGCTTCCTTCTGCGACTTCGACTCTGGTTGCCAGCCCGGCTGACAGCGCCACACCTTTGATTAATCCGATATTGGCCGCAACCCCTGTTGGTGGCGGGGATGGACAGCTTGCGTATGCATCCAGCCGTTCTGGTAATCCTCAAATATATCTCGTCAACCTTGCTACAGAAAGCGCGATTCAGATCACAGACATGCCTGAAGGTGCCTGCCAGCCTTCCTGGTCCCCAGACGGCCTGAGACTGGTATTTATATCTCCGTGCAAGGGCATGGATGATATTTTCTACAACACCAGCTTGTATATTATTAACGGAGACGGCAGCGGCTTGACTGCCATTTCGCCCGACCCAGGCGGGGATTTTGACCCGGCCTGGTCACCCGATGGAAAATCCATTGCATTTACTTCTTTGCGAAGCGGGCAAAGGGAAATTTATATCGTAGATGTAAATGATTTCTCGTCAGTCACCCAGCTCACGAAAAACGCCTCCAGAATTGAGTCTCGTCAGCCTGCGTGGTCACCTGATGGTTCCCAGATCGCCTATACTGTCAAGCGGGTGGGTGTGGATCAGATATGGCTTATGAATGCGGATGGCAGTGATCAAAGACAGATCGTCCGTAGCGGCACAGACTATAGAGATTATCTTCCCACATGGTCACCGGACGGTCAGACGATTCTGTTTAATCAGCGTTGTGCCGTCAAGTTCTGCTCACCATACATTATGAGCATTTCTGCGACGGATCGTACGATTGAACAGGGCACACGTCTGGGATTTAACGTAGTTACCATAGAGAACATACACTATTCTCCTGATGGCTCCCTTATTGCCTACGAAGGTGGAGACTCCGGTGACAATAATGATATTTACTACATGACGATTACCGGTGCAAATCGTATCCGTATCACAACTGACCCCAGCCTGGACTTCAATCCCGCCTGGCGACCCGTTCCAAAAACGCCATAACCCATAAAAGTATTAATGCAAAAACAGGAAAGGCTTTTATCGCAAGCCCTTCCTGTTTTTTGTGTGGCAGATCGCTGTCGTGGATTTTCTGCTTGGATAAACATCTGCCTTTTATGGATTAAGTGCATCACGCATCATTCCGTCCTGACAATTGACTCAGCGTACTACCAGCCGCACAGCATCGACATTTTTTGCGCTCCACTTATGGTTTCTCCACAAACGCCTTGAAGCGTTGCATATCTCTTTCGGCGCGCAGAATAAAATTGGTTTTCATGGACGGACCAATCAAGCGCATAAAAAGTGTCTTGAACTTGTATTCAACCTCCACTCTCCATAGGGTTTCATTTTCACTGACTGCAACAAATGTATTCATGATGCTGTTATCGGCAAATTCATTTTCATAAACGCCATCCAGGCGATCTGGCTTGGCGCGATGGGTGACCTTTTCGATAAGGAAAAATTCGCGCTTTCCTTCCTTGTATGTGAGTTTGGATACCGCGCCCGGCTGGCCCTGTGTTCCACTGACGTTCTCGAATTTCACCAGGGTCGGCTGCCACATTTTCAGGTTCTCCGGGTTGTCAAATGCTTTCCATACCTCGTCTCTGTTTTTTTGGAGGGGAAGTTCCAACGCAAATTTCATTTTATACTCCGAAAGCAATTTCATTTCTCATGATGTTAATTACGGGTATTATAAATCCATCTTTTAATTCTTATTTCCTGTAACTGGCAGTAAAATTGAGCAGACTTTGGAGGTATGCATGAGTAAACTAACTTATCACTCAGCACAGGAATATCTAACATCTCTCGTTCCGCCGCGCGAGAAGGAATTGCAGGAAATGGAAGCCTATGCCGCGAAACATGATTTTCCCATCATCGGTCCGGTGTGCGGATATTATTGTTATCAACTGGCGCGCATGATTGGCGCAAAATCAATCTTTGAGCTGGGTTCGGGGTACGGATATTCCACTGCATGGTTTGCAAAAGCAGTGAAGGAAAACGGAGGTGGTGTGGTGCATCACACTGTCTGGGATGAGGAACTGTCAAAGATGGCGGGCAAACACCTGTTAAGGTTGGACTGCGCTGATATAGTCCAGTACCATGTCGCTGAGGCAGTGGAATCTCTTCGACAGGAATTAGGTTCATTTGATATTATCTTCAATGATATTGATAAGGAGGCGTATCCCGCAGCTTTGGGAGTCATCAAGGAGAAATTGAGAAACGGCGGATTGTTGATTATCGACAATATGCTGTGGAGCGGAAGGATCTTTGATGATAAAGATGTTTCCCCTGCAACAGCAGGCGTGCGCGAATTTACGCGCCGCATCACCGCTGACACTGATTGGATCGTTTCGCTTGCGCCTGTGCGCGATGGAATGATCATAGCCTATAAAAAGTAACGGCGAGGTTATTCCGCCTTTACACCCGAGGATACATGACAAACTTCAATGTTGTTCCAAACCGTCGAAACCCCAATAACTACAATAAATGGACATATTACCCGAAAGATGTGCTTCCCATGTGGGTTGCGGATATGGATTTCCCCGCGCCAAAACCCATTCTGGCCGCGCTCCATAAAGCAGTGGATCATGGCGTTCTGGGGTATGAGTTGCCATCGTTGGCATTAAAAGAAGTCGTTGCTGCCCGCATGGATAAATTATATGGCTGGAAGGTTAGGCCTGAGGCGGTTGTCGCCGTAACAGGCATTGTCAGTGGATTTAGCGTTGCGGCACGCATCGCCTGTACGCCAAGGAAAGGCGTTTTGATTCAAACGCCTGTTTACAATGAATTCCATGAGGTCAAAAATAATATCGGTGTTCCACAACTTGACGCACCGTTTATAAAGCATGTAAATGGAAATATCCTGAGTTACGAAATTGACTGGGATATTTTTGAAAAGCAGATAAAGAAAGCCGGGATGTTTTTATTGTGCAACCCTCATAATCCGCTTGGGATTATTTTCCCGCGTAAAGATTTGTTGAAAATGGCGGAGATTTGCATTAAGAACAATGTCTTGATCGTTTCGGATGAAATCCATTCTGAGCTGCTGCTCGATGATAATAAATTCACCCCAATGGCGAAGTTGTCTGCTGAGACCGCAAAGCATACGATCACATTGATCGCGCCATCAAAAACATTCAATGTTCCGGGGTTGTTTTGCGGATTTGCGATCATCACAGATAAGGAGTTGCGTGAGCGCTACGAAAAGGAAGTCAATCATCTTCGATTGCACGTCAGCAGCATGGGCTTGTTCGCCGCGCGGACTGCGTTCTCTGGTGACTGTGACGGCTGGCTAAAAGAACTTCGCCGTTATCTGACAGGTAATCGTGACTTTCTTGTGGAGTACGTCACAAAATATATGCCTGAGGTTCGCACAACAATTCCCGATGCAACGTATTTGAGCTGGCTTGATTTTTCCCAGACAAAGATCGAGGGTTCGCCATTTCAATTCTTCTTGAAGAATGCCAGGGTTGCTGTGAGCGAGGGAAGAATATTTGGTGAAAATGGGGAAGGCCATATCCGCTTGAATTTTGGAACTTCGCGGAAAATCCTCGAGCAGGGGCTTGGGCGAATGCGGAAGGCGCTTCAATCAATTTAATGTAAGACCCTAAAGGTATTAGAAACCTTTAGGGTCTTTACTTAAAAAAGACGGATGGGAGTTGACCCATCCGTCGAACGTTCACTATTTTAGGAAAGGAACGACTCAGCAGCCTTCATATCGTTTGGGGAACGTCTGGTGCTCAAGTCTTGACCTGGACCAGGTTAGTGCGTTTCGACCTTTCCACTTTTATTCATTTCAGGTGGTGTATCTATCGCGACCTCCTTTCTCTATTTGTTGACTCATCATACAACGATTAAAGATAGAATACATTAAAATTCCCTGATAGATTTGTAATCTGGTTAATATTCAAAACACTCAGATTCATCTGTTCAGTTTCGATAGTTCCTGATAGCGCAATGCGGTAGAATTTACTTATGAGAAAAATAGCCATCCTTGGAATCGGTCAAATAAAAATTGGCGAGCATTGGGAAAAATCCCTGCGTGAGATCGGGGGCGATGCCGCCTTTGCCGCCATGCAAGATGCAGGCGTCGAAAAAGTTGATTCACTTTTTGTTGGCAACATGCTTTCGCCGATGGTGAATGGACAGAATCAACTGGGAACATTTTTTGCAGATTGGATCGGACTGTGGAAACAGGAAGCCGTAAAAATTGAAGCTGCCTGCGGATCAGGAGCGGCCGCGTTTCGTTCCGCGCTCATGGCTGTTGCCTCCGGCGACGTAGAGTCAGCGCTGGTGGTGGGTGTCGAAAAGATGACCGACAAGGCGGGGCGCGATGTCACTGCCGCATTGGCAACTGCCGCTGATGCAGATTATGAAGTGGAGCAGGGTGTTTCCTTTGTCAGCATTAATGCGCTGGTCATGCGGCGATATATGCATGAGTATGGATGGAAGCACGAAGACTTTGCGCCGTTCTCCATCAATGCCCATGCGAATGCGATGCACAATCCATATGCGCGCCTGCATGAAAAAATTTCAGTGGACAAATTTGAAAAATCTTCCATGGTCGCAACACCCATCAATTTATTGGATGCCTCCCCGACCGGTGATGGGGCGGCGGCGATGGTAATTGTCCCTGCTGAAAAAGTGCAGCGCAGGCCGCGGATTATTGTCTCAGCTTCAGCCGCTGCGACAGATACGATTGCGGTACATTCACGCAAAGACCCTTTGTTCTTGCAGGCCGCGTATGCTTCTTCAAAACGCGCTTATGAGATGGCTGGCATAACTTCAAAAGATATTGATGTCTTTGAGCTGCATGATGCCTTCTCCATAATGGCCGCGCTTTCACTCGAAGCCAGCGGATTTGCAGAAAGAGGCCAGGGTGTTCGACTCGCTCTCGATAACGAGATCAGCATTCAGGGCCGTGTGCCCGTCTGCACTCGCGGTGGATTAAAAGCCCGCGGCCATCCAGTCGGCGCAACGGGGATGTATCAACTCGTGGAAGTTGCCCAGCAATTGCGCGGCGAATGTGGACAAACGCAGGTGGATGGCGCAAAGTTAGGGATGGCGCAAAATATTGGCGGTTCAGGCGCAACTATTCTGACACATATCTTGCAAAAAGAGATTTGATTTGTCTTGATTCTTGCGACATCTTGCTATATACTTGGTTAGCCTGTTTTGCGAGGTGATTGGAGTTTTTTCGAGGAGGTTGTTATGGTAACGGAGCGACGAAAAATATCACGCCGAAACTTTTCGTACTATATGCGGGTCATGGACGAATCGACTGGTAATTTGATTGGCCATCTCTCTGATATCAGCACGAATGGTTTCAAACTTGATTCCCCAAAGCCTATTCCACTTAAGATGGATCTCAGGCTTCGAATTGACCAGACTGGGGAGATCTCAAACAAGAGCTACATGTCATTTTCCGCCCGCGCATTATGGTGTCAGCTGGATCAATTTGACCCCAACATCTATAATGTTGGCTTCCAGATCGTGAGCATGACCCCTTCAGATTATGATATTTTTTTAAAAATGTTTAACACGTACGGGAAGTAAAACAATTTCCATTGTGCGCATCGTTTCAACAATGCCCCGTGAAAGCGGGGCATTGTATTTCAGAGCCAGGGCTCCGTCATTTTAAAACCGTGTAAAATTAATCCATGAAAAAATTTCTGCGCTGGCTGATTCATGTTGTTGTAAAACTGATCGCGAAAGTGGAGGCATTAGGCTACGATAAACTGCCTGAAAAAGGCGGCTTTGTAATCGCATGTAATCACCTCGGCTTTTTGGATGCGCCAATGGCGTATTACGCGCTGGATGATTGGAATCTCTTCATCCCTGTCGCTGAAAAATGGGAGGATATTCCGATCCTTAAATGGCTTGGGAAATATCTCAATTTTATTTTTATAAATCGTTTTGCTCCCGACCCTAAAGCCATGCGCGAGATAATGAAGCGTATGACGGAAGGACAGACATTGATCATCGCGCCGGAGGGCACTCGCGCCCGGGATGAGAAAATGGCGCAGGGCAAACCGGGCGTCGCATACCTTGCATCCAAAATGGGATGGCAGATCGTGCCTGTTGCCATCAGCGGCACGGAGGATCGAATTTTTCGAGGCAACCTCAAACGATTCCGCCGCACGCATATAACGATCACTGCGGGTGATGCGTTCAAACTTCCGCCGTTTCCAAGAGAGAATCGTGAAGAAACCTTGCAGGAATACGCGGACGAGATCATGTGCCGAATTGCGGTGATGCTGCCGGAAAAGAATCGCGGTTATTATGCAAGACATCCGCGCTTGAAGGAACTATTGAATGGGATTAAATCCAGCCAATGAAATATAAAACCTTGCGCTCCATCGTTCGTTTTATTATGAATATCATCGCTGATGTGGAAGTGATCGGATTGGATAAACTTCCAGAGGGCAATCTCATGCTCGCTTCGAATCATCTTGGGCGGCTGGATACGGCTGTTTTGTTGTATGCAATTGACCGTGAAGACATCATCATGGCAGTGGCTGAGAAATACAAGGATCACCCATTGTTTGGGGCAATCGGGCGCACTGTAGACGCGGTCTGGCTCAACCGTTTCGAGGCGGATTTTTCAGCCTTGCGCGAGATTTTAGCAAGGATGCAAAAGGGCGGGTTAATGGTCATCGCGCCCGAAGGCACGCGCTCCAAAACAGAAGCATTGCAGGAGGGGAAAATGGGGGTGGCCTTCCTCGCAAGCAAAAGCGGATATCCAGTTATGCCCGTTGCGCTTACCGGCACCGAGGATCGCGGCGTGGTTGAGAACCTGAAAAAGTTTCGCCGTTCAAAGATCAAAGCTGTGGCGGGGGATTTGTTTTACGTTGAAGTTCCAAAAGGCAGGGGGCGTGAAGAAGCAATGCGAAATGCAACTGATGAGATCATGTGTCGGATTGCGGCAAAATTGCCTGAGGGTTATCGCGGCTTTTACAAGGATTTCCCGAGGGTGAAGGAATTGACGGGGAAGGATTCATAAGTTCAAAGGCAAAGACAGGCTTATTGCATCTATGATTTGAACCGATCAATCTTTTCCTGCTTCTGACAAAACTTGCATCTCCGTCTCTCTGCCTCGACGATGGCCTGGTCGCTGGACCAAAAGAAATTTTTCTCCCCGATTGTTTTTACCAACCCGCCGCGTTCCATCATGTTGCGCGCATTATCGTGGACGCCTGCGAACATAAGCGTTCCGCCTTGCTTATGCAGCCGTTCATACAGGCGGTGAATGGATTCGAGTCCCGCGGTATCGATTAATGAAACACCACGCATGGACAGGATCAATGCGTGTGTATCTCCAAGGTTCGCAAATGCTTCGTTGAATTGACCGGTTGCCGCAAAAAAGAGCGGCCCTGTTAGAAATGCCACACGCACATGTTTGCATTTCCCCTCAGTATCAATGCCTTTTTGGCGTAATCGTTTAATATCCACATCCTGCACGCTGATATCAATGCTGGCGATTTTGTTGATGAAGACTGCGCCCGCGAGAAAGGAACCAATCAGGATGGCTTGTGTCAAATCGAGGACGATGGTGGCGAGCATGGTAATGGTGAAAGCGATCATGTCCGTCTTGAAGCGATTGCCAAACATAAATTTGATCGCGGCCCATTCATTCATGCGGATGGCGGTGACCATGAGCACACCAGCCAGCGCAGCCAGCGGGATGCGCGCCATGAACGGCGCAAGCAGGAACATGGATAACAGCAGCCCAATCGCGTGGATGATGCTTACCAGACGAGTCTGCCCACCGGATTTGATTCCCACACTGGAGCGCGCAATCGCGGCAGTGGCGGGCACTCCGCCAAAGAACGGGATCAGCATATTGCCAACGCCTTGTGCGATAAGTTCCTGATTCGCCTGCATTCGCACACCCGTCATATTCGAACCCACTGCGCCGCTTAATAATGATTCGACTGCGCCTAGCGCGGTGATCGTCAATGCAGGCGCGAGGAATTCAGGGAAATTCGACCAGGGGATATTGGCGAAATCGAGGCGTTGTTCGAGGAATAATGTTTGCGGAATGGCTCCGATCATCCCGACAGGCCAGTTCAAAACCCAATTTAAAAGCGTGGCCAGGATGATGCCGAGCAGCGAAGCGGGGAAGCGCGCATTCCATTTTGCGGGCCAGAACAGCATGGTTGCAATGACAATGAGGCCAAGAGTCAATGCATGGAGGTCGGGAACGAATCCACCGTGGAAATATCCAATGAATTTTTGCGCGGCGGTTTCGGTGGCGGGCGTCTTGATACCAAGCAATGAGTCGATCTGGCCGATGAAAATGATCAATGCGATGCCCGATGTGAATCCGCTGATAACGGGCGCGGGGATGAATGCGATGAAACGGCCAATGCGCATGATGCCGATCAGCAGCAGGAGTGCGCCTGAAAGCAGACCTGCCATCCAAATGCCCTCGAGGCCATAACGCGAAACGAGCACAATCAACACGGCAGACATTGCCCCAGTCGGCCCGCTGATCTGGTACGGCGCGCCGCCCAGCAAACCCATAATGAGTCCCGCCAGAATTGCAGTGACCAGCCCCGCTGCAGCGCTCGCGCCTGATGCAACTCCGAATGCCAGCGCAAGCGGAAGCGCAACTGCCGCAACTGTTAAACCTGCGAGCAGGTCCTGTTGAAATTTGGCGAGTGAATATCCTGAGAACTCATCTTGATAAAGACGTACAAGGTTTCTTCGCGGCATTCTTATTTCTCCAAAGCAGGCATATTTTCAAAGGCTTATGCTCCCCGTCACTGGCGGGATTTTATCATGGTCACTGTAATGCGACATTTATGTCGCACTATAATTTACTCGACTCACAAAACTGACAACCGCGCTTCTCTGCCTCGACGATGGCCTGATCGCTGGACCAAAAGAAATTTTCCCCGCCGATAATTTCCACAAGGCCGTCGCGTTCCATCATGGTGCGTACATTCTCATGCACACCCGCGAACATCAAAGTGCCACCTTGTTTTTGCAGCTTTTCATACAGACGATATATCTCTTCAAGCCCTTCCGTGTCGATCAATGGGATACCGCGCATGGACAGGATCAACGCATGAGTATCATTCAGGTTGGCAAAGGCTTCATTAAACTTGCCTGTGGCTGCAAAGAACAATGGACCGGTAAGAAAGGCCACATGCACATGCCTGCATTTACCGGCCGTCCTGATTCCTCTTTGTTTGAGGCGTTTTATATCCACATCCTGAACATCAATGTCAATCGTTGCGATCTTGTTTAAGAAGACGACGCCAACCAGAAACGTGCCGATCAAAATCGCGTTCGTTAAATTTAGAATTACGGTCGCAAGCATGGCGATGGTGAACGCGATCATGTTGGTCTTGAAGCGTTTTCCAAACTTGCGCTTGATCGCATCCCATTCAACCGTGCGGACGGCAGTGACCATTAATACGCCCGCCAATGCAGCCAGTGGAATCCATTCAATAAAGGGAGCCAGTAAAAACATGGCGAGCAATAAGACAAGCGAATGAAGGATGCTGACCATGCGAGTCTGCCCGCCGGATTGGATGGCTACTTTAGTGCGGATCATTGCCGAGGTGGTGGGAATTGCGCCAAAGAAGGGGAGTGTCATATTCCCCAGCCCCTGCCCGATCAGTTGTTGATTCACTTGCAGGCGGATGCCTGTCATGTTCGAACCGGATGCGCCGCATAGAAATGCTTCAACAGAACCAAGCGCGGTGAGGGTCAATGCGGGGGCGATGAAATCGGGAAGATGAGTCCAGGGGATGTCGGTCAGGCTGAGGTGTTGGCTGAGGATCAAGGTTCGGGGGATGTCGCCGATAATTGCAGCAGACCAGCCCAAGGTCCAGTTAAGAAGCGCGGCAATGATGAGTCCAAAAAGTGAAGACGGGAAATACAAGTTCCATTTTTTCGGCCAGAAGATCATAATCCCCATCACTACCAAACCGATCATAACGGCATGTAGATTGGGATTAAAGCTGATGTTGAAATATCCAAGAAGTTTTTGCGCGGCGGTTTCTGTTGTGGGTGTTTTGATTCCAAGCAGGTTGTCGGTTTGACGGATGATAATGATGAGGGCGATGCCTAATGTGAACCCTCGAATAACAGGCGCGGGGATAAAGGCGATGTAACGGCCAAGTTTTAAGAGGCCGATGGTGAGCATGAGCAGGCCTGAGAATAAGGTCGCAAACCACATGCCTTCAAGCCCATAGCGATTGACCAGCACGATCAGCACCACGCTGGTGACGGCTTTTGCTCCACTGATTTGATATGGTGCGCCGCCCAGCGCGCCAATGAGCAGGCCGCCGATAATGGATGTGATCAACCCTGCCGCAGCGCCCGCGCCTGAGGCGACTCCGAAAGCAAGCGCGAGCGGAAGCGCAACCGCGGCGACGGATAAACCCGCAATTAGATCTTTTTGAAAACTGACAAGTGAATAGCCAGAGAACTCGTCCTTGTATAGGCGAGCCAGCGAACGACGAGGCATATTTTATTTTCTCCAAACAATTAATCTTACAAAGGCTCGGTGCTCCCCCAGAGCGTCCCTTGTTTTATTGGGTGAGATTTTATCATAATGAATCTTAGGTAAGAATAAGAACTCGCAGATTTATCAACTCCCCGAATTCTATTTCACGTAATTGATATCATGCTTGATCTCGGATTTCCTGAGAAAATCCATGTACTCTTCCTGAAACGTCTGCTTGTGGTGATGTGCTTCCTGATTCAATATTTCACCTTGCGCAAAAAAGTCGGACTGCGGACTTTAGAGTTCGTAAAAATATAACTTCCCACAACCTTGCCATTGCGAGCCTGATAGGGCGAAGCAATCTCCTTTTTGTGAGGGAGATTGCTTCGTCGGGAAGTTCACCCTCCTCGCATGACGGAAGTTATTAATTTATTGACCCTTAGTCCGCAGTCCGAACAAAAAACAATGAAACAAGAAAGGCGGGAACCAACTCCAATCTCAAGTTTGGCTACCGTACATTCATCCTTTTTTACCGCAAAGAGCGCGAAGGACGCTAAGTTTTAAAGCCTTTCTTTGCGATCTTGGCGGGCTTTGCGGTTCGATTTTTTCATTTGTACGGTAGAGAGTCTCAAGTAATCATATTATGGCGAAAATGTTATTTGATTGCGTCCGTTGTGCTTGCTTTGATAAAGCAGCTGATCCGCCCGTTTGAAAAGCGACTCGGTTGTATCATCCGGGCGGACCAATGTGCCGCCGCCAGATACTGTAATGGAAATATTTCTTCGATCAATACGAAGAAATGATTTTTCGATCAACATTCTCAGTTTTTGAGCCGAACTTACCGCTTTGGCTTCATCCACATTTTGAAGTAAAACGATAAACTCCTCGCCGCCCCATCTTCCCAGAAAATCCATCGGGCGGATATTGTGATTCATGGTGTTTGCAACCATCTTCAAGACCTGATCTCCGATATCGTGACCGTAGGTATCGTTGAAGGCCTTGAAGTTATCCACATCGAACAACAGCAGACCGATATTGACTCCGAATTCCTGCGCCTCGGTCAGCCCGGTTCTTAGTTTCATCTCGATAAAACGGCGGTTGCCAATGCCGGTCAATGCATCTTGAAATGCAATCTCGCTTAATAGTTTTACCCGTTCGATCACGGTTTGAAATGCGGAACTGTCTGTAAAACTTTCAATGGCGCCCACGATCTCATGCTGCTCCCCATAAAGCGGAATCGCGTTCACGAGGACAGGTACGCGGTGGCCGTCCTTGTGGTGCAGGTAGATATTGTCCTGCCGGGGCTTGCCATCTCTCATGGTCATGGAAAGAGGGCACATGGTTTTGCACAGCAAAATTCCATTGTCGTTGACGTGGTTCAGGATATTATCCGCGCAAAACCTGCCGAGCACTTCGGCGGATGTGAAGCCGCTAATTCGTTCAGCGCCTTTATTCCAATAGGTTATTCTGCGGGCCCTGTCTGCAAAATAAACACCATCATAAAGATTATCCAAAACATTCTTATAAAAATTGTTTTGTTCCATGCGGCCATCGCTCCAATATTTACTCAATAAGCTCTCTTGCAAAAAATCCTTTACCACAGCGAAGAAGGGTTTAAAAGCCTTTCTCAATGCTCTCTGTGTTCTCTGTGGCTGTATCGCTGTCACTTATGCAATAGGTCAATGGTAAATTTCCTATAAAATTTCACCTTCGCCGCGTTTCAAAAATTTTCCATCGCCAGATTTCCCCAGCCACTGTTCGCCATCCACGATCAATTTTCCGCGCAGGAAAACCTTTTCAGGGTAGCCTGTCAACTCCCAGCCTTCATACAGATTGTAATCCGTGCGTTGATGGGAATGAGCCACACCATATTTCACACGCTTCTCGGAATCCCAGACCACAATATCCGCATCTGCTCCGGGGAGGAGCGCGCCTTTGCGCGGATACAATCCAAATATCTTCGCAGGATTTGTGCAGTTATATGCCACGAATTGATTTGGCGTAATGTGCCCCGCATGCACGCCGTACGTCCACATGACCGGCATTCGGTCCTGCACGCCGGGCAGACCATTGGGGATCTTTGTGAAATCATCTTTGCCCAATTCTTTCCCGGCGACGGCAATCTCTTTACCTTCATACATGATCGGCTTTGTGCCGTCAAAATAAAACGCGCAATGATCCGTGCCGATGGTTTGCAGCGTGCCATCGTGCAGACCCTCCCACAGACGCGCGTTATCTTTTTCGGTTCGCATCGGCGGCGAGCAAATCCACTTCGCGCCATCCGCGCGGCGCAGATGATCTATCGTGAAAAATAAATACTGCGGGCAAGTCTCGCCCATCACTTTGACTCCGCGCTTGCGCGCATACTTCAGCATATCCACTTCGCCGCCCGCATTCATGTGGACAATGTAAACCGGCGCATCGGATTCTGCGCTCATGCCTGCCACTCGCAAAGTAGATTCGACTGCCCCCCAGCCTGGTCTTGTCAACGCGTGCCATTCGGGTGATGTGTGCCCCGCTGACAATGCCTCGGCGATCAGCGTATCGATCACGTCACCGTTTTCGCAATGCGCCATCACCAGCATCCCATTCTCTTTTGCGATTCGCATGGCTTTGAAAATACTGCCGTCATCGAGCCGTAGTTTTCCGTTGTAGGCTGTGAAGACTTTGAGTGTTGTGATTCCCATCTCACGCAGGGATGGAATCTCTTTCGCAATTTGCTCATCGAAGTGTGTCAGGTTCATGTGGAAGGAATAATCAATCGCGGCTTTCTTTGCTTTCTCCATCCACAAACCTGCAGAGTATTTAAAGCCTTGTGGTTCCTGCACAACGAAATCCATGACGGTAGTTGTCCCGCCGAATGCGGCGGCTTTGTGACCGGTGTAATGGTCATCGGAGGACACGGTGCCGAACATGGGGAGGTCAAAATGGGTGTGCGGATCGACGCCGCCGGGCAGGATCAACTTTCCCGTGGCATCTACCACTTGCGCAGAATCAGCTTCCAGATTAAGTCCGATGCGCGCGATCTTTTCATCCTCAACCAAAATATCGGCTTGATAAGTTTCAGAGGCGGTGATGAGGGTTCCGTTTTTGATCAGAGTATTCATTGTTATTTCTCCTGCGCTTCAAGAGCGTACAGCCCATCGTCGAGAGTCAAATAGAGCCGTCCGGGAATCATGGCGCCTCCGAGAAGCGGGGCGGGGGATTCGATTGAAATGTTCCAGGTGGGTTGTTTGGCGCCGGGGGCGATGTTGATACAGTTTACCCGCACGGTGACAGAGCCGCATAGGATTGCTTCGCCTTTTTCGCCGATGGCGATCAGTTTTGGATTCGGATTTTGAAAAGAGTAATTGCCGATGACTCGGCTTTGCGCGTCCAACCAAATCATGCGTGTATCCACTCCGAACATGGTGTAGTAAAACCATGTCAGGCCGCCCTTTGTCACGCCTTGATCGTATGGCAGTAAGAGGACTGTGCCTTCATGAACCCAGGTTTGGCGGGAGTCTATTATCAAGTCTGCGCCTTCAAAATGCCAGCCGATAATTTCGTGGCCGAGCCGGTAATAATTCAATCCATTCGCGCCGCTGAAAAAAGTTGGGTCAGTGAAGAGGAGTTCCTGGGGCGGCGCGATTTCAATTGTTTTGAGCGAGCCGGTATCCGTTTGGATGGCGCTGTTTTTTAGGAAAATCAAACTTTGATCGGGGCTGAGGCGGGGTGGTTCTTCCAAATAGGTATCCGCGGCTTTGGTTCTCCATAGCGATGTTCCATCGGGTGAGAGTGCGGCGACTGTATCCACGGCTGTGAGATAGATATTGCCTTTCGCATCCACCAGCGGACCTGAAGTTGCCTCCCGTCCATTGGAGGCTAGTACATGCCAGAGACGATTCCCATTTTCATCGAAGACGGTTACGTATCCTTTTGCATCCGCAACAATGATGCGGCCAGTTGCGTCCAATGCAGGTGCGCCGACGGGGATTTCATCCAGCGGCGCTTTCCAGATCATTTGCCCATCCGGGCTGATTGCCAATAATTCCTTAGCCTTTGATAGTACGAAGATTGTTCCATCTTCCTTGACTGACGGCCGGCCAACTGTGCCGTTTGCCAGTGGAATATTCCATATTACCTTTGGTTCAGAATCCAGGCTGACTGGAACCCAAAGCGTGCCGTACGGATCGTGCCGGTCGGTTGCCCATAATGGCTGTGAGCCGCTGGTAATAAATGTCGATTCGGAAGCGGCTAGTGGTTTTATGAAGAGCGCCTTGAACGCCAGCCATGAGCCAGAGAGAATTATCAGAATAACAGTGGCAACTGAAAGCGCGGTGCGATGCGATTCTATCCAAAACAAAGCGGGGCGAAGCAGTCGTTCTTCAAACCATTCTTCGGCAGCTTCAGATAAAAATCTAAATCGACGCCTGCCGCGCAGCCATTCCTGACTCAATCGTAAACGCAAGCCTTCGCCCAGCAGGTTGAATCCGAGCACGCCGATGCCGATCACACTTCCAACGATGATCAATGTGGAGGGGTCGGTTATTTTGACCAGCGAAGACGAGATCATTTGCCCAAGCTCGGGCAGGCCTTCCACGTTGACTGCATTGAAGTCGGATATTTCCACCCAGATCCCGCCGCCGATGAAATAACCAAGAAAGCCCAACTCCGCTGAAACAAGCAGGGTGCTGCTGATCTCGAACGCGAGCAGCATCCATAACAGCGACATGATCTGGCGCAAAACGTGGGAATACAGGATGCGCCGGTCGGATGCGCCGAGGGCGCGCGCGGCTTCGATAAAGGTTTGAGATTTAATCATGCGCGTCTGTTCGCTGACCATGCGGGCTGTTTCTGCCCAACCGGTTAATCCCAGCCCGAAGATGAATGCCCACAACCCTCGATCGATGCCAGCCATAAAGATGCCGATCAACGCGGCGATCAAAACAGGAATGGATAATGCGGTTGAAAGCAGGGATTCAAGGAGGCGGCTTTTCGACCCCTCCGACCAGCCGATGATCATCCCCAGAACCAATCCCAAAATCAACCTTACGCCCGCAACTGTGACCACCATGATCATGGTGGGTCTCACAGCCCACAGAATGCGGCTTAGTAAATCGCGCCCATATTGATCTGTGCCAAGAAAATATCCTGGAACTTCAAATGCCGGATAAGGCGGCACTCGAATCTTATCGTTTACTTTGAGAGCATAATTTTCCTTCATCGGGTTTTGCGGCGCAAATGAAGGTCCCAGAATGGCAAGAAATGCCATGAATCCGACGAGTATCGCGCCGATCAACAAAGGCCAGTTTGTTTTTTTGCGCTGCGATTGCAATCCGCTGAATGACATGGCTGCTGATTTCGTTGTCATGCTGACGCGCCTCTGAATTGCAGTTCTGAATCCACGCGCAGGCGCGGGTCGATGAGGCGGCTGAATAATGTGGCAATGAAATCAATCAGCAGGAAAACTCCGACCAGAACGGTTAAGACGGCGGCGATCATCGGCGGTGAGAGCAGGTCAACTGACAGCGAGTGCCTGCTTAACAACGTGGATATCAATTTCCCCATGCCGGGCCAGTTGAACAGCCGCTCGATAATGATCAGTTCAACGATCATGACCCGCAGGGCTGCGGCAATCGTCAGTACGACCGGGGCGAGGATACTGCGGAAGGCGAATTTTCCCTTTATTTTTTTGAAGGGATGCCCAAAGCTCAAGGCCGCGGTTACGTATTGTTTTTCCATTTCTTCCGATAACAGGCTGGCAGTCACTTGCGCGATCTTGACTGTTGGCTGGATGGTGAGCGCCAGCACGGGGAGTATTAGATGCGCATCCCAGCCAAATCCCTGGAATGGGATGGGCGGGGTTGCAGTGGACATCACATAAATGGTGATCAAAACGAAAAGCGCGATCAAAAGAATGGCGACGTAGAAACTGGGCAATGCCATCCCAATGGTGGAAACAACCGTCAACCAGGAAGCGACTCCGCTTCGGGAACGGCGCACGGCGAGACGCCCGAATGTAATTCCAAGGATGATACTAAGCGTCATGGCAATGCCGACCAGCCCAAGGCTGGCTCCGCCAAATCGTGAAATGGTTTGAAGCACAGGTTCGCTGGTAAATGTCTTTCCGAAGTCGCCTTTGAAAACGTTAAGCAAATATTCAAAATATACAGGCAGAATGGGTGGCAGGTCGCTTGTCCCAAGCGCGTATGGATTGCTGGCCGCCACGATCGGTGCGGTTGCAAAAGCGAAGGCAAAACCTATGAAGTTCGCGATCAATAAAGTAAGGGGGAATATGGTTATACGGCGAAGAATAAATTGGAACATGTCCACTCCGATAAAGCGATGCTCTCCAATAAAGTCCTTGCCATTATAACTGGTGAAAGGTTGTTTGATGATAAGCGACGGATGGTCTCCAGTTCCGCAAAATAAGCCTCCACCAAATCCTGATATAATTTCGACAATGAATTCAAAACATTTTTTTCTTTTGTTTACTTTGACAGGTCTGCTACTACTTGGGTTGTGGATGCCTGCAAGCGCGGCGCCTGGTTTGCAGCAACAAATCCCAACTCCCACGGCCGGGGCAGATGGGCGGATTATCTATATTGTCCAGCCCGGCGATAACTGTTATCGCGTGGCGGCCTTGAATGCGATAACGGTGGAACAACTCCGCGCGTTGAATTCGAAATTGGATGCGGACTGCACGCTTGTCGAGGGACAGGAACTGCTGGTTGGAATCGTATCTGTTGCGGGGACTCCGACGGCCGGGCCGTCTCCTACACCGGGTTTGCCAACGCCCACTCCCACACCGTTCACTGGTACAACCGAAATTTGCGTTTTGCTCTTTGATGATTCGAACGGCAATGCAAATCGCGAAACGACGGAGTCTGCGGTGGCTGGCGGCGCGGTCAGTGTAACTGAGATCAACGGGGAATATTCCGCCCAACTGGATACGGTTATTCCCGCCGACCCGGAGGCGTATCAGGGAATATGTTTTTCCGATGTTCCCGAGGGGAGTTACAACATTACAGTAGGCATCCCCGATAATTACAACCCGACGATTGATTTGAATTATTCGCTGATTGTGAAGGCCGGTGACCGCGCTGAGGTGGGTTTTGGCGTGCAATCGAAGGATGTGGTGGTTGACCCTGGCGCACAGGAAACGGAAACCGGCGGAAAGTCTCCCATCATTGGGATTCTCGGCGGGCTGCTTCTATTGGCCGGGGCCGGTTTGGGGATTTATGCGTGGCGCTCCGGCAAGCCGGAGAGTAAATTAAGCGGCGGTATGTTGCGAAAGTAATACAAAGCGGACGTTAGAAACGTCCGCTTTTTTATTTGGGTGCGTTTCATTTCAGTTGAAACCATCGTCCCGAAGGTTTGAAAAACGGCCAAAGTCTCTTCAATCAACCTTCGGGACGTTCTTCTCTCAACTCAGGCGAAATTTCTGATCTTGAATGTTTTTCGATGAATGGGGGAGTAGCCGAGGGCCGCGATCTTCTCGCGGTGAAGCAATGTCCCATAGCCTTTATGTTTTGAAAAACCATATTCAGGGTGATTCAAACCCAACTCGCGCATGAATTCGTCGCGCGCGGTTTTGGCAAGGATGGATGCCGCTGCGATGCTCAAGGAGTGTTGGTCGCCTTTGACGAGTGCGGCTTGCGGAATATCCAGCTCAGGGAGCTCAAGTCGGAAATCTGTCAGCAGGAAATCGGGAAAAAACGCAAGCATTTCCAGCGCGCGGCCTGCGGCGAGGCGTGTGGCTGGCACGATTCCAAGCGAGTCGATTTCATTTGCGGAGGCGAAGCCAATGCCCCATGAACGCGCAGACTCTTTGATGCGCGGCGCAAGCTCGAGGCGCTTACGGGGAGTCAACTGTTTGGAGTCGCGCACCCCGCTCAAGGTTTGAGTCAGATGCGGATCGTTATCTGGCAGGATCACCGCTCCCACGCAGACAGGTCCAGCCAGTGCGCCGCGTCCCGCTTCATCCAATCCCGCGATGTGTTTGCAGGCAGGCCAGAGTTTATATTCGCAGGTGAGATCAGGGTTTGAGATCATATTTGCCGCGCGCGGCATTGATGTGGATGCGGAAGATATCGCCGATCATGCGCAGGGCGTCGCGTACCGCATTCACTTTGCTTTCCGCTTCGAAATACCAATGGATCGGAATTTCCCTGACCCGCAATCGTTTTCGACGTGCAAGATAAAGAAGCTCGATGTCGAATGACCATCCCATCAATGTCTGCTGGCGAAAAAGCCGCTCGGTGACATCGGCGCGAAAGCATTTGAAACCGCATTGGGTATCGTTGAGGCCCGGCAGGATCAAGGTTCGGATCGCAAGGTTGATGGCGCGCCCGCCCCAATGCCGATAGGTCGGTTCGTTGTAACGGATCGCGCCCGGCGCTTCACGCGATGCAATGGCAATGTCGAAATCATCGAGGGCGGGGGGAATAAATTTTTGCAATTCTTCGATTGGCATCGAAAGATCGGCGTCGCAAATAAAACGGTATTCGCCATGCGCTTCCAATACGCCGCGTCGCACGGCGTTGCCTTTTCCGCGTTGTTCCTCGTGAATAACGATCAGGTTTGGGTAACGGACCGCGAATTCCTGCGCCAGTTCCAGCGTGCGGTCTGAACTTCCGTTTTCAACAATGATGACTTCGGCAGTATAGGATTGGTCTTCGAGAAACGTAAAAATCTGCCCCAATGTACGGGGCAGACGATTTTCTTCGTTATGGGCGGGAACAATAATGGATAAAAATGGAGAGGCCAAAGTGAGTTACATATTCAAATAAAGAACAATGCCAAGTCCAATGGCGACGATACAGCACTCGACGACGAACATGCCAACCAGCAAAATGACTTGTTTGTTGGTCAGGCCCAGGAACTTGCCTTTGTT
The DNA here is from genome assembly GCA_016234535.1 of Chloroflexota bacterium. Lineage (GTDB taxonomy): Bacteria > Chloroflexota > Anaerolineae > Anaerolineales > Villigracilaceae > Villigracilis. Next base: position 20,611 of record JACRBH010000070.1, read on the forward strand.
TGGATCGATCTTGGAAGGTAATTGGCGTGATGGATTTGTCTCGCGCAAACTCTGCGGGACGGCCTGGGGTGCGAGTGGAGCCTTGCCATCTTCGAATGCGAAATCGAATTCACCGGCGTTGAAGGTCGGCGCGGATTCGGCGGCGTCGAAAATTGCCTTGGCGCGTGATGCGGGTTGGGCATCTGCCGCGGCTTCAAGTGTGGGAGCGGCGGGTTTGGGAGCCTGTTGCGGCGGGCGAGGGTCCACGATACGGTCCGCAATATCATAAATGGATTCTGACCGCCAGATGGGACGCGCCTGTAACAGTGAACTGGCAAATTGTTTGATGGCGTCACTCATCACCACGCGCGCGGCCGGCCGCAGGGAATCGATGTGCGCGCCGGGGTCGCTTGCGACCAGGACAGCTTCCACAGGAATGGTCAAGTTGATTTTTTGCGCCTCCAAATATTTTTGGACGGCGCGCGCGCGCTTCATGACAATCTCTATCAAGTTGACGTTGGCAGGCTGTGAGATGCCATAGTTGATATTATTCCATTGATCGCCCTTTGCCTCGAACTGCCCTTTTGCGGGTGTTACATGGATCACGGATACTCCGCCCGGACCGACCAGAATGATCGGGATCACAACTTCGATATTCGGCAGGGTAAAGTTGCGGATCAGTACGAAACCTTTTTCGAGTGAACGCTCCAACTGTGCGATCACTACTTTTTGGGCTTCCAACTCTGAGAACCAGTTCAGCCCGTATTTCAGGGTTCCCTGAGCGCGGCCGACAATACTGATATTTCCTGAGGCATCCTGGAACGGGGTTTTATCAATGATCTTCATATGTTTTTTAACTCACCTTATGCAGAACGTCCCGAAGGTTTCCTTGAAAACCTTGTTTTAGCCGATCAAAGCCTTTGGGACGGTGCGTAACATCAGTTTAAAAAGCTGGAACTTTCTCAAGCTCATCGTGGGTTGCATTTTCGTGCGTGGTAAGCAGCTCACGGTCATCCTGTTTTACGATCATCACAGGTTTGCCGACCGTAAATGTGCTGGCGCGTAATTCATTGCGCGAGCCGGTTACATATTGCGCGCCTTTTTGCAGGCGTTCCAACAGTGTTTTACGGTCTACCAAAACGCGGTCTGAGAATGTGGCGCCGCGCCGTTCGTAGGCGCGTACCATGCTGATCTGTCCATTCTTATAGCGGACCGCTTCAATGACACCATCAATTTTTTTGCTCATTGGTTTCCTCTCAAGCAATTTTAGCACATGCAGGTTTAAATGATAGAGACACGGGCTACAGAGAAATAAACTCCGTGTCTCCGTGTCTCTGTGGCTGGTGTCGGGGCGAGAGGATTCGAACCTCCGACCTCTTGCTCCCAAAGCAAGCGCGCTAGCCGGACTGCGCCACGCCCCGATATTCACTTTTGCAGCTCACACGCGCTATCTCCGTCTTCGCGCTGCGCCACGCCCCGATCAAA
>JACRBH010000072.1 GCA_016234535.1 Chloroflexota bacterium
ACACCCCGAACGCTTTGTCCAACGCCGTTGGGCTCGTTCCTATTTTGCCGAATAATCAAAAGGAGATTTCACAATGTTAATTCAAATTCATATTTTGCAGAATTATGCGCCCTCAAACTTGAACCGCGATGATACAGGCTCGCCCAAAGACGCGTTCTTTGGCGGGGTTCGACGTGGACGTATTTCCAGCCAATGCCTGAAACGCAGTATCCGCCAGTCCGAATCATTCAAGAGCGTTTTTGGAGGATCGAATTTGCTCGGCGTGCGCACCAAACAGTTGCCCGATCTTGTAGGCAAGGAATTGGAAGCCTTGGGTGTGAAAGAAGAAGATAAGGAAAAAATCCTCGCCCGCTTGAGCGAAATCGGGCGCGAGTCCAAGAAGAAATCCGACGAAGACGAAGAAGAGCAGGAGGGCGAAGCAGCAGATGTGGAAACCACCAGCAAACAACTGATCTTCATCGGCAAAGATGAACTGCGCCCACTTGCTGAAAAACTGCTGGCGGTATACAAAAAGAACGGCGCGGACAAATGGAGCAATGCTAAGAAATTACCCATCACCGACATCACCAAGGAACTTGGCAGCAGCGTGCCGCGCTCGGTGGATATTTCCATGTTCGGACGCATGACAACCTCCACTGTGTTTGAAGATGTCAACGCCGCAGTGCAGGTGGCTCATGCTATTTCTACTAATGCACTCTCGCAGGAATTTGACTATTACACTGCATTAGACGATCTAAAGCCTGGTAGCGAACCTGGCGCAGACATGATCGGCGATGTGGAATTCAACAGTTCCACCTATTACAAATACATCAACATCTTTTGGGATGGCTTGGTAAACAATCTCGGCGGCGATAAGGAAATTGCAGGGAAGGCGGTTCTGGCATTGCTCGAAGCGGCGGCAACCGCACAGCCAACCGGCAAGCAAAACACATTTGCCGCGCAAAACCTGCCAGACTTGATCCTTGTGGAAGTTTCACAGAAGAACATTCCCGTCAGTTATGCAAACGCGTTTATGAAACCAGCCCGCGCCACAGGCGACCAGTCCTTGATGGATGCTTCGGTGGGTAAGATGGCTGATTATGCGGAACGCATCGGCAAGACGTACGGTTTGCAGAATGAACGTGCTTTTACCGCTACTCAGGAATATGACCTGTCTGGCGCAAAGGCGCACACTTCTCTGCCTGACCTGCAAAACTGGCTGCAAAAACAAGTAATAGGATGATCCATCATGGCAAATACACTCTTTCTCCGCCTTGAAGGACCTTTGCAGGCGTGGGGTGAGCGCTCCCGTTGGAGTGTGCGTGATTCTGCTGCCGAGCCGACCAAATCAGGCATTGTGGGGTTGCTAGCTTGTGCATTGGGTTTGGATCAGGATAAAGACTTGCGCGAACTTTCGCAGTCCGTTCGTGTTGGCGTGCGGTGTGACCGCGCTGGATTATCCATGATTGATTACCATACAGTGGGCGGCGGTTATGACAAACCCATGCTGCTGACCGCCGAGGGCAAACCTAAATTAAGCAGTGGACGCGCACACAATGAACAGACATGGCGTACCTACCTCGCAGATGCGTCATTTCTTGTGGCCGTCCAGGGAAAGGATGATTTGATCGCAAAACTGGCAAACGCCGTGCAAAACCCTATTTGGCCCTTTTTCCTCGGGCGCAAGTCCTGCCCACCTGCCCGCCCAATTTTCGATGGCTTGGATGATTTCAAGACTCTTGAAGAAGCGTTGACCGCCCGTTCACTGCCTGTATACATTTCTTCGGAATCGAAAGCGCGTGTGCGTGCCGCAATTGAATGTCCGCCAAATCAATCAGGAGCGACGCGCCGCCGCGATGAAATTAACTCGCGTAGCCGCCGTACCTTCTTGCCGCGTTATGCCTATGACATCATGTTGGAGATTTCAGTTGAACAGGAGGCTGCTTAATGTACCTCTCCCGACTTATCCTCAACCCACGTTCGCGGCAAGTGCAGCACGAACTTGCCGACCCATACGAATTGCACCGTACTGTTTCACGCGCATTTCCTGACGGCGTGTTCAAAACAGAACGCACGGAAGACAACGCGACCAATATTCTCTTCCGTGTGGATTTGCACCCGCGCACGCGTATTCCAACTTTACTTGTGCAATCACGTCAACAGCCCATTTGGGATTTTCTCTCAACCGAGAAAAAGGATTACCTGCTCGGAGAGAATGATCTTCCTCTCGATGTGGAAAATCCTGCCGTCAAAGAAATGAATCTGCAACTGCATGAAGGGCAAACTCTTGCCTTTCGTCTGCGCGCCAACCCAACGGTCAAGAAAGATCGTGAAGGCAAAAAGCAAGGACGGCGTGTTGGATTAATCCACGAAGAAGATCAGCAGAAATGGCTGGAGCGCAAACTCGAATCCGCTGGTGCGGCGCTGGTCTCGGTCAATATTGTCAACGAACAATTCACACGCGGAAAACTTTTTATCGAGAAGGAAAAAGAAAAGAGAATGAATTTTCTCTCTGTGCAATTTGACGGCGTTTTACAAGTAAAGAAACCTGATGAATTAGCCAGCACAGTCTTCACAGGTTTCGGAAGCGCAAAAGGACTTGGCTTCGGCTTACTCTCCTTAGCGCGCGCCTAACACCTGGCACTTCGACACCTGACACTTTAACTCGCACCTTAACAACTGAATATTTATTATTCCATTGATATTCATTTATTAATATAGGAGGCTTTCATGCAAGATTTACACGGATTACCCAAATTGCGTGACAGCCTTTCGTATCTCTACGTCGAACACGCGGTGATCGAAAAGGCTGACCATGCGATTGAACTATGGCAAAAAGAAGGACGCACGCTGGTCCCCGCCGCGACACTGTGCGTTTTGATGATGGGGCCAGGTACAAAGATCACACATGCTGCCGTGAAAGTTTTAGCGGAGAATGGATGCAGCATGTTATGGACAGGCGAAGAGATGACCCACTTTTACGCGCAGGGGTTGGGCGAAACGCGCAAGGCATATCATCTTTTGCAACAAGCCGAGCTCGCCTGCAATCCCGTCAAACATACCCGCGTCTGCATTCGCATGTATCAAATGCGATTTGCGGAAACGCTCGACCCTTCACTAACACTTCCACAGATTCGCGGCTTTGAAGGTGTGCGTGTGCGGCGCGCTTACAAAGAGGCAAGTCAAAAATATGGGGTGCAATGGCATGGACGGATCTATGACCGTTCCAATTGGGGCGGCAGTGATCCGATCAATCGTTCACTCTCTGCCGCTAACGCCACATTGAATTCCGTCTGTCACGCAGCAATTGTCTCAGGCGGTTACTCTCCTGCTATCGGTTTTGTCCATACGGGCAAGCAACTATCTTTCGTTTATGACGTTGCTGATCTTTATAAAGCTGACATCACCATACCGATTGCATTTTCAATCGTGGCGGAAAGTAAAGAAAATATTGAGCGCCGCACGCGCATGGCTTGCCGCGAAAAATTCCGCGAGATGAAATTACTCGATAGGATTTTGCCTGACATTGACAATATTCTTGAAGTAAAGGATGAACCAATCAATGAACTTCTGGATGTGGATGCAGACCCTGCGCTTCCAACCGACCTCTGGCCTGACCTCACTCAAGAGGGAGATTCCACACTATGATGATGATCATCCTGCAAAATGTTCCCAAGAAGTTGCACGGCGAACTTACACGTTGGATGTTGGAACCCTCCCCTGGAGTTTTCATCGGGCACGTATCAGCCCGCGTTCGCGACTTCCTTTGGGAAAAGTGCAAATCCGAATGCAGGAATGGTAGCGTGGTACAGGCTTGGAACACCAACAACGAACAACACTTCACCATGCGCATGGATGGAAATGTCAAAAGGTCGGTAGTAGATATGGAAGGGCTTCAACTGGTCTACATACCGAATAATACTATTCCTCCTGCCAGTACCAAGGCAAATCTCGAAGTCGAAGCAGTAAAAAACCCTTAAAACTCTCTTTTTTTACGTAAAAATAAGGGTATTCCCCACACACGTGGGGATGAACCGACCTTCGGTGGCGCTCTGTACAGCCTGTCCCATCGTATTCCCCACACACGTGGGGATGAACCGTTCTGCGTTGGCTTCTGTTCCTACGGTTACAGCGTATTCCCCACACACGTGGGGATGAACCGTACGGCGCGCTGTGGCCTTCAGCAACACCCACGTATTCCCCACACACGTGGGGATGAACCGAGTTGGGAGGCGAAGGGACGGCTGCATGGGATGTATTCCCCACACACGTGGGGATGAACCGAGCGATGAGAACGCATTGAAGGCTTTTCGGTTGGTATTCCCCACACACGTGGGGATGAACCGGCGTTTGCCGAAAGTCAGCGCAAGGTGTTTGGGTATTCCCCACACACGTGGGGATGAACCGAGTCAGGCGCGCGATTTGCTGGTAGCCGAGAGACGTATTCCCCACACACGTGGGGATGAACCGTAGAAGCTGAGGCAACTAATGTCGAGACAACGCGTATTCCCCACACACGAGGGGATGAACC
>JACRBH010000075.1 GCA_016234535.1 Chloroflexota bacterium
ATCCACTGAAATTCGCACGAAGACGCGCTCCACTGCAAAGACACTCACCGCCACATTTGCATTCGAAACCGGCGCCAGCGGAGTCTCCAACGCGGATAATGCTCCGGTGCTGGTAGCGAAAGCATTTTCGTCAACAGGCACAAAGGTTGTGGTTGGCGTAGGCGTTCCGCCGATCACATTTATAGCCGCGGCAGGCAAAGTGGGTTCAGCGTCCTGCGAACTCACCACACGTCCCACACCCCAAACTGCAAGCGCCACCAGCATAACGATGATCACCACACCGAAGACCAGATCGCCCGCGATAAAACTCCGCAGGAGCGGCATGGACGTGGTCACTTCCGTTTGGATTTTATCGCGCGGCGTTTCGGAATATTTCTCGTAGCGGCGAGCCTGCAATCCGTCCGCAAAACGTAACAGAATGGCATCGGTATCGAGATCAAGAAACGTCGCATAGTTCGCCAGCATCCCGCGCGTTTGCACAGATGACGGCAGCCTGTCGAACGCGCCATCCTCCAGCGCCTTCACGAACACGGCGCGCAATTTTGTATGCCGTTCCACTTCATCAATCGTCAGGCTGATCATCTCGCGCCGCGCGCGCAACTGTGCGCCGATCTCGGCAAAGATAATATCCGCGGGCTGCGTTGGAGTAAATTGCGGCACAACCGTCTCAACCACAGGCGCGGCTTCCGGTTTGGATTCTTTTTTTACAATGCGGGATCGGAAGAGTGCGTCAAGCTTTGAGATCAGACTTGGTTTCGCCTCTTCCTTAACTTCAAGCTGCTCTGCCTCAACAGGCTGACTCTGCTCTTCGGCCTTGATCTCCGTCACTTCCTCCACAACCGCAGCAGGCGCGGCAGGTTCGGTGGATTCTGTCTCAGGCGCTGAGTCTGCTTTTGGACGGCGGCCAAGCCAACGCGTCCAGAAAGGAGGCGCAGGCTTTTCCTCCTTCTCATTAACTAATGGAGGAATTTCCGTCTCAACAAGATTCACCTGCGGCAACGGGCCGCTGACCTCAACGGGCGCTGCATTCTTTTGTATCTCCGCGATCATCTCGTCTATGTTGAGTTCGAGATATTCCGCGTAATTTCGCAGGAAGCCGCGGCCCTGCGCCGCAGACGGCAGAGCGGAATAATCGTCGGCTTCCAAGGCCTGCAAAAAGATAACCCGAATACGCGTGACCTCAGACGCTTTTTCAAGAGTAAGATAACGCGCCTCGCGCTCCTTCTTTAATCGTTGACCTATGGATTCAGGCATAAATGTATTTTAACTTAAGTTAGAGACCTGACAGATTTCTCAAAACCTGTCAGGTCTTATTACAAACATCACCGACTTTCGCCGGTGATGTGGTGTTGCTTATTCTGCTGTTGCAGCGGGTTCTTCGGCTGCGGGTTCTTCTTTTGCCTTATGGCTTTTCTTCGGCTTCTCTGCTTTTTCCGGTTCGGCTGCGGCGCTTTCAGCAGATTCGCCTTCGCGGTGGACGATGATCTTGATCTCAGGCACCAAGTCCATGGTCAGGCGGATGTGAGCGGTGAATTCACCGAGCGCGCGGATGGGTTGAATATCAACCTGCTGGCGCTTCACTTCGAAACGGACCTGCTCGGAGAGCGCGGTGGCGATATCCTGTGTGGTGATGGAACCATACAGTTTACCGGTGTCACCGGCTTTGGCTGCGAAGGTGAGGGTCACAGCTTTGATCTGCTCGGCGAGGCCGGACAGTTCATTGTTCTGTGTGGCACGGCGGACTTCAGCCTGTGACTTGATTTTCTGCACCTGCTTCATGGCGCCTTCGGTGGCAAGTACGGCAAATCCCTGTGGGATGAGGAAGTTGCGGCCAAAGCCATCGGCTACTTTTTTCACATCCCCCGCGCGGCCAAGTTTGTATACGTCTTTTACAAGCAATACTTTCATTTTATAAGCCCTTTCTAACATGTGGAGTCAAGACGAAGGGTACTACGTCCTGCGGGGGCAGATTGTACCATAAAGAAACCTTTTCTTGCCAACACGGGCAAATAGGATTAAGATACTGGTCATGCGAAACATTCCCATCAACTTTCGGCGCTTTGCAATCTTTCTGGGTGTCTTTATTTTGATCCTGCTGGTGATCGAGTTCAATTCCCGCCTCGACGAATTAAATCAATTGAACAGCCAGCGTGAGGAAGTGCGTATCGCGGCAACGGAAGCCATGCAAACAGAGATGTCGCTTCAAACACAGGTGGCGTACGCATCCTCCACCGAGGCGGTGGAGAAATGGGCGCGCACCGAGGGACATTACATCCAGGAAGGCGACCAACCTGTCATTCCGGTGGGTCAACCGGGCAGTGAGCCGGTGGTCGTTGATACCCCGACCCCCATGCCCACTCCAATGCAAAACTGGCAGGAGTGGTGGAACCTGTTTTTCGGCAAATAACAGAAGGAAGATGTCAGATAAAATCCTGTGGACCGATTTCGAAGTAAAAGAATCAGCAGGATTTTTTATTGGTGGCAATGAATGCAATCAGGAGAGCGAATTGATATGAAAAAGATACATCATTCCAGCTTACATTGCCGGATAATAAATTCAGTAAATCACGAATTTGCTCCGGAGCGCGGACTTCAGTCCGCTTTGCCCCTGTAAAATTGCAGACTAAAGTCTGTATTCCGCTCAATCTGTGATTTACTGAATTTAACTGACGTTACGCAGTCCAGCTTGTAGCGCGACACATTGTCCCCATATGGGGGTTTATGTCGCCCATTTTGCGAGAGTGCGAAGCGCCTCGTGTTACCGCGTAAGGTGAGTGAATTTAACCTTTCCCGCCGTATAAGACGACTGTAATGGTCCCGAAGCCCCTTATAAGAATATATCCGAGATCACAATAAAATATTGAACATGTATCCCGGCTCACTTCCCTTTACGCTGCCATTACTGGCTATTTCGATCCTTACCATGGGAATGGCCATTTATGCATTCCACCGTCCAAAACAACCGGGTTCGGTCACCTTTGGATGGTTGACAACTTCCATGACGGTCTGGAGTATCTTTTACGCCTACGAACTCCTTGCCCCCACCCTGTCCACTAAAATTCTTGCAGCAAAGCTGGAATATATTGGCATCGCATCGATACCTGTTATATGGTTTATATTCGCATTGGAATATACCGGCCATGCCAACTGGCTGACGCGAGGCAGGCACTTTGCACTCATGGCGTTTCCCACGTTGACATTTGGCCTGTCACTAACCAACGAATTTCATCACTTGATGTACACAGGGACAGGTCTCGACCCGCAGGGTTATCCAACCCTGGTGATCCTCGGGTATGGCAGTTGGTTTTGGGTGCATGTGGCTTTTTCCTACAGCCTTATTCTTGCCGGGGTTATGCTATATCTCGTTTCTTATTTTCAAACACAGCGCCTTTTCCGGCAGCAGATGAGCGTGATGGTATTTGGCTCCATGCTGCCATTGATCGTAAATGCAGTCAGGTTGTTCACACCCATCCCTCTGCACGGATTTGATCTCACTCCCTTCACGTTTGCTTTTTCTGGAATCCTGCTTGCAATCGGTCTTTTTCGATTCAGCTTGATCGACCTGCTCCCCATTGCCGCGCCGCTGGTGATCGAGAATCTACCCGACGCTGTCGTCGTCATAGACGAGCACAAACGGCTGGTGGATCTAAACCCGGCAGGCAGACTCTGGCTAAAGGTCGGGAATGAGGCGATTGGCCGCAATGCCCATGAGATATTGCCCCTGCTTGAACCCGTCTGGCAATATTGGGATGCCAATGAAACACACATCCAACTGGGCTTTGGAGAAGGTGACCAGCGCCGGTTATTTGATTTGAGCATCACTCCCCTGCGCGATTCAAAAAATCGCATGGTGGGTCGCGTCATCATTGCGCGTGATGTAAGCCGCGAACAAATGCTCCTCGCTGCCGAACGGAATCATGCCAGCCAGATGGAATTGTTGAATGAGATCACCAACACTGCGCTTCAAATGCCCGATCTTCATCAAGCCCTGCAGGTTCTGGCCGATCAACTAAGCCAGCTCTTACGAGCAGACGGCGCATCTATCACTCTTTGGAATGATGCGGAACAGCGGGTAATCTCCGCGACGGCCTACGGCGAATATCGCGAAACGAACAGGGATACGAAACTTGAGCCGGGCGAAAATGCCATGACCGCCTCCGTTCTGCGCGAGGGGCGTCCCTTGGCGGTGGAGGATGTGTATGACACTCCTTATATGAATCCGCAATTAGCCCCAGACGTTCCCATCCGCTCCCTGCTTGGGCTGCCCCTGATCGCCAACGAGCGGAAAATGGGCGCAGCCTTGATCAGTTTTAACCAGCGTCATCAATTCACAACCGAGGAAATTGCTCTTGGGGAACAGGCAGCCGGGCAGATCGCATTGGCCATTTATAAAGCCCAGTTGTACGAGACAGAACGAAACCATGCCCGCCAAATGGAACTGCTCAACTCCATTACACGCGCATCCCTCGACGTAACCACCTTGCGCGAAATGCTTCAAACGCTGGCGGATCAAACGGGCGAATTGTTTCAATCAGATGGTACCTTTATCACATTGTGGGATGAGTTGGAGCAGAAAACAATTCCCGGCGCGGCCTATGGCGAATTACGGGAAACATACCCGTCAATGAAGTTCGATTCAAAGGAGACCACGCTGACAGGCTCTGTCCTGCGAGCCGGGCACCCCCTCGCCGTGGATGATGTGTTCAATACGCCGCACATGAGCGCCAATATCGCGGCCAAGTTTCCCAGCCGTTCACTCCTTGCCCTGCCATTGATCGCGCATGGACAAAAACTGGGAGCCGCGTTAATTTCATTCAATCAACCGCATCACTTCACCGAACAGGAAATCGCCATCGGCGAACAGGCCGCCGCCCAAATTGCGCTGGCCCTGAACAAGACCCAATTGCTCGATACTGTTTCCCATCGTATCGTTCAAATGGGTTTGCTTCAGGAAGTAAGCAGGCAAATGACCGAAAGCCTGGATGTAACAGAGGTATGTCAGAGAACGGTCGACGCCATGGTGAATGTTTTCGGCTACGATGAAGCCGCAATATCCCTGCTCATTGAAAACAATGAACTGGAATTGACCGCCATCGGCGGCACAAAAGACATGGGATTTAGCCCGGGGTTCCGTCAAAAAATGGGGCAGGGCATTATGGGGCATGTGGCCGAGACACTCAAACCATATTTCAGCAACGATATTATTCACGACCCTTATTATTATCATCCAAGCAGTCAGGGAAGCGGCAGCGCCATGGGGGTCCCGATGCTGCGTGAAGGACAACTGGCAGGTGTTGTTTATATTCAGAGCACACCGCCGCACGCCATTATCCCGGATGATTTACAAACGCTTCAGACCCTGGCCAGCCACCTCGTCACAGCCATGCAAAAGGCCCGTCTTTACGAAAACGCACACGAACACCTGACCAGCATGACCACCCTGCAATCTGTCACTGAAACCGTCACGTCTTCGCTGGAACTCGGAAACATCTTTAGAACCGTGATTCAGTTATTGAAGGAAACTTACGGCTACACCTATGTCAGCATTTACCTGCTGAATGATTCAACCCTGCAGCTTGGCGCGCAAGTCGGTTATCCTGAGGAATTGATCATCCGTGAAATTCCGGTCAACATGGGAATCACCGGACGAACAGTCCGCACCCGTCAAACCCAGTTTATTCCAAACGTTCGAGCCGACCCAACTTTTTTGATCGCATCCTACGATGTGGAAAGCGAAATCTGCGTGCCATTGCTAAAAAACAACAACATCCTGGGAGTGCTAAACATCGAATCGGCATCCAACCGCCCGCTCACCGAAAAAGACGTGGACCTGTTGATGTCCATTGCCAACCCGGTAGCCCTCGCAATCGATAATGCCCATCTGCATGCCAGGGCCACTTCACTGGCCCTTACCGACGGCATGACCGGGCTTTTCAACCGCCGCGCCTTCGATCAATCCCTGGAGATCGAACTTGCCCGCGCGAAACGCTATGGACATTCGCTCTCGCTCATCATCATCGATATGGATTCCTTCAAAATATATAACGACACATACGGTCACCCAGCCGGCGATGAACGCCTGAAAGCCATCGCAAACATTATGCTGGATAACGTGCGCGACCCGGATGTAGCCGCCCGCTACGGCGGCGAAGAATTTGCCATCATCCTGCCGCATACCTCAAAGGAAGGCGCAATACTCCTTGCTGAAAGACTGCGCGAAATTTCCGAGAGACAGGCGCCCAAGGAACTTATCGATCGCGCATATATTCCCGGATATACCATCAGTTTGGGAGTGGCAACCTTCCCATACGATGGGATTACAGTTCCCGCCATATTGCGCGCGGCAGATAACGCAGAGATGAATGCCAAGCGCCTCGGGAAGAACCGTGTTTGCGCCGCCGAATCATCGGAAAAATTCTCCAGTGAACAGGCTTGAACTCTTCCCCGATACAACCCAAATAGAAAATGATTCCCTGACCATTGCCGGGCATTCCCTCACCTCCCTCGCTGACTTGTATGGGACGCCGCTATATCTTTATGACCGCGCCACGATGGACAATGCGGCGGCAGGATATGAATCCGCTCTCGCTTCGCACTACCCCGGGCCTGCTTCTGTTACTTATGCAGGGAAGGCCTTTTTGAATACAGCCATCGCACAATGGACACAGGAACATAATTTATTCATTGACTGCACAGGTGAAGGCGAGATCGCAATCGCAATGGCAGGCGGCGTACCGCGTGAACATATCCTTGTGCATGGAGTGAATAAATCAATCGCAGACTTGAAGTCCGCGATTCAAAATGCGGGCACGCTTGTAATCGATAACATTACCGAACTTAAAAACGTAGTAACGATTGAAGTCGCCGCTGCGCCAAATTTCTGGCTTCGCCTGTTGCCCGGTGTTGCAGTTGAAACCCATCACACGCATACACAGACCGGCCAGCATGACAGCAAGTTTGGCATGACGCGCGATGAAATTTTGGAAGCGGCGTCATTTTGTAAAAGTCACAACCTGCCTTTGAACGGAATCCATTTCCATCAAGGCTCGAATTTCCGCGATCCATCCCCGTTGATGGAAGCGATTGCAATTGGGCTGGACATGGCCGGGGAAATTGGATTTCAGGGCGAATGGCATTTCTGCCCCGGCGGCGGGTGGGGCGTGGCCTATCACGAAGATGAACTTCCTCAGCCTGATATTCATGAATATGTCCGTTTGATCGCGGAGAATGTCATTGTGGGCTGCAAAGCGCGCGGACTCACCCTCCCCCATTTACATTTGGAGCCGGGCCGCAGTTTGGTGGCCCGGGCAGGCGTGGCTCTCTATCGCGTCGGCGCGGTCAAAAGACGCGGCGATAAAGTTTGGATATTAACTGACGGTGGGATGACGGACAATCCCCGCCCTGCCATGTACGAGGCAAGATACTCTTGTTTGACAGTATCAGGTCCGGGCCGGGAAAGAAGCGAAATGGTTTCCATCGCCGGGCCGTATTGTGAGTCGGGCGATGTCATCATCAGGGATTTGCCCATGCCCAAAGTCGGGGAGGGGGAATTGATCGCGGTGCCGGTCAGCGGCGCATATCAGTTGAGCATGTCGAGCAACTACAACGGCGCGCGGCGGCCTGCGGTGGTCTGGCTGGAAACCGGCGCGGCCGGATTAATTCAAAGACGTGAGACGTTGGAAGATTTACTGCGCCGCGACCAAAACCTTGAAAATATGCCAAGCGATTGATTCTTCCTATTCAGTAAATCACAGATTGAGTGGAATGCATACTCGGCTCATCTGTAAAGAATGTGCAAAATGGTTATCGCGTAGCGGATGTTCCCTGCCGTCCGCGCATGGATTACACATGAGCCGCAGACTTTAGTCTGCAATTTTACAAAGGCAAAGCGGACTGAAATCCGCGCTCCGGAGAAAATTCGTGATTTACTGAATTTTGTGGGCTTGCCGGGTTTTCTCAGAGCGCTCTGTGGCGAAAAATGAGTTAAGAAACAGTCTCATTCGGCAGCATGATCGAGAACCGTTCATACAAGGGACGTTATAGCTGGTTTTCCATTTGCAGGAATTTTTCAGCAATTCGCGGGTCAAAATATTTCCCCGATTCTTCCTTGATATATTTCCGCACCTTTTCCGGGTCCCATGCCGGGCGGTACGGGCGGTCGGATGTGAGCGC
>JACRBH010000071.1 GCA_016234535.1 Chloroflexota bacterium
CCTTTTGGCGCGCACCAGCGCCTTGCGTAACATCACTCTTCCATTGCTTTATAACTACGTCAACCCCAAAACACTGGAGGAGGGCGATGAAAGAGCGCGCGCCATGCTGGACCTGGTAGGACTCGCCGACCGAATGAATCATCAACCTCATGAATTATCCGGCGGGCAACAGCAGCGCGTTGCGATCGCACGCGCGTTGATCAACGACCCGGTCATGGTCATTGCCGATGAGCCGACGGGTAATCTCGACAGCAAATCAGGCGAGGAGATCATGGGCCTCCTGCATAAACTGCATGGGCAGGGAACCACCATCATCATGGTGACACACGATTCCAAGATCGCCGCCCACACCCAGCGTACGATCAATCTCATTGACGGGCTGGTAGACACTGTCGTTCACAACGGCGCAAGTCATGCGTTCATCGATCAAAAGGAGTCGCAGCATGAAAATGTCTGAAGCGATCCGCATCGCGTGGGAAGCGATTCTTAAAAACAAAGTCCGTTCATTTTTGACAATGCTTGGCATCATTATCGGTGTGGCAGCTGTCATTATCATGGTAGCCATCAGCGCGGGCACGGAAGCCACAATCAGCGACCAGATCACAAGTCTCGGTTCCAATCTGGTCTTTGTGCAGGGAGCATTCACGCGCGGCGGCCCAAACCAGGCACCTCCAACCGGCGGCCTGACCTTCGATGATGCCACGGCGATCGAAAGCAATATTAGCGGCGTGGTCTCTGTAGTCGTGGAACAGGCTTCCTCGGAAGATATTACATTTGGAGGCACCACCCTTCAAAGTGTGGAACTGCTTGGCACCACTGAAGGCTTTACCTCGGTCCGCGATATGAAGATCGCAGATGGTAGTTACTTCACACAGACTCAAATAGACCGCAAACAAAAAGTGGTTGTGCTGGGCTCTGGGTTGGCTGCATCATTATTTGGGACCAGCGAACCCGTTGGGCAATACATTACGGTCGGCACTACCAAGCTGGTGGTGATCGGCGTCTTTGCTGAAAAAGGGCTGGTGGGAAATACCGATTTTGACGCGCGCGCCTACACGCCCATTACTGTTGTCTTTCAAAAATTCACGCCGTCGCAGTTCGCAAGATTTTTGGGGAACAGTGTACGCTTGATCTATGTCAAGGTGGACCCGGATATGAAACTCGACGATATCACCACGCAGATCAACCTCTTACTTCTCAGACGTCATAAGCTCTCAGCAACAGACACAGCCGACTTCACCATCACCACCCAGCAAGATATTATCAAGACCCAGGAATCTACAACCTCTGCATTCAGGTCGCTGCTGGCTTGGGTCGCGGGAGTCTCGTTGATCGTGGGCGGCATCGGCATCATGAACATCATGCTCGTCAGTGTTACCGAACGGACGCGCGAGATCGGCATCCGCCAAGCCGTGGGAGCCACCCCTGCCGATATCCGCCTGCAATTCCTCACTGAAGCACTCATGCTTTCCATCGTTGGAGGACTGATCGGAATGTTTGTCGGAGTGGGCGGCGCATATCTCTTCGGCTCATTGAGCGATATGCGCACCGTGATTCAGCCTTCTTCCATCCTGCTGGCATTTGGTTCAGCCGCGATCATCGGCGGGTTCTTCGGGTACTACCCAGCCAACCAGGCCGCCCAGCTCGATCCCATTGAAGCATTACGTTACGAATAATTTTATGGAGTTATAAAAATGAAAAAAACTTTAGTCTTTACTCTCATCCTGTTTACCGTGTTAACGCTGGCGGCCTGCGGCGCCTCGAATACACAACAGACCAATTCCAGCGCGAATGGCGGCAACAATATTGACGAAGCCCCCCTGCCTTTGGCAACAGAGCTGATGATCGGAACCTTTAAACTCGAAGGGACTGACAACGCCGTCACCGCAGAAGAAGCTTCGCAATTGCTTCCGCTCTGGCAGGTTTACAAAGACTTAACCTCAAGCAGTTCGGCTGCGCAGGAGGAGGTTGACGCGCTCGCAGATCAAATAAAGACCACTATGACACCCAAACAAGTTCAAGCCATCACCGATATGAAACTCACAAGAGCCGACATGTTCCAAATCATGACAGATCTTGGCATCGCCTCCGCAGGCAGACCAAATGCTTCCGGTACACCTCAACCCGGTGGCGGACCAGACAGCAACCTCCCGCCCGGCGGCGGACCAGGCGGCAACTTCCCGCCCGGCGGTCCCGGCTTCAACGGCGGTAATGGAGCACCGGGCGGTGGCGGTCAAGATTTCACGCCGGCACAGATCGCCACTGCCCAAGCAAGCCGCGCCCAAGGCGGAGGCGGCGGATTTGCAAACCGTATTCCCCCTGCTCTTTACGACGCTCTCATCAAATTGCTGCAGGAAAAGAAATAAAAGATTGTGCCATATGGCAGATACCAAATGTTACTGATGCGCCCAATTTGTAAGGACACTCAAAATGAACAGGAAATTCTTTTTAACTCTCACGATCATTGCACTCATGATTAGCGCCTGCGCTTCAAATTCAACGGCGGCTGTCTCCAGTACAAGCACGGACAACTCCCTGCCCATGCAGTCACAGCTTATCCTCGGCACGCTGAAACTTGAAGAGACAGCCAATGCTGTCACCGCCGAACAAGCCGCAGAATTACTTCCCATGTGGTACGTGTTAAAAGAACTGAACTCAAGCACCACCGCCGCACAGGATGAAGTGGAAAGTCTGGTCAGTCAAATTCAAGCCGCTCTCACAAAAGAACAGCTCAAAGCCATCACTGATATGAAACTTGGCGCACAGGATATGATGGCCGCCATGCAGCAAAATGCTGGCACTGTCAGCAGCGGATCAGGCTCTTCGCAGGCAGGATCAACTTTCAGCGCGGCAGGAGACGCTGCTGGCGGTCCGCCCGATATGCCAGCAGGCGGAATGCCCGCTGGTGGGGACCCAGCCATGGCTCCCATCGATGCGGCAGTATCCAATGAAAATTCGACAACAACCCAGCCTGCCATGAGCGGAACTCCTTCCGCATTATTTGACGCGGTGATTGAATTGTTAAAAGCAAAAGCGGAATAATTCCCCCATAATTTCTTCACAACACGAACGCCGACCCTGTGGCATAATTCATTTATCACTTTCAACCTTCAACCTTAAACCTTCAACCAAAAACTACCATGCCTCAAACTATCCTAATTGTTGACGATGAAAAACGCCTGGTCTCGCTTGTGCAAAGTTATCTTGTGCAGGAGGGCTATCGCGTTGTTACTGCCTATAACGGAAAAGACGCGCTGCCGCTCACGCAAAAAGAAAAACCCGACCTGATCATTCTGGACATCATGATGCCCGAGATGAACGGCTATGATTTTATGCGCGCTCACCGCGCTGAAAGCGATACGCCCATCATCATGCTGACCGCCAAAGTGGAGGATGATGACAAGATCATCGGCCTCGAACTCGGCGCGGACGATTACGTCACCAAACCCTTCAAGCCGCGTGAACTCATGGCGCGTGTGCGGAATGTGTTGCGGCGTGCCGGAAAATCTGAAGCCACAGGCAAGACGCTGCGAGTATCAGATATCACACTCGACCGCGACAGCCGCGAAGTGACCGTGGGCAACCGCTCCATTGACTTGACCCCCTCCGAATTCGATCTGCTGGCTGCGCTCATGTCCACGCCTGGGCGGGTGTATTCGCGTCTCGACTTGTTGGATGTAATTCAAGGCGTGCGTTACGAAGGCTACGAGCGCACGATAGATACGCACATCAAAAACCTGCGCGCCAAGATCGAAGCTGATCCGCGCAAGCCGCATTACATTGAAACGATGTACGGCGTGGGTTATCGCCTCACCAAAGGCTGAGCATGAAACTTACCACTAAATTAATTCTCGCATTTCTTCTTATCAGTTTATTCAGCACCGGGATCATCGTCGCTTTCACGCGCATTGCCACCAACCGCGAATTTGAAAATTTTGTCAATGACCGTTACAAGACCGAGCTTGTGGATGAGCTTGTAAAATATTATGAAGCCAACCGATCATGGTACGGCATCGAGGGTATCTATACCGTCTATGATTCGAATCATTCCAAGCCGGGCGAGGTGCGTCCGTTATTTTTCTCGATCGCTGATTCGAACGGGATCATCCTGGTGCCAGGCCTGAGATATGCAGTGGGAGAAACCGTCAGCGCAGATTTGCTGGAGAAGGGCACGCAGATCCAGGTGGAAAATGAAACGGTCGGCATTCTGCTCTTCGACACCGCACCAGACAGAAATCCAATGGAGGATGAATTCCTTCATCGTATTAACGATTCCATTTTTCTGAGCGGCATCGGCACGGTTATCCTCGCGTTGATTCTCGGCACGATCCTCTCGCGCACCATCACCCGCCCCATTCGCGAACTCACCTCCGCTACGCATAAAATGGCGGACGGAAATTTCGGTCAGCAGGTTCCTGTCCGCTCGCGGGATGAGATCGGCGAGCTCGCGTCATCCTTCAACAAAATGAACAACGATCTTGCGCGATCCTTCAACCTCCGCAAGCAAATGACTGCCGACATCGCGCATGAACTTCGCACACCGCTCAGCCTCATTATCGGTCACGCTGAAGCAGTGCATGATGGCGTGCTGCCCCCGTCTGCTGAAAATTTCGAGATCATCCGCGAAGAGGCCGAGCGCCTCGAACAACTCGTCAATGATCTGCGGACTTTGTCGCTGGCCGATGCAGGCGAACTCTCTGTGGATTTCCAGCCTGTGGATGTGAACAAACTACTGGGCGATATCCAAACCCATTACATGACCCCGTTCAACCAAAAGCGGATCGCACTTAACCTTGAACCAGCTTCTGTAATCCTGACAGCGAATCTTGACCCGATCCGCTTCTCGCAGGTGGTCACAAATATTCTGGACAACGCACTGCGCTACACGCCCGAGAATGGCCGCGTGGATATTTCAGCCAGGCAGGATAATGACCTAATTGAGATCATTATTCAAGACAGCGGACAAGGCGTCACACCCGAGGAAGCCGCGCATCTCTTTGACCGCTTCTACCGCGCAGACGAATCCCGCAACCGCAACGACGGCGGCTCTGGTCTGGGCCTTGCCATTGCCAAGTCCATAATCGAAGTGCATAAGGGGAAAATCTGGGCCGAGAGCGAAACAGGAAAAGGACTTAGAGTGGTAATTGTCCTGCCGCTGATGAAATGAAATCCGTAGCGCGACATAAATGTTGCGCTACGGGGGTCTTTATCCATTATCCACGTTGTTTAACGCAAAGTAAAAGTCTTATCCAAAAAGACAGCCATCTCTGCGCGGGTGACCTCACGTTCGGGGCAATAGATACCCGTGCCGCATTCGGTAGCAATCCCTTCGTTCACAAATTGTTCAACCCAATCTATTGTGGGGGAACCGAGCGGCACATCAGTGAAAATGCCCCTGCCAGCAGGCGGGACGTATGCAGAACCGTATTTGCCCCTGAGCAGGAAGATCGCCATTTGCGCACGGGTAACATTTCTATCCGGGCAGTACATGCCGCCCCCACAGCCGGAGGTAATCCCTTCCAATGTGAACTGCTCGATCCAGGCGGCGCCGAAGAGGTTGGCCGGCACATCAGTAAAGACAATCCCCGTCGCTGGCGGAGGGAGATAGGCATTGCCGTGAATGCCAAGCAGGACAACAATGGCCGCCTGAGCACGCGTTACGGGAGTATTCGGATCGCTCAGTGATGCGGTAGCCGTCGGCGTTGGGGTTGGGGCTGGACTGCCAGCACATGCCGCGAGTAAAACAGAAAACATAAGCAGGATCAATGCCGCCGCCTTCCATCTCTTCGGTATGAATATGGATTCGCGTTTCAGTGAAAATCCATTTATCGGACTCATATCTTCCTCCTGTTTTATAAACGCATGTTTTGCATTTCTTTTTTGAGTATACACCATGAAAAGAGGGTCATTAAAGCAATAAAGAAACCTGTTGGATCCTTAAATGAATTATGTCGTTGCGAGCCCGACAGGGCAAAGCAATCTCCGATGAATGAGGAGATTGCTTTGCCGCGAAAATCAATAGCGCGGCTCACAACGATATCACATAAACATAAAAAACCCGCCCGCGAAGATGAATTTCGCGGGCGGGTTGTGTTTACTGTTTAGCCTTCTGTGATGGCAGGTTTCACTGCGTCCATTTTCCTTTTCTTCCTTGCGACGCTTCTTGGCCAGACGATCAATGTCACCAGCAGGGCGATGACGAAAATATTCCTGACTGCGCCAAACATTAAACCTGAAATGCCGCCGCGCCCCTCGCCGCGTTCGCTATGTTCCTCGAAACCTTCAGGCCTGACTCTATTCCCATCAGCACCGGGTTGAAAGCCGGGTGGGAATCCTTCGCCGCCAGGGCGAAACTCTCCGCCTTCGCCGCGAAAACTCGAAGCGCTGACTCCGCTTGCGTTGACGCCCACCACCATCAGCGCGGAAAGAGCCGCAAACACCATAAGGATGATCAAGATGCGTCCGAGTGTTTTCATATAGCGGCATCCTTCTTCTGTTTGGCGGAGAATAATCTCACAACTGGTTGAACCAAATAGCGGCTGAAAGTGTTGACGATCCAGCCCCAATGCAGGGCGGTGTGCAGGCCGAGCATCAACAGTCCGAGGTTGGCAGACATGTCATGCAGCCTGCGCCAGGCAAAACCTTCGGGGAGTCTGATGCCAAAGAACGGCATGGCCACTTCCGAGATCATCACACCGGAGACAATGAGCAAAGTGCCGTCGATGAACAACAGCCAGTTCAAAATGTAATTGACGCGATTTTGTGTTCCCAATTTGCCGAGGAAACGTTGGGAAATGCTGACGATCCAATCCCAGCTTAGCAGCAAATGCAGGATCAACGCGGCGAGCATCGCAAGGCTGAGCCATTCGTGAATCGCAATGCCGCTCGAGCGCGGGTCCATGGTGACAAGGAATGCGGCAAAAATGAGGAGGTCGAGCCAGAGTTTGGTCTTCGTTTGAACGGGTGTATTTCTTGCTACTTCATCGGACATATTTTCTCCTGTTGGTTATGTCATTGCAAGAGCGCTTTTGTTCTTCGCTCGAAGCAATCTCCTTTTATGAGGAGGTTGCTTCGCCGCAACACCTGCCCTGGCGGGCGGTGCCAGGGAAAGCAGGAGCACGGCTCGCAACGACATGTTAACCTGTATTTATAATCGCGCTATTCTATAGTATTCCCGTTTTTCGTGGTGGGGAACTTGCGGATAAATTGTGAGGGTTTTGTAAAAATTTTTCTGTCATTATCCGTCATTGCGAGGCGCTGCTTTTGTTTTTCGGCGGCGAAGCAATCCCTTCCTGAGACGGAGATTGCTTTGGGCTAATGCCCTCGCAACGACATTTGTACGGGGAGAATTAGTGATTGGGAATTAGGGATTTGGGAGTCAGGCTTTTCTTCCTGCTTATGGCCTTACCAGCCGCCAGATACGCGCCGCCAGCAATAGACATGATGACGAGGCTCTTCAACACTCCCAAGGGTAAGACGGAATCTCCTTCGGGACTCTCGCCATCCTCGGGTCGGGGTTGACCGTCGGCCGGGGCTGGCAATCCGCTGGTTGAGTTGCCGCTTCCAACAGCCGCGTATATCAATCCGCCGATGAGAGTCGCCACTACCAAAATAACCAGGATTCGATACAGTGTGCTCATGCCTTCACCTGCCTGTCATCCATCGCCAGCGCGGGAGTACGTTTGGTTTCGCCGCGCCCAAGCAGACGTTTGGTGGTGCTGACGATCCAACTCCAGTGCTGGGTGATATGCAGGCCCATGAGAATCAGTGAAATATTCGCGGACAAATCATGCAGGCTGCGCCAGACCATGTTCACAGGCAGGGTCAGACCTAAAGCTGGGATGACCGCCTCAGAGATCATGATGCCTGAAAGCATGATCAAAATCCCGTCGATGAACAACAGCCAGTTGAGGATGTAGTTGGCGCGCGTACCGTTCAGGCCTTTGGTAAAGAGACGCTTCGTTATTTCAACGATCCAGTTCCAGTTCAGGAGCAGGTGGACGAGCACTGCCCCGCCCAACGCCACGGCCAGCCATTCATGAATGGCGAGTCCGCTGGTACGGGGGTCCATTACGATCAAAAATCCCACGAAGGTGGAAATATCAAGCAGGTATTTCGTTACGTTTTGTTTTGACATTCAGTTCTCCTTAAAATTTGATGTCCGTATTTTATGGAGAACGCGAATATTTCAGGTGATGGAATTGCGGTGGGAATGTGAGGAAGTTGTAAATAGCCGTTAAAGGCGGATTTAGTTGAAATGGCTTTTCCGGATGGGAAATCGGGTGATCCCTTTATCTTTCTGTTGCGGAGTTTTTGGCATTAGCGGCGTGGTCAAGTTATTTTGACGTGCCATTTATTTTGTTGTGAATCGGGGCGGAAATATTTCTGATCGTGGGGCTGTGGCAATTGCTCCATCTGAGCAAAGGATAATTCCCCCCTTCTAACTGTTGGACATCTCCCTCAAATTAAAACACGTTTAGGGGAGATGAAATTTTGGAAGATTTCTGCACGAATAGTTCTGTGGTTTGCGTTCAGTAAATGGGGGCAAGAAAGCCCTCCATTACCAATGGGTTGCTGGTGGATTTGAAATATAAAATGTAAACTTGCCTCATCACATCGAGGAGACCAATCCATGACCCAAACCAAACAACAGTTCATCATTATTCTTGTAATCTGCCTGCTGATATTAACTGCCTGTCAGCCTGCCCAGCCGCCTGCCACTATCGCGAACGTGGAGACCGTTGTCGCCCAAACGCTTCAAGCATTTACCGCCGCCGCGCCGAGTCCCATGCCAGCCAGTGGACTGCCGGTTACATACAACAATATCAGCTTCAACATCCCGCTTGAACTGAACGCCAGTGCTGTATCATCCACTACCAACGAAGTGGAGTTCCCATTTATCAACCCGAGCAATGGCCCCATGCCTGAACATGCGGCCTTCCAGTTCACTAATTACCCCGTGCAGGGTGACGCAAGGATCATGGTCTTCAAAGCTTCGGAATACGCGGCCTATGGCCAACCTTTGCAGGATGCGGTCACTGCTTTGCTTGACGGGCAGGGCACGTCCCAGCCGCTAACAGACGCGCTTGCACAGGGTGACTTTTACGCACAGGTTGAATCTGTCAACTTCAAGAACGGTCACGGCGTGCGCTATCTGATGCAGGTCATCATGAACATCGGCCCGGTCAACAACAAGGATTTGTTCTACTATTATCAAGGCATCACCAACGACGGCGCATACTTCATCTCGGCCCTGTTCCATGTCAACGCCGCATTCCTCGTTGCTGATGGCAGCATGGATGCGGTCACCCCGGTAGATGGCATCCCCTTCACGAACGAATCCGATATGTCCACATACCTGGGCGCGATCGCGCAGAAGTTAAACGATACCCCCGCTGAAAGCTTCACTCCCTCGCTAAAATTGCTGGATGACCTCATTGAGTCCATTCAAGTCACAACGCCGTAACCCATTGCATTAAGAGGTTATTCACCTAATCAAAGTGCTGGATGGGGCACACATCATAACTTCTTGATTGGCTCAAAAAACTTTCTAATTATGAGGAAAGTTATCCATAAATACGGTGACTTTCCTCACTACTTTATTGGACAAATGAAAGTTTAATTAGGCCGTACTATGCATGAGCTTGCGGTAACTCAAAGTATTTTGGATATTTCCCTGCGTCACGCCAGTGAGGCAGGAGCAAAAAGGGTCACAGGTATTAATTTGGTGATCGGCGAATTTGCGTCCATCGTGGACGACTCCGTTCAATTCTATTGGGAAGTGCTGGCTGAAGGCACCATCGCACAAAACGCGCAACTCCACTTTGAACGCATCGCCGGCGAGATGACCTGTACTCACTGCAAGAATTCCTTTCATCCCAAAGAGGTTGACTTTGCCTGCCCGATCTGCGGAAGTCAATTCGTGCAGATTACCAAAGGTGATGAATTTCGAGTGGACAGCATTGATGTTGAATAGGCGAAATGTAGATCGGTAGACAGGTAAACAAGTAGACAAGGAGACGCGCATTACTTATCTTGCAATATTTTTTCATCCTTCATCCTTTATCCCTCATCCTTTCGGAGTTTCCCATGACCATCCGTGTTCCCATTGTAGAAAACATTCTTAATGCCAATGACCGTCTCGCGGAAGAAAACCGCGCCCGCCTTGATTCTGCGGGTGTGTTCTCCATCAATATTATGGCCTCGCCCGGCGCAGGCAAGACGTCTCTCATCGAGCAGACTCTGCCGCGCTTGAAGGATAAACTTCGTGTGGCTGTGGTGGATGGCGACATCGCCACCTCCATTGACGCCGACCGTGCCGCACAAGCCGGCGCCCAAGCTGCAATTCAGGTCAATACCGGCGGCGACTGTCATCTGGATGCCGTCATGCTGCGCGGTGCGCTCGAACAACTTGACCTGACTCAATTTGACCTGCTCATCGTTGAAAATGTCGGCAATCTCGTTTGCCCAGCCAGCTTCAAACTCGGTACGCACAAATCGGTGCTGATCGCCTCCATTCCCGAGGGCGACGATAAACCCTATAAATATCCCGGCATGTATCGCGGCGTGGACGCGCTAGTCATCAACAAGGTTGACCTGCTGCCCTATGTCCCATTCAGAATGGATTACTTCGAGCGCGGCGTGGAAGTGTTGAACCCAGGCGTGGTTACTTTTCCGCTCTCCGCCAAAACAGGCGAAGGCATGGACGCGTGGATGGATTGGATTATGGATCAGGTAAAGGGAACAAGATAAAGTGGTCATCATAGCAAAGCATATCCATGTAACAGGTATCGTGCAGGGCGTTGGCTTTCGTCCATTTGTATATGGACTGGCCACCCGCCTTGGCCTGCGCGGATGGGTGTGTAACACATCCGCAGGGGTCGAGATCGAAGTACAGGGTCAAAAGTCAAAGGTTGAAAGTTTTATCCACAGCCTTGAGGTCGAAGCGCCCCCATTGGCAAAAATCGACTCCATCAACATACAAGATAAATTGCCTGATAACGAATGCCTGACTTTTGACATTCGACCTTCGACGACTCTCGAAGGCGCATTCCAGCCCATCTCTCCCGACGTAGCCCTATGTGTGGATTGCGAGCATGAACTATTCAACCCGCAAGATCGCCGTTATTTGTACCCATTCATCAATTGCACCAATTGCGGACCGCGCTTCACCATCATCAAGGATCTGCCTTATGACCGTCCCGCCACCACAATGGCGGATTTCCGGATGTGCGACACCTGCCGCACGGAATACGAGAATCCGTTAGATCGCCGCTTCCATGCCCAGCCGACAGCGTGTCCTGATTGCGGGCCTTTGGTTCAACTGAGATATCCTTCGAGCAATACACCTGCCGTCTCGAACATCGAGCTGCGAATGTCCGCCATCCTAAAGACGCGACAATTTTTGCGTGAAGGAAAAATTGTCGCCGTGAAAGGCCTGGGTGGATTTCACCTGGCATGCGATGCGTCCAACGAAAAAGCCGTGGATGAATTGCGGCGCAGAAAAGGCAGGCTGGGCAAACCCTTTGCTTTGATGTGCGCCAGCCTGAATGTCATCCAAAGATATTGCGAAATGAATGAGGAGGAAGTCGCCCTGCTGACCGGGCACAAAAAGCCCATCGTGTTGTTGAATGTAAAAGAAAAAAACAGGATGACAAAATCCGTCGCGCCGAACATGGATACACTCGGGGTGATGCTGCCCTACACACCACTGCACCACCTTCTCTTAAATCAAACCGACCTCACGCTTGCCAAACAAGCTGCGCCTCCCGTTCTGGTGATGACCAGCGGAAACATCAGCGAAGAACCGATTGCGATCAGCAATGAAGATGCGCTCGAACGGCTCGAACCGCTGGCCGATGCTTTCCTCATGCACGACCGCGAGATACATATCCGTTGCGATGATTCGGTGGTGAGAGTTGAAAGTCAAAAATCGAAGGTCGAAGGTCGCCCGACCTTTGACCTTCGACCTTCGACAATATATTTGCGGCGCTCACGCGCATACGCGCCTTATCCTGTAGCGTTACCCTTTTACACAAAGCCGACCCTCGCTCTCGGCGGCGAGTTGAAAAACACATTTTGCCTGACGCGTGAACGTTACGCATTTTTGAGTCAACATATCGGCGATATGGAAAATACCGAAGTGTATGAATCTTTCGAGCAAAATGTTGAACACCTTTCGCGATTATTCCGCGTCCAGCCTGAGATCGTCGCGCATGACATGCACCCAAATTATTTCACAACGCAATATGCAACATGCAACACGCAACATGCAACACTCATCCCCATTCAACATCATCACGCGCACATCGCCTCGTGCATGGCAGATAACAAATTGGATGACCGCAAATTGATCGGCCTCTCCTTTGATGGAACTGGATATGGAACAGACGGCGCGATCTGGGGCGGGGAAATAATGCTCGCTTCCTACGCGGACTTTGAGAGGGTCGCACACCTTGAATATTTGCCACTCCCCGGCGGTGACTCTGCCACCCGAAACCCGTGGCGCATCGCGGTTGGATACGCCGAGTCGCTGGGGTTGGACATCACCAATCTTCCATTCCTTGAATCCATGGAAACACAAGCTGTAGACATTGTCCGCCAGCAGGTGCGGAAAAAATTGAACGCACCGCTGACATCGAGCATGGGACGTCTCTTCGACGCGATCAGCTCACTAATCGGGATCAGGAATCAGGTCACGTATGAAGCGCAGGCCGCCATCGAGATGGAAGTCTTATCCAAGTCATATTTAAGTGAGGCGAAGCCGTATCCATTCGAAATCCAAAATGGAATCATTTTGCTTGGCGAACTTCTCAAGCATGTCATTCAGGATGTGAAGTCAAATCAAGCGGCTGGATTCATCGGCGCGCGTTTTCATCATACAGTGTGCGCGATGGCAGTTGAGGCCGCTATAAATGTTCGGCAAAAGACCGGGGTCAATGAAGTGGCTCTCTCGGGCGGCGTCTGGCAAAATCAGGTGCTGCTCGATCTCACGCGGTCGAATTTGCTGTGTGAAAATTTCATCGTTTATACACACCAACAAACCCCCGCCAACGACGGCGGCCTCGCGCTGGGTCAGGCGGCAATCGCCAATTTCAAGTAATCTCGGAGGTGTCTCATGTGTCTCAGTATTCCCGGCAAGATCATGGAAATTTACAAGGATGGTTCGCTTCTGATGGGCAAGGTGGATTTCGGCGGTGTGCTAAAGGAAGTGTGCCTCGACTACATACCCGAAGCAAAAACGGGACAGTACGTGCTGATCCATGTTGGGTTTGCCATCAGCCTGTTGGATGAAGAGGAAGCGCAGGAGACGCTTGGCATTCTGCGCGAGATGGCCTCGCTCGATGACGAGTTAAGCCCCGATGAAATACGTTGACGAATACCGCGACCCCGCGCAGGTAAAAGCATTACTGGAAGAGATCGGCAAAGCCGTCACCCGTCCGTGGACGCTGATGGAAATTTGCGGCGGGCAGACACACGCCTTCCTGCATCACGGCCTTGACGATATGCTGCCCGGAGGAATTGAATTGGTACACGGGCCGGGCTGTCCCGTATGTGTAACTCCGCTCGAACAAATTGACCGCGCACTGGTCATTGCCGCGCGCCCCGATGTAATCTTCACATCGTATGGCGACATGCTGCGCGTGCCCGGCTCCACCGTTGACCTGTTTACTGTGCGCGCCAAAGGCGGGGATGTGCGCGTGGTTTATTCTCCGCTGGATGCGTTGAAGATCGCCAAGGCAAACCCTGATAAGCAGGTTGTATTTTTCGCCATCGGTTTTGAGACTACCGCGCCGCCAAATGCAATGGCGGTGTTACAGGCGCAAAAACAAAATATAACCAACTTCTCTGTTCTGGTTTCGCACGTCTGCGTTCCGCCCGCAATGGAAGCCATTCTTAATTCAAAACATAACCGCGTGCAGGCCTATCTCGCCGCAGGGCATGTCTGTGCGGTGATGGGCTATCACGAATATCCGCCCATCGCTGAAAAATATAAAGTTCCGATTGTGGTGACGGGCTTCGAGCCGGTGGATTTGCTGCGCGGCGTACTGGCGGCTGTCAAGCAATTGGAAGCGGGCAAAGCCGAAGTTGAAAATGCCTACGAACGCATCGTGACACTGGAAGGAAATATTCCCGCGCAAAAGGTGGTCAACACGGTCTTTCAGTCCGTTGACCGAAAGTGGCGCGGCATTGGCATGATTCCATTGAGCGGCCTGGGACTGCGCCCTGAGTTCGCATCCTTCGACGCCGAGACACGTTTCTCGGTCGGCAAGATCGTCACGCAGGAATCACCGCTTTGCATCGCAGGTGAAATTCTGCAAGGTTTGAAGAAACCGCCGCAATGTTCCGTGTTTGGAAAAGAATGTACGCCGTCTTCGCCCATCGGTGCACCGATGGTTTCAGCGGAAGGTGCGTGCTCGGCTTATTATCGCTATCATAGGGAAGAAGTAGGTACGTAGGTACGTAGATACGTAAACAAGGAAACAGGTAAACACGTAGACATAAAAGCACGCAACCTGTTTACTTTTCTACTTCACACAAAGGTTACTTATGAACAATGATATTGACTTCGAAGGCTATACCTGTCCTATCCCCATCAAACCCAAGGATACTGTCGTGCTTGGTCACGGCTCGGGCGGGAAATTGAGTCACGATCTGATCAACCGACTCTTCCTGCCTGAGTTTGGCAAGGCTGCTCCGCGCGCGCTGGATGACTCAGCCATTGTGAACATCAACGGTCAACGCCTCGCGCTGACAACTGACTCGCATGTCGTCTCGCCGTTGTTCTTCCCCGGCGGTGACATTGGCCGCCTCGCCATCTGCGGCACAGTTAACGATTTGGCGATGGTCGGCGCAAAGCCCATCGCTCTCACCTGCGGATTTGTCATCGAAGAAGGATTGTCGTTTGAAATCCTCCAACGAGTCGTCCAGTCCATGCGTGACTCGGCGGCGGAGGCTGGGGTTTACATCGCCGCCGGCGACACGAAAGTCGTGCAAAAAGGCAGCGCGGACAAACTCTTCATCAACACGGCGGGTATTGGCTTCGTTGAATCAGATGTGAATATCTCCGGCGCAAACGCACAAGTGGATGATGTGGTCATTATCTCCGGCACGCTTGGTGACCACGGCATTGCGGTCATGTCGGCCCGTGAAGGCTTGAACTTTGAAACTGACTTGCAATCGGATGTCGCGCCGCTCAACCATCTCATTGCGGCAATGATGAATGCCGGTGAAATTCATGTGTTGCGCGACCCCACCCGCGGCGGACTTGCCACGACGTTAAATGAAATCGCAATTCAATCCAATCTCACCATTGAATTACAAGAGACTGCCCTGCCCGTCAAGCCGCAAGTTCACGCCGCCTGTGAAATGCTAGGATTCGACCCGCTGTATGTTGCCAACGAAGGCAAGCTTGTTGCATTCGTAAAGCCAGAAAATGCCGAAAACATCCTACTGGCTATGCGACAGACTAAATACGGAGAAGGCGCTGCCATCATTGGCAAGGTGATTAAGACAAACAGTCCGCAAGTAAGGCTGCGGACTGCCATCGGCGGGACTCGTTTGATCGACATGCTGCCCGGGGAAATGCTTCCACGGATTTGTTGAAAGGGTCACCCCGAATGCTTGAACTGTAAACATCTTCGAATTAACGGAGTGGTTAAGATAAGATCACTTATCTTAACCACCCGCTTTCAACGCCCGACAATTCCCCAACGGCTGGAATTGATACTTACCCAAACTAGATGGTACCAGCGCAGTTTGAAATTTCTCCAACACAATACTTTCACCCTCAGATTGTAAACGCGCCTTCCCTTCGATCACTGTAACCGCGTGGAAGGTTTCGTTTTTGGTATCAAGCTCAATCGGGCGTGAGGAAGCAGCCAATAACTCCAAGGTGAAATACTCACACTTCACAAGCATTTCACATGTACCATCATCATAACGCGGCGCAGGAATCACCGGGGATACAAAATCAGGCTGTATCACTTGGATTGACTTTTCGATATGCAGGCTGCGCTTCTCGTTTTGCGCGCGTCCCCAATCATAAACGCGATACGTCAAATTGGAAGACTCTTGAACTTCATAAATCAGCAAGCCAGGCCCAAGCGAGTGAAGTGTGCCTGCCGGCATAAAAACGGTATCGCCTTTTGTCACCGAAATATATTGTGAAATCCTTGTCACTGTCCCATTGCGGATCGCATTCGCCAAATCATCGGCAGAGGTATCAGGCTTCAAGCCCGCAATCAATTTTGCATCGGGTTGAGCTTCCAATATATGCCAGGCCTCGGTCTTTCCAAAATGACCGGGTCCCTCCAATTTAACAGCCTGCTCATCATCAGGGTGTACCTGCAAAGATAACCACTGTGCGCAATCCAGTAATTTTACAAGGATCGGGAATCGCAACTGCGTGCGCTTGAAAACACGCTCACCAAGCAAGTCAACGCCCAATTCAACCGCTGCTTCGCCGAGGGTTTTCCCAGTCAGCGCTCCCGATTCGATTCGGTCACCCTCCCAAATCACCCAGGCTTCGGCTGTTGGATTATGGCCCGGGCGTAAACGGTCACCGCCCCATACATAGTCACGAAATTCAGGAATCAATTTCAGAAACGAATTCAAACGCATGAAGGTAATCTCCGGGGGAACATCTAAATCGAAAGAGTCGTCCAGCATGATGAGCCAATTTTACGCCACTTGACATCCCTCTTTACAGCGGGCATACTTGTTTCAGAAGGCAGGTAAAACATGAAAAATAAACAGCTTCTTCGCATGGCGGGCATAATTGTAATCCTTGCATTGGCAGTCGTGCTGCCAATTTCCATTTTCGGC
>JACRBH010000077.1 GCA_016234535.1 Chloroflexota bacterium
GGAAAATGGTACAGCGAAACGGGGCTTGATCCTGCTTGGAGCATTGGCCCCCGACGAAAACATTCAGCCGTTCCCGATGAATCGTCCGCGGGCGTGGGAGGAAAAACTTCTGCTCGCGAATGAAAAGCCAAAGGAGAGGGGCCTTCGGGCTGTTTTAAAGAGTCCCATTACGCGGCTGATCAGTGTGCTGCTGGTTGTTGCGGGGTTGGCCGCAGTGGTGATATTCGGTTTTGTATTGCCGCGCCAGACGACATTCATCCCCACACAGACCAATACGCCGGGGCCGTCGCCGACCTTCACCGGCACACCGACCATATTCGGCGCCACAGCCGCGCCAACAAAATCCTATATCGGCCCCACACCGCTGTGGATGCTGCTGCCCCAAACCTATACTCCCACGCCGCTATATGTGAACACTCCGCGCCCGCTGAATTCAAGGGATCAGTTCCGTATTGCGGAACAAGCCTATAAAGCCGGCGACTGGGATGCGTTCATCACGAACATGGAATTGATTGTCCCGCTGGAGCCTGAGGCCGCAGATATTTATTATTACATCGGCGAAGCCTATCGTTTTAAGGGACAGGCAGCCAATGCTTTGAAAGCATATAACGATGCGCTAAAAATCGACCCGAGATTTGGCCCGGCTTATCTTGGCCTTGCACGGGCGCGTTTGATGGCGGAACCGAACTTTAATGTTGAGATTCTGTTCGATGAAGCGATCAGCCGTGACCCGAATTTTGGCGAGATATACCTTGAGCGTGCGCGTTATTTTATTTTCCACGAAGACCCCAAGGCGGCTATTGTGGATCTTGATCAGGCCAGCAAGCTCATGCCGGAGTCTCCGGATGTTTACATGGTTTATGCAGATGCCTATCTTCTATTGAAAGATAAGAAGAATGCTCTGGAGGCCGCGGAAAAGGCCTACTCACTGGATATTACAACTGTACCTGTGTATAAACTTTTGGGCGAACTGTATATTGAAAATGAACAATATCGAAAAGCGATTGACGCGCTGGAGGTATATGTTCTCTATAACGACCAGGATTCTCTGGCGCTTGCAATGCTGGGACAGTCGTATTTTGAAATAAAGGATTACAAGTCTGCGATAATAAATCTCGACAAGGCGTTGAACCTCAATCGCACCGGTTTGAACAGGTATTATGCCTATCGCGGATTTGCCAACCTTGAGTTGGAGAATATCGACCACGCTGTTGAAGACCTGGAGCGGGCGCTTGACGCTGACAAGACTTCCTTTGATATCAATCTCGGCCTGGTGCGCGGATATTATCTACAGGAGAAGTTTGGCAGCGCATACTTGAAAGTGGAAGTCCTCAAGTCGGTGGCGGAGACTGATGAACAGACCGCCCTTATGCTTTACTGGCGGGCACTTGTCCAGGAGCAGCGCGGCGAAGCAAAGGATGCGCTTAGAAATTGGAAGGCGCTCTATGCGATGAAGGCAGAAGTGATGACAGCCGAAATGCGCGCCGATGCGGAACTCCATCTTAAATCCATTATCACACCAACCAATACACCAAAAGGCGGAACGCGTACGCCCACACTGACGCCGAAAGTCAGCCCAACTCCCTCGCGCACTCCAACTCCAACACGAACGCCGACGCCGTAAGCAGGTAAGTAGGTATACAAGTAGACAGGTACACAGGTACACAACAAAAAGAGAGACTGCATTTTTTGCCAGTCTCTTTTTACGTGTCTACATGTTTACTTTTCTACTTCTTTACGCCTTTACTCCCTTCCCCCGGCACTCATCGCATGGGCACAATAGACGCAGATAGTGCCAGTTGAAGATGCCGTAATCATGACCATCCTCCCAGACGATGGTCAATGCGTAGGAACCGACTGCGACTACGTTTGAGATGCGTGTGGAAAGGGAGTCTTCCATAATTCTGGTGAACACATCCTCATCCGGTTCGGCTTTCATGTTCTCGTGTCCGCCACGGCAGGAGGCGCATGGACAGGCCGCGCGTAACAACCCAAAGGGGTAATTGCTGACATGCCCATCATCCCATGTAATGGTAAATTCGCGTTTGCTTTTGTTGGCGGTTACGCCGGTTGCTTTTTCAGACATTTTATTCCTCTTGATTGAGAGTCCAACGTCTCCCGACGTTGGATACAATTCGAATGCCGCAAATCCAAAGTCAGGAGACTTTGGATTCCGCCTGCCATTACGGCGAAGGCACTACCGCCAGAAAATCAGCGGCGGACCAGCCTGCGCGGGTTTCATCATACGGCGCGACGAGATACCACCATGTATATCCGTCCGCAGTTTGCGGACCGTCTTTCACAAGGAAGACTTCAGATTCTTCGCCGCGGAAAACAGTGTCGGCGGTTAGACCTGCCGAGGCGCGGATGCGTAGTCCCTGGCCTTCGGTGCCGGTGATCTGAACGTAGGCGCCGATACCGATCGTATCAGCCGCGAGCGTGGGTGTGATCAGTGGATCATTGGTTGGCACGGCTGTGACATTGGGTGTATGTGTCGGGGCTGGGATCATCGTCAGGTCGGCAGGAGCAAACCCAACGTCAGGAGAGAAGCGGGGAGACGTCCAGCCGATGATAATGAGGGTGACGATCAGCAAAATCCCAGCAACAGCCAGAGTGCCGAGAATCACATAGCGATTTAGATAGGGGCGTAAGTCCATTATTTTTTACCTTGCATCCGTCATTGCGAAGGCGCTCTTGCTTTTGCCCGAAGCAATCTCTCTTAATGATGTGGGGATTGCTTCGCCGCCAAATACAAGAGCGGCGGCTCGCAATGACGGAATGAAATCCATTTATCTCTTTGGGTCTTTCAACAATTGTAAAGCATCTTTAGGCATGAGCACTTTCAGAGCGCGGTGCAGGGTTTTGATCTCGGTCTTTTTACCGCCGAGCACGGGGTCGCCGTCCACTTGAATGGAGAAGGCTGCATCTGATTCGACGCGCGCAGTGTGGAAGGGAAGCCGTCGCGCCTGATCGGATGTGAGATGGCGGCCAGCGACAAGATCAAAGAAATGACGCAGCGCATCCGCGAGGCTGTCACCGCTTAAGAGCCACATATCCATTTCACCGTCATCGAGCAGGGCATCTGGCGAGATCAGTGACATGCCGCCCGCATAATGGCGGATGTTGGTCGCGACGGCTACGAGATAATGTCCTTCCACAAATTCGCCATCGGTCCAGACGCGCAGGTCAAGTCCGTGCCAGAAAGTGGCCTCCCAAACGGTGGTCGCAAAATAATGCGGGACGGAAATATGTTTAAAGAATCGCGGACGTGGTTCCAATCTGTGAATGGTTTGCGCATCCAGCCCTATGCCGGCCCACAATAAAAACGGACGGTCGTTGCAGATGCCGACATCCACCCGCTGCGGCTCGACATTCGCCAGCAGTTCCGCATTCTCGCGCAGAGCCTGCCACTTGAACCAGCTAAAAGGTTTTTGACCCTGCTCCAACGCCCAGACATTGGTTGTGCCGGCAGGGAGCACAGCCAGCGCGGTTTCGGTGTGGATCAATCCGCTCGCCACCTGACCAACTGTCCCGTCGCCGCCGATGGCGAAGACTGCGTCATATTTTTCACTGGCAGCTTGATGCGCTGTCTGTGTAGCATGAGTTCCGCTTAAGGTCTCGGCGATCTCCATGCTCCAGCCCGCGTTCTTCAGCGGATGAATGATTCCATGTACAAAGCGCCCCACGGGATAGCGTCCCGCTGTTGGGTTGTAGAGTAAAAGTCCCTTTCGCATGGGAGGATTATACCTGAGGGGGAATTTGGTCCCCTGATAAATCTTTAGCGCGTAAGCCCTAAAGATAAAAAATCAACAGCATGAAGGTGATGAAGAAAAATAAAACTGACTTCATGCTAAAATAATAAGCCATTCAACCGAAAGATTAAGTTCTGCTTATATGGTGACGCTGGTCAGAGACCAGCGTCAAACGAGTGCAATAAAACATACTTTAGGATGAACAAAAGGATGAACAAACATGGATTTAAAGTTGCCCTTTGAAATTGCAACAAATTACTCAAGTGGTAGTCAACGAATAAGGGTAATGACAGAATATTGGGTAAACAACTCAGTATTCTGTCCTAGTTGTGGCAACGACTTAAATAACTTTGAAAACAATAAGCCTGTTGCAGATTTTTATTGTAAGAAGTGTTCGGAAGAGTTTGAGTTAAAGTCGAAACAAGGAGCTATGGGAAAGAAAATAGTCGATGGTGCATATTCCACTATGATTGAAAGACTGAAATCGGAAAACAATCCGAATTTCTTTTTTCTGACTTACGATAGGTCTACGCTTGAAATCAAGAATTTTCTGACCATCCCCAAATACTTCTTTATCCCGGATATTATTGAGAAGAGAAAGGCGTTAAATGTTACTGCAAGACGGGCTGGTTGGATTGGCTGTAATATTGACATAAAAAATATCCCTGAACTTGGAAAAATATTTTATGTTCAAAACGGGGCCGCAAAAAGTAGGAATGAAGTTTTGGGTAATTGGAATAAAACTGAGTTTGTTAAAAGCACGCATGACATTGAATCAAAAGGCTGGTTGCTTGATGTTTTAATTTGTGTCGAGCGAATCAAGAAGAATGAGTTTTCATTGGATGAAGTTTATAACTTTGAGTCCTTTTTGAAAGCCAAGCACCCTGTAAATAACAACGTCAAAGCGAAGATAAGACAGCAATTGCAGTATTTGAGAGATAAAAATATTGTTGAATTTGTAGGGCGTGGGCAATACAGGTTGAAAGTTTAAATGAGTAATTGAAACTTAGCTTGTCGGTGTTTGAAGGCAAAGGTATCTTATGGCAGAGTCAAAACCTATCTATGAGAAGGTTGAATCTAGTCCCTATCAACCAAAAGATAATGTAGTCGTCCTTAGATTTTCAGATGACACAGGCGATCAGGAGTTTATTGGGAAAGTTGGCATTGTTGAATATCTCGAATATTCTTGTGGGTGTGGTCAGTCATATCCGAAGGACCCAATGATAGGAATAAGGTTTCCCAATGGTTTTCTAATAGAATGTTGGTCAGAAGAAATATGTAGAATTTATTATTGCAAAAAATTGGTGATAATGCCAACAAAGTAAATGAGTATGTTCGTGGCGTATTAGACAGTTATTTTTCGCAAAAGGCTGATTGATGATGAGGCATTCGCCTCTCTCCTGACCAGCGTCACCCCAATGATATAATCCCACTCAATGGACGAAGGAACACTCCTCAACGGTCGTTATCAACTGCTTGAAAAACTCGGCTCTGGCGGCATGGCCGAGGTTTTTCGCGCGCGCGATGCTGTTTTGGATCGCATCGTTGCCATTAA